>JAHRAN010000080.1 GCA_020027245.1 Myxococcota bacterium
ACGATGAACAGGCCGAGGCCGAGGCCGGCTTGCCGTTGCACATCGCGGCCGGTGCGGTAGAAGCGGTCGAAGATTTTGCGCAGTTCGCGGCGTTCGATGCCGATGCCGTGATCAGTGATCTCGATGCTGGCGCGTCCGCCCGCTTGCTCGTCGAGCACAACCTGAACGCGCGCCGGCGCATCCGAGTATTTGATTGCGTTTTCGAGCAGGTTGCGAAACACCACGCCGAGTTCGGCGGCGTTGCCCGTCACCACGAGCGGGCGGCGGAGCTCCAAGTGGATGGCGCCCTCGGGCAGCGCGTAGCGACGGCACAACTCGTCGGTGGCGTGGCGCAGCAGCGCGCCGAGGTCAATCGTCTCGTCGCCCTGCGCGGGCGCTTCGGGGCGCGCCGCGGCGAGCACCTGCGCGACCGTGTGCTCGAGCCGCTCCACATCTTCCTCCATCTGCAGCAGGAAGCGGCGGCGAAGTGCTGCTTCCGGGTCGTGACGGCGCAGCGTTTCGAGGTAGAGCTTGAGCGCGGCGATGGGGGTCTTCATCTCGTGCGTCACCGCATCGAGGAAGGCCTGCTGCCTGTTGTTGAAGCGAATCTCGCGCACCAGCCACAGACAAAGCAGCAGCAGGCCGACGATGATCAGCACGAAGAAGACCGAACCGAGGATGATCAACAGCCAGTGCAGGCGACCGCTGCCCTCTGTAACCGGGCCGAGGTCGCCCACCACGATCAACTGCCAGCCCACGCCGAGCAGCAGCGCGATCACGCAGAGCGCGATGCCCAGAACGAGCGGGAAACCGATGGAGCGAAAATTCATCAGCGCCTCCAAGGTGCGGACTACGCAAGGCTGCGCCTCCCGCTGCGGCGGCGCAACTTCGCGTGGCTTGGGCGCTCACACTGGCCGGGAGCGAGCGGCGCGGCCTCAGTCGCGTTTCGACAAAGCGGTGCTGCGGCGGGTGGAGCGCTTGCGCGCGGTCTTCTTCGCGGCGGTCTTCTTTCGCGCGGCCTGCTTCCGCCCCGCCTTCTTGCGCACCACCTTCTTGACGCCCAGCTTTTTGCGGCTGATCTTGCGACGCCCGGCGGCGGCGCGGCGCTTCGTCGCGACGCTTTTAACCACCACCCCCGCCGCGCCCGCTCCCTTGCCACGCGGCGGGAACTCGAAGCTGTGACGGCCCGTCGGCTGCTGCACCAGAATGGCCGAGAAGGGTCGTCCCAGACGCGAGGTGAAGTCTTCGAGCAGCTCCGTCCTGCCGTGTTGCAAATAGTGCAGCGCCTCGTCGCGGGTGAGCTCGCGCTTGCAGACGGTGCGCGGCAGCACGAAGCCGGTGTGCGCTGGCGGCGCGGGTTTCGACGGCGCCTTCTCGCCGCGCTCCAGGCATTGCGCCTTGACCTTGCGGTGCTCGGCCAGCGCCAACTCCTGCGCCTGCCATGTGCGACACACAAAGTGCGTCGGCGTCTCGATCACTTCGCACTTCGCAGCGAAGGGGCACGCGCCGAGCGGCTCCGGGGTCGTCTCGTATTCGGGCAACTGGTAGCCGCCGTCGTCGTTCCAGCCCTCGCTCGTCACCTTGAGCTTCCACTCCTCGCGGTCAATCTCGACGGTGCCGCGATAGGTGCGGCCGTCGCGCGCGGTGAAGCCGTCGAGCACTGCAGTCTTGCCATCGCTGAGCAGCGCGTGCACGGCGTCGCGGTCGAGGTAACGGCCGCGGTTGTCCTTCCAGAAGCGCAGCGGGCAGTCGTCGTCGCCACCCTCGCTTTCACCCTCCGCTTGCGGCTTGCAGCGGTAGAACCAGGTCATCTCGATAACCGGTCGTCCGCAGCGCGGGCAGTCGCCGAGCGGCGGCTCGTCCTTGTACACCTCGTCGTAATCGAAGTTGCGCGTGCGCTCGACGATGTCGCTCGCGTACTCCCGCATCTCCTCCATGAAGGAGTCGGCGCTGCGCGCGCCCTGCTCCACATCGCGCAGGTGCTGTTCGATCTCGCCGGTCAGCTCCGCCGACGCCAGCCGGTCCACATGAATGCGCTTCAGCGTGTCAATCAGGCGGATGCCCTTCACGGTCGGACGCAGCGCCTTGCCGGTGCGCAGCACATAACTCTTGGCGATCAAATTTTCGATGATGTCCGCGCGCGTGGCCGGCGTGCCAAGCCCCTTGGCGGAAAGCACCGCCGCCAGTTCCTCGTCGTCCACCGCGCGGCCCGCGTGCTCCATCAGCGACAGCAACCGCGCCTCGCTGATGCGCGCGGGCGGGCGCGTCTGCTGCTCCTCGGCGGCGACCTCGGTTGTGCGAACCGCCACCGCGGGCGGAGTCTTCGGTTGCGCGTCGCCCGACACCAGCGGCGGCAGCGGCGGCGGGGTGTCGCTCGCCGGCAGCACGGCGCGCCAGCCCGGCTCCATCAGCGCGCGGGTACTCGTGCGGAAGTGCTCGCCCTCGACGACGCTTGTGCGCTCGACGCGCTCCCAGAGCGCTTCGGGGTGGAAGCTGCCGAGGAAGCGGCGCAGCACCAGATCGAAGAGCCGCCCCTCGTCGCCGGACAGCGCACGCGGTGGCAGCACGCCGGTCGGGATGATGGCGAAGTGGTCGGAGACCAGCGCGTCGTTGAAGATGCGCTTCTGGTTCTGCAGCCCGTCGCGCTTCAGGCGCGTGGCGGCGGCCGCGTAGTCGGCCAGGTCTTCGCGCCGGCTCGATGCAAACTTTTGCAGCACCTCGGCGACCGTGCTCTTGTAATCCTCGGGCAGCGCCTTGGAGTCGGTGCGCGGATAGGTCAGAATTTTGTGACGCTCGTAGCAGCGCTGCGCCGCGCCGAGGGCGCGCCGCGCGCTCCAACCGAAGCGGCTGTTGCTCTCGCGCTGAAGCGAGGTCAGGTCGAAGAGCGCGGGCGCGCGCTCGCGCGAGGGCTTTCGCGTTTCGCTCGCCGTCCCGCTGCGCGCGCGCACGGCAGCCACCACGGCCTGCGCCTTCTTCGCATCGAAGAGCCGGTCGGCGCGGTGCTGATCGTCGCCATTCTCCTTGAAGCTCGGGTCGAACCAGACGCCTTCGTAGCGATGACTCTCGTGCTCGAAGCGCGCCGTCACGCGCCAGAAGGTTTCGGGTGTGTGCGCCAGCACCTCGAGTTCGCGCGCGACCAGCAGCGCCAGCGTCGGCGTCTGCACGCGCCCGGCGCTCCAGGCGCCCTTTTCGCTGCGGCTCTTCAGGCGCTTGGTCAACACCCGCGTCGCGTTCATACCGATCAGCCAGTCCGAGTTGGCGCGGCACTCGGCGGCTGCGGCGAGGCCCTCGAGTTCGCTGGCTGGCCTGAGGCTCGCAAAGCCGCTGCGGATGGCGTCCCGGGTCATGGACTGAAGCCACAGCCGCTCGACCGGCTTCTCGACGCCGAGGTAGCGCAGCACCCTGCCGAAAATCAGCTCGCCCTCGCGCCCGGCATCGCAGGCGTTCACGAGCCGGGTGACATCGTCGCGCTCGATCAGCTTGCGGATCGTGCGGATGCGCTCGCTTTGCCCCTCTTTCTTTTTCAACTCGAAGCGCTCGGGCAGAATCGGCAGCACATCGAGGGTCCAGCGCTTGTACTTCTCGTCCACCTCCTCGGGCGAGAGCAACTCGAAGAGGTGGCCGACGGCGAAGGTCAAGAGCCGGTCGGCGCTCTCCCAGTAACCGTCCCGCTCCTGAAACCCCCCGAGCGCCTCGGCGATGTCGTGCGCCACACTGGGCTTCTCGGTGATGACGAGTGCCTTGGCCACAGGTGCCTCCCTGAGCCGGCTGGGGGGTGGCCGACCGCATCTGCTCGCAACAGTGGGCGCACCACTTAGCCCGGGCTGCGCAGGGTGACAAGGCTCCCCCGGGGGAAGCCCTTCCAAGACCGGCTGGAGCGCGTTTTCGAGGGTCTCCCCGAACGGCGGATTAAATGCGCCCGCCTTGCGCTGCGCCTTCCCGCAGGCAAGGCTGCCACCGAGCGATGGGGCGCGACGCCCCGACAGCAAAGGGCGCGTCCCCGACGGACCGGTAGCCCGCCGAACCGGCAACCCGCCCCGCCGGAGGTCAGGTTGGTTAGGTTAGATGTTAGGTTAGATGGTTAAATGAGTGTGCAGCCCATCACCGGCCTTCGCCCCGGTCAGGTCGCCCCCTATGTGTTCCTGTGCGGCGACCCGGCGCGCGTGCCGCGCATCGCGGCGCACTTCGAGCAGGCCGAAACGGTGGCCGATGTGCGCGAGTACCGGGTGCTGACCGGCGCTCGCTCTGGCGTCGAACTCACGGCGGCCTCCACCGGCATCGGCGCGCCGGGCGCCGCGGTGCTGATCGAGGAGCTGCTGAAGCTCGGCGCGCATACCTTTGTGCGCATCGGCAACAGCGGCGGCCTGGCCCCGGAGCTCGAACTGGGCGATCTGGTGGTGACGACCGGCGCCGTGCGCGACGACGGAACCAGCCGCGCCTATGTCACCCCCGAGTACCCCGCCGTCAGCGATCACCGGCTGGTCGGCGCACTGCTCGATGCGGCACACGCGCGGGGGGTGCGCTGCCACGCGGGCGTCACCTGGAGCCTCGACGCCTTCTACATGCGCAACGCCCTGCAAGGCGCCGGGGGCGAGCTGGCCTCGATGAGCGTGGGCGGCTACTGGCCGCGCGAGAATGCGCAAAAACTGCTCGACCTGCGCGACGCCGGTGTGCTGAACATGGAGATGGAAGCGGGCGTGCTGCTGACCCTCGCCGGTCTTTTCGGCGCGCGCGCCGGCGCCATCTGCGTGGTCTCGGACCGCACGCCCTGGCCGGGGCCGAGCGACATCGCGCTCGACCGCAACATGGACGCCTGCATCGAGGTCGCCCTCGAAGCCATGCTGAAAGTCGCGGCGGGCAAAGCCCGCCGTCCGGCCTTGATGAACCCTCACCCCAACCCTCTCCCAAAGGGAGAGAGAGCCGAGCCTTAACTAAGCGGCGCTTCTTCTCTCTTTCCCCTCTCCCTCCGGGAGAGGGGTTAGGGGTGAGGGTTCATCAAGGCTTGACGGCAAGCTGCGCCCGCCGCTAAGCCTGCGCCGTGGCCAGCGTTTCCCACAACCCGCCGCGCGGAACCCGGGACTTCTACCCCGAGGACTTGCGCCAGCGCAACTGGCTGCACGGCCAGTTCCGTGAGACCTCGCGCCGCTTCGGCTTCGAGGAAGTGGACGCGCCCGTGCTCGAGCACGCCGCGCTCTATCAGCGCAAGGCGGGCGAGGAAATTGTCGAGCAGCTCTACCACTTCGAGCTGCATGGCCGGCATCTGGCGCTGCGCCCGGAGTTCACGCCCTCGCTCGCGCGCATGGTGATGGCGCGACGCGGCGCCCTGCGCCTGCCGCTGCGCTGGTTCTCCATCCCGCAGTGCTGGCGCTACGAGCGCATGACGCGCGGGCGACGCCGCGAGCACTACCAGTGGAACATGGACATCTGGGGCGAGCCCGGGGTGAACGCTGAGGCGGAACTGATCGCCGCCATCTTCACGGCGCTCGACAGCTTCGGGCTGGCAAAGGGCGAGGTCGTGTTGCGCGTCAACCACCGCGCGCTGCTCGAAGAAAAGTTGCAGCGTGACTTCCTTCGCAGCCAGCCCGGTGTGTTCGAAGCGCTGTGCGTAATCATTGACAAGCTCGACCGCAGCGGCGCCGACGCGGTGTGCGCGCAACTTTCGGACCCGAAGGGCACGGTGCGGCTCGACCCGGCGGCGGCCACGGAGCTGGTGGCGCAGCTTAAGGGTACGGGGCTCGAAGCGGCGGCGCGCGGCGCGAAGGAGAACTCGCCCGCGCTCGCCGACCTGCACACACTCTTCACTGCGCTCGACGCCTACGGCCTGGCGGAGCGCGTGCGCTTCGACGCCTCTGTCGTGCGCGGGCTGGCCTACTACACGGGCATCGTGTTCGAATTGCGCGACAAGGGGAACAAGTTTCGCGCGCTCTGCGGCGGCGGTCGCTACGACCGGCTGCTCGAAAATTTCGGCGACAAGCCGCTGCCCGCTGTCGGCTTCGGCTTCGGCGACGCGGTCATCAGCGAGCTTCTGGCCGAGCGCGGGTTGCTGCCGGAGTTGCCCCGCGCGCTCGACGCCGTGGTCTATCCGATGAGCGAGGCCACGCGCCCGGCTGCGGTGCGGCTCGTTACGAAACTGCGCGACGAGGGCTGCGCCGCAGAGCTGGTGCTGACCGAACTTCGCGCAAAGCGCGTATTCTCTCACGCCGACCGCGCCGGTGCGGCGCGCGTCTATCTGATTGGCGACGATGAGCACGCGCGAGGCGTCGTCCGGGTGCACGAACTCGAAAGCGGCGAGGAGCGCGAAGAACCGCTGCCGCGCTAGAACGGAACGGTCATGTCGAACTGGAACACGAAGCAAAGCCTCGAGCTGTACAACGTGCCCGCCTGGGGACGCGGTTACTTCGGCGGCAACGCCGAGGGCCATGTCACCGTGCAGCCCGGTCGCGCGGGCGCACCGGAGATTGACCTGCACCGGCTGGTCGAAGATCTGCGTCAGCGCGGCCTGCGCACCCCGTTGCTGCTGCGCTTCTCCGATGTGCTGGCGAGCCGCATCGAGCATCTGGTGAGGGCATTCGACACCGCCATGCACGAGCACGCGTATCGGGGGCGCTTCCGGGGCGTCTATCCGATCAAGGTGAACCAGCAGCGCCACGTGGTGGAGGAAATCGTCGGCTTCGGCGCACAGCTTGGCATCGGACTCGAAGCGGGCAGCAAACCGGAGCTTTTGATTGCGCTGGCGCTACTCGACACCGACGACGCGCTGATTATCTGCAACGGTTATAAAGACCGCGCTTACATCGAGACCGCCCTGCTCGCGCAGCGGCTCGGACGGCAACCCGTGATCGTGATTGACCGCGCGCACGAGGTTGAGTCCATCGTGAAGATTGCCAGCGAACTCAGTATCCGGCCCCGGCTCGGCGTGCGCGCCCGGCTCTCGACCCGGGGAGCAGGCAAGTGGATCGAGAGCACCGGCGACAAGTCGAAGTTCGGGCTCACCGCGCTCGAGATCGTCGAGGTCGCGACGCGGCTCCGTCAAGAGGACATGCTCGACTGTCTGGAGCTGCTGCACTTTCACATCGGCTCGCAGATCACGAAGATCAGCGCGCACAAAGACGCGCTGCGCGAAGCCATGCGTATTTTTGTGGGGCTGCATCAACTCGGCGCGAAGCCCGGCATCCTCGATGTGGGCGGCGGACTCGGCGTTGACTACGACGGCTCGCAGACAAACTCGCACTCGTCAAAAAACTACAGCGTGCAGGAGTACGCAAACGATGTCGTCGCCACGCTTCAGGAGGCCGCCGACGATGCGGGCCTGCCCCACCCGGACATCGTCACCGAAGCGGGACGCTGGATGGTGGCCCATCACTCGGTGTTGATTTTCGATGTGCTCGGCGTGAACGAGTTGAACAGCAAGGCGCACAAACCCGTGGCGGTGTGCGAAGCCGATCCGCGCATTCTTCATGACCTCGACTTCGTGCGTCAGAATGTGAAGCGCGAGAATGTGCTCGAGTGCTACCACGACGCGCTGCACGCCAAGGAGGAAGCGACCACGCTCTTCAATGTGGGTCAACTCGACCTGCACGGGCGCGCGCGGGTGGAGCGCCTGTTCTGGGAATGCTGCGACCGCATTCAGCAGATCGCGCAGAGCCTGCCGGAGATTCCGGAGGAACTGCAGGAGTTGCCGCGTGCGCTGGCCGATACTTACTATGGCAACCTCTCGGTGTTTCAAAGCGCGCCCGACCACTGGGCCGTCAGGCAACTCTTCCCGGTGATGCCGATCCACCGGCTCGACGAGCAACCCACGCAGCGCGGCATCATCGCCGACCTCACCTGCGACAGCGACGGTAAAATCCACCGCTTTATTGACATTCAAGAGGACGCCAAAGACGTACTCGAACTGCACGCCCCCGACGGACGCCCCTACTACCTCGGCATGTTCCTGCTCGGCGCCTATCAGGAAATTCTGGGCGACTTGCACAACCTGTTCGGAGACACCAACGCCGTGCACGTGCGCCTCGCCGAGGACGGCGGCTACACGATCGAGCACGTGGTCGAGGGCGAGGATGTAAAGGATGTGCTCGCCTATGTGGAGTACGACCAGGCCGCCCTGAAGGAAAAAGTCCGCCGCCTCACCGAACGCGGCCTGCACGAAGGCCGCATCACCCTGGAAGAAGCCACCCAGCTACGCC
>JAHRAN010000088.1 GCA_020027245.1 Myxococcota bacterium
GCCGGGTGGGGCGGGCCGGTGACGCGCTTCGAGCCGATTCGGCGGCTGGCCATCGTCAACCGGGGCGAGGCCGCGATGCGCTGCATCCGCGCGGTCAAGGCGCTGCGCAGCGAGGAGGGCTCCGACCTGCAAGCGGTCGCGCTCTACACCGAGATCGAGCGCGATGCCCCCTTCGTACGCCACGCCGATCTCGCGGTGGCGCTGCCCGGCGTTGGCGTCGCCGCCTACCTCGACCACGACGCGCTGATCAAAGCCGCCTTGCAGGCTGGCGCCGATGCGGTCTGGCCCGGCTGGGGCTTCGTCGCCGAAGACCCGCGCTTCGTCGCAAAGCTCGCCGACGAGGGCATCCGCTTCCTCGGCCCCAGCGCCACCGCCATGCGCGCGCTCGGCGACAAAATCGGCGCAAAAAAACTCGCCGAAGAAGTGGGAGTGCCGGTGACGCCCTGGAGCGGCGGCGCCGTCGAGGACGAAGCGCAGGCCGAAACCAGCGCGCGCGCGCTCGGCTTCCCGGTCGTGGTGAAAGCCTCGGCGGGCGGCGGCGGGCGCGGCATCCGTGTGGTCGAGGAGCCGGACGCGCTGATCAAAGCATTTCGCTCCGCGCGCTCGGAGGCGCTCTCCGCCTTCGGCGACGGGCGGCTCTTCATCGAGCGCAAGGTCGAGGGCGGGCGGCACATCGAGGTGCAAATCGCAGCCGACCGCCACGGCGCGGTGGTGGCCATCGGCTGCCGCGACTGCTCGGTGCAGCGCCGACACCAGAAAGTGTTGGAAGAAGCGCCGCCGCCGGGCCTTTCGGCTGCCGCACAGGGTGAACTGAAAGAGGCCGCCGTGCGCATCGCCTCGAGCGTCGGCTACACGGGCGTCGGCACCGTCGAATTTCTGGTCGCGCGGGGCGCCTTCCACTTTCTGGAAATGAACCCGCGGCTGCAGGTCGAGCACGGCATCAGCGAGGCGATAACGGGGCTCGACCTGGTGCAACTGCAGCTGCGCATCGCGCGAGGTGAAAGTCTGGCGGAACTCGAAATCGCCGAGTCCGGTTTCGCCATCGAGGCGCGAGTCTGCGCCGAGGACCCGGATCGCGGTCATCTGCCTGCGCCCGGTCGCATCGCGCGCTTCGACCCCGCCCTCGGGCCGGGCCTGCGCCTCGACACGGGCGTCGCCACCGGCAGCGTGGTGCCGGCGAGTTTCGATTCGCTGATCGCGAAAGTCATCGCCAAAGGACAAAGCCGCGAGTCTGCACGCGCGCGGCTGGTCGCCGCACTCGAAGACTTCGATCTGGTGATCGAGGGCGGCGCGACGAACAAAGGCTACCTGACGGAGATTCTGAATCACGCGGACTTCCGACGCGGCGGCGTCACGACCACCTGGCTCGACCGCTACAGCGCGCAGCGTGAACGCGACGATGCGCACGCGGCGCACGCGCTGCTGACGGCGGCGATTCTGAGCTACCGGCAGAGCCGCGCCGTGCTGCGACGCGGCTTCTACGCCGATGCGTCGAACATCGCGCACGTGCCAGCCAGCGTCGGACAGCAGGTGGATCTCTCCTTCAACGGCGAGCAGTACCGGCTCGAGGTTTACGCGACGGGCTCCTGGCGGTACCGCGTGCATCTCGACGGCCGCGTGCTCTACGCAACGCTGCGCGCGGAGAGCCCGCACACGGCGCGGCTCAAACTCGACGAGCAGGTGTGGCGCGTGCTGTATGACATCGGCGACGCCGGCTTGCGCATCGAGATCGAGGGCTGTGCTTTTGCGTTTTCGTCGCAGAGCGCCGGGCAGGTTCGCGCCAGCGCACCGGCGATGGTGGTGGCGCTGCATGTAAAGGTGGGCGATGTGGTCAGCGCGGGTCAGTCGCTCGGCGTGCTCGAAGCCATGAAGATGGAAGTGGCCTTCGACGCGCCGGTGAGCGGCGTCGTGACCGAGCTTCGCGTGCAAAGCGGCGCGCAGGTGGCGGCGGGCGATGTCATTCTTGTGATTGACCCGGCGAGCAAAGACGCGAGTGCGCAGGCGGGAGAGCGCATCACCTTTCACGAACAGCGCGACCCGCTCGCGGCGCTGTTCGCGCCGATGCGGGGCGAGGCGCTCGGCGTGCCCGACCTCGTGGCGGCCGAGCGCGCGGCGCCGAGCGATCGGCGCGCGGCGCTCGACGCGGTGCGCGAAGAAACGCGGCGCGTGTTGCTCGGCTACGATGTGAACCCGGCGCGCACGGAACACCTTGCGGAATTCCTGGAAGCGCGGGTCCCGGAAGAGATCAGCCACGCCTTCCGCAGCGAGCTTGCGGAGTTGCGCTCCGAGCTGGTGCTGCTGGCGGATGTGACGCAGCTCTTCATCCGCGCGCCGGGCGCTTCGGTATCGGGCGCGCAGGGGCCATCGAACGAGGCGCGGCTGCGCATGTATGCGCGGCGCGTGCGCGCGGGCGGCGCCGGCATTGCGCCCGAATATCTGGAACTGCTGGGCCTTGCGCTCGCGCACTACGGCATCACTTCACTCGACCCCTGTGATGCGCTCGAGCGCGCCGTGCTGCGGCTGCTCGCCTCGCAACGTCTCGCAGAGCACCGCGACCGGCTGGTGCTGGCGATGCTGCGGCGGCTCACCCTGCTGGCGAAGCAGGGCGTAACGCTTTCGGGCGACGCGCAACTGGCGCGCGCACTCGAACAGATCCCGGCCATGCGCGGCCTGCTCTCGAACCCGGTTGCGGATGCCGCCATCGAGGCGCGTTATGAAATCTTCGAGCGTCCCGGCATCGAGGCGCAGGCCGAGCGCACCACCAAGGCCCTGCAGGCCTGGCTCGAGACGGCGGCGACGGCGCCGAGTGCGCCGCCGGAGTCGGTGCTGCAGGATCTCGCCAACGCGCAGCGCAGCGTCTTCGACCGCATCGGCAACTGGATTGCATCGGATGACCCGAGACGGCGCGCGATTGCGCTCGTCGCGCACCTGCACCGCAACTACGCGCTGGATGCGCCGGTCGCCGGGCGCGCGCTTCAGCAGGGCGAACTGTGCTGCGAGCGGCTCGAACTTCCCGACGGCGGCGTGGTGCTCGGCGCGGCCTGCACGAACGACGCGCTGCCGGAAGCCGCGGGGCTTTTGATCGCCGAGGCCTGGCGGGGACGCGCCAAGCGCGAGTGGTCCAAGGTGCGCGCGCTCGAATTTTTTGTGCCGCTGCCGGCGGGCGATGCAGCCGAACTCGACGCGGCGCTGACAAGTCAGTTCGCGCGCGAGCTGCCCGCCCTGCGCATCACCGTAAGTTTTGTGCGCCCGCTCGGGCCAGACTTGCATCGCACGCTGCTGCCGACGGACGCGGGCTTTACAGAAGACGCGTCACTGCACGGTCTGCACCCGGAGGCGGCGGCGCGCGTCGAGCTTTCGCGGCTCGAAAACTTTGCGCTCGAACGCTTCCCGGCGCCGGATGGCATCTACTGTTTCCGTGCGCGCGCGCACGATGAACCGGAGGACGAGCGCATCTTCGTGCTGGCCGACATGCGCAGCCGCTCCCCCGACGACGGGCGCGAGGCCGACCTGCATGTCGCAGCCTTCGAGCACGTCTTCTACGAAGCCACGCGCGCGCTGCGCGGCCTGCTTGCGCTGCACGATCCGAAGCGGCGGCTGCAGTGGAACCGCATCGCCATCTTCGTAAGACCCGAAATCTTTCTCGGCGAGGGCCTGCCGCAACGCCTCGCCCGCAACCTCGCGCCAGCCACCCGCAACCTCGGGCTCGAAAAGGTGGTGGTGCGCATCAAGGTGCTCGACCGCGCTGCGCCCGCACAGCCGGCGCAGGTGGTCGAAGTAGTGGTCTCCGATGTAACCGGCATGAACATGACCATGCGGACGCGCGCGCCGCGAAGCGATGCGCTGCAAGCGCACAGCGCCTACGAGCGGCGGGTGGTCGAGGCGCGGCGGCGGCGGCTGGTCTATCCCTACGAAATCCTGCGCATGCTGACCGGCTCGGACAGCGCAGCTTCGGAGCTTGCGCCGGAACTTCGCCTGCCGCACGGCGACTTTTGCGAACACGACCTCGACCCGAACGCCCCCGCCGATGCACCTCGCGCGGTGTCGGTGGCGGGCCGCAACTTTGGCGAGAACCAGGCGGGCGTGGTGTTCGGCCTGATCTCCACCCCGACCGACAAAGTACCCGAGGGCATGGAGCGGGTGATCGTGCTCTCCGACCCGACGCGGGGCATGGGCTCGCTGGCTGGCCCCGAGTGCGACCGCGTGGTGGCGGCAATCGAACTCGCCGAAGCGCGCGGCATTCCCCTCGAATGGATTCCGGTCTCCTCGGGCGCGCGCATCGCCATGGACAGCGGCACCGAAAATCTGGACGCCACCGCGCGGGTGGTGCGGCGCATCATCGAGTTCACCGACGCTGGCGGCGTGATCAACATCATCGTGGCTGGCGTCAATGTCGGCGCGCAGAGTTACTGGAACGCGCTCGCCACGATGGGCATCCGCACACGCGGCGCGCTGATCATGACCCAGAACGCGGCGATGGTGCTGACGGGACGCGCCGCGCTCGAAGCCTCGGGCTCGGTATCCGCCGAGGACGAGACGGCGATCGGCGGCTTCGAGCGCGTCATGGGGCCGAACGGCGAAGCGCAGTACTTCGCCGCCAGCCTCGCCGATGCGTTCGCCATTCTCTACGAGCACTACCGCTACAGCTATGTCGTCCCCGGCGAGGCCGGGCCGCGCCCGCTCGCGAGCAGCGACCCGGCGCAGCGCACCATCCAGCAAGAGCCCGCGGACGCGGTGGACGAGTTCCAGTGCGTCGGCGAGATTTTTTCCGACGAGGAAAACCCGGGACGCAAGCGCCCCTTCTCGATGCGCGCGGTGATGGACGCGCTGCGCGACCGCGATGGCGGCGCGCTCGAGCGCTGGTCGCGCTGGGTTGGCGCCGAGACGGCCATCGTCTGGGACGCGCACCTCGGCGGGCAAGCCATCTGCCTGATCGGCATCGAGAGCCGCAACATCGCGCGCGAAGGCTACCGCCCGCACGACGGCCCGGACGCCTGGAACGGCGGCACGCTCTTCCCGCAGTCGTCCAAGAAAGTGGCGCGCACACTGAACGCGGTGAGCGGCAACCGCCCCGCGGTGCTGCTCGCAAACCTCTCGGGCTTCGACGGCTCACCGGAATCCATGCGCAAGCTGCAACTCGAATACGGCGCCGAGATTGCGCGCGCGGTGGTGAACTTCGACGGGCCGCTGCTGTTTCTGGTGGTCTCGCGCTACCACGGCGGCGCCTATGTGGTGTTCTCGCGCGTGCTGAACCCGGGCCTGCGCGCGGCGGCGCTCGAGGGCTCCTACGCCTCGGTGATCGGCGGCGGCCCGGCAGCGGCGGTGATCTTCGCGCGCGAAGCCCGCGCCCGCGCAACCGGCGACCCGCGCGTCACACGCCTCGCCGCAAGCCGCGAGCAGGGCGACGCCGAGCGGCGGCGCTACGAGCGAACGCTCAGCAAAGTGCTGCTCGAAAAGCAGGCCGAGCTGGCGCGCGAGTTCGACGCCATCCACACGGTCGAGCGCGCGCAGCAGGTCGGCTCGCTCGAAGAGATCGTCGCGCCGCCGCAGATGCGCGCCTGGTTGATCAAACGCCTCGCCGAAGAACGCGCACGACGCTAGCTGCCCAAAGGCTCCGTTATGAGTACTCCGACAGCGGGGCGCGCAAGCGACCCGCGATTGTGTAACCCTTACCCGGCAACGAGGGCGAAGGGCCGGGCATGACAAAGATGATCAAAAAGAAGCTGCGGCGAAGCCGGCCCGCCTGGCGCGGCGGCGCGGTGACGCGGCTTTCGCCGGGCGAGCAGGACGCCATGCGCGCGGCCGGCGCCTTCGCTGGCGAACTGCTCGACCAGGTGACGAAGATCATGCGTCCCGGCGTCAGCACCGGGGAACTCGACAACCTGGTCGAAACCCTGACGCACGAGCGCGGCGCCACCTCCGCGCCCCACGGTTACCGGAACCACGGCGCACCGCCCTTCCCCAGCCACTGCTGCACCTCGGTGAACGATGTCGTCTGCCACGGCATCCCCGACAAGGCGCGCGTGCTGCGCGACGGCGACATTGTGAATGTGGATGTGACGCCCATCCTCGACGGCTTCCACGGCGACACTTCGCGCACCTTTCTGCTGGGCGAGAATGTTTCGCAAAAGGCGCGGCAACTGGTGGCCGACGCGCGCCGCGCGCTCTGGCTCGGCATCTTTGCTGTGGCGCCCGAGGGCCGAACCAGCGCCATCGGCAGCGCCATTCAGGATTTCGCCGAGGCGCGGGGCTACGGCGTGGTGCGCGAGTTCACCGGGCACGGCACGGGTCGCGCGTTCCACACCGCGCCCACCATCTTTCACTACCGCACGCCGGGCCGTGGCGAGCGCATCACGCCCGGCATGGCCTTCACCATCGAGCCGATGATCAACCTGGGCCACTGGAAGACCGAGGTTCTCGCCGACGGCTGGACCGCGGTGACCGCGGACGGTTCGCTCTCTGCGCAGTGGGAGCACACGCTGCTCGTCACCGAGGAGGGCGTCGAGGTGCTGACGCTCGGGCAGAAAGAAGCGCCGCCGCCGCTCTGAACCGCGAAAGCGCTCAGCCTTCGCGCACGAGTTCGAGCAGCGTCTCGACGCCTTCGAAGAGTTCCGCTTCGGGAATGTTGAGCGCCGGGAAGAGGCGCAGCACCGTGCCGGCGGTGACATTCACCAGCACGCCGGCTTCGAGCGCGCGCTCGGGCAGTGCGGCCGCGCGCGTGGCGTCCGCCAGCAGCAGCCCCTGAAGCAAGCCGCGCCCGCGCTGGCCGGTTGCGTGCTCGGGATGCTCGGCGGCGAAGCGGCGCAGGCGACTCGCTAGACGCTCGCCGAGCGTCGCCGCGCGCGCGACGAGGTCTTCCTCTCGCAACACTTCGAGGGTTGCGCAGGCGGCGGCGCAGGCGAGCGGGTTGCCGACATAGGTGCCGCCGTGGTCGCCCGGTGCGACTGTCTTCGCCACGGCTTCGCTGCACAAAAAGGCGGCGATTGGGAAGCCGCCGCCGAGGCCCTTGCCGAGGGTCAGCACATCGGGGGTTACATCCTCGTGCTCGAAGGCGAACATCCGCCCGGTGCGGCCGATGCCGGTTTGCACCTCGTCGAAAATCAACAGCGCGCCGACGGCGTGCGCGCGCTTGCGAAGCGCCGCCAGATAACCCGCGCGCGGCACATTCACGCCGCCCTCGCCCTGCACCGGCTCGACGATCACCGCCGCGGTGTCCTCGTCAATCGCGGCAACGGCTGTGGGGGTGTCGTCGAAGGGAACGATCACCGGCTCGGGCAAAAGCTCGCGATACGGCGCGCGCTTCTCCGGCTGGCCAATCACCTGAAGCGCGCCGAGGGTGCGGCCGTGAAAGGCGCCCTCGGTGGAGACGAACTTGCGCCGCCCGGTTGCGCGGTGCGCGAGTTTCAACGCGCCCTCCACCGCCTCGGAGCCAGAGTTGACAAAAAAACTGCGCGAAAGCGCGGGCGGCGTGGCGGCGTCGAGCGCCTCGCACAACTCGAGTTGCGGCAGCGTGTAAAAAACATTTGTGGTCTGCATCAACTGCGCGGCCTGCCCGGCAATCGCAGCCACCAGCTTCGGGTGACAGTGGCCGATGGCGGTGACGCCCCACCCCGCCGTCAGGTCGAGATAGGAGCGCCCGGCCACATCGAAGACCCGCGAGCCCTCGCCGCGCAGCAGCGCAACCGGCAGACGCTTCACCACCGGCAGAAACAGCCGCGCCTCGCGCGCGCGAATCGCAGCGAAGTCGGGCGTCTTGTCCGCAGTCCCGGTCGTGCGCATCGCGTCACTCCTCGTTTTGTGCTCCCGTTTTGAAGCGTCGCGCTGGATGGTAGGCGTTCGCGCCCCGTCCATCCTTTTGACCGCGGCTTGAAGCCGCTGCCGCCACCAGCTTTGCTGGCGACCCCTCACCGCTGGCCCCGATCAAAGCTATGCTCCGGCCCCATCATCCCCATCCGGTCTATCGTCAAGCGGTGGGGGCGACCACAGGATGCAGAGCATGACCGCTGAGCAGACAAGCACGCAGCCCGAGGGTCTCCATCAGGAGCTGCTGACCTACTCGTATTATCGGGACGCCGAGTTGCGCGGCTCGAACCTCATCTACCGGTTGCTGCGCGTGTTGAAGGATGGCGAGTCGCAGGTGCTGCTTTCGGAGCACCTGGCGGACGAGACGCGCCACGCCTGGCTCTGGACCGAGCGCATCCGCGAACTCGGCGCGACCCCGGTGCCGGTGACGGACGGTTATCAAGTGCGCATCGGGAAGCGCGCGGGTTTGCCGCGTCACCCGGTTGAGTTGCTGGCGCTGACGGTGATTGTCGAGCAGCGCGCGCTCAAGCGCTACAAGGAGCACATGAACCGCGAGGGCACGGACGAGCGCACGCTCGAAGTGCTGCGCGCGGTGAGCCGCGACGAGGGCTGGCACATTGACTGGGTGCGCCGCAAGGGACGCGAGCTTGCCGAAGCCGAGGGCGAGCCCTCGCGTTTCGACGCCGCGCTCGAACGCTTTCGCGTGATTGACGAAGCGGTGTGGGCGGAACTCGAAGAAGTCGAACGCTCGTGGGCCGAAGCGAACTAGCGCAGAGCCCCGCCGCGCGCGCGCCGTTGTCGCAGCGCCTGATAAGCGGCGGCGCGAGCGCGCTGCTGACGCTTCTCAGCCGCCCGTCCGAAAGGTTCGCGCTGCGCCTCGGCGCCGCACTGGGGCGCAACTGGGCGCGCTTCGGCGGGCCGCGCATCGAGGACGCGCGCCGCAACCTGCGCATCGCCTTCCCGAACTGGAGCGAGCAGCGGCGCCGTCGCGTGCTGCTGGCTTCGATGGAAAACCTGGGCCGCTGTCTGGTCGAGTTCGCCCGTATGAACCAACTCTCCGTCGAAACGCTGCGCGAGCGGGTGCGCGTCGAGGGCCTCGAAAATCTGGAAGCCGCGCAACACCAGAGCTCGAGCGGCGGCGTGGTGGTGATGACCGCACACTTCGGCAACTGGGAGTTTTTCGCGTCGGCGATGCACGCGCAGGGCTACCCGATTTCGGTGGTGCACCGCCCGCGCGACAACTCGCTGCTCGACGCGCTGGTGAACCGGGAGCGCACAGCAGGCGGCACTCCCTTCCTGCCCCGTGGCTTTGCTGCGCGCGCCGCGCTCGAAGCACTGGGGCAGGGCCGGATGCTGGCGATGCCGTATGACCAGAACTGCACCGCGAACGAAGGCGTGTTCGCGCCGTTCTTCGGACGTCTTGCCTGCTCGCGGGTGGCGCCGCTGCGTCTGGCGATGCGAACGGGCGCGCCGGTAGTGCCCGCCTTCCTGCACCGCGAACCGGACGGCGTCCAGCACACCTGCCACTTCCGCCCCGCCATCGAAATGGCCGCCGAGAACGGCGACCGCGCCGCCGCCATTCTGGAGAACGCCCGCCGCTGGAACCGCGTCCTCGAAGACGAGATCCGCCGCTGCCCCGAACAATGGCTCTGGCTCCACCGCCGCTGGCGCACCCAACCCCAAGGCGAGCCGCATCCTTATTAGTGGGGCGGCGGGCGGATTCAGAGTTGGGGCTGGTCGGGCGCTTGCTTCTCGTAGGTTGCATCAAACATCTTGTCCGTCAGCCAGCGCTTGAAGTCGTCGTTGGTTGTGAAATGATTGAAAAGCTGCGTGTCGTCGTTGATCACTCCTGCGATAACGCTCATCAGCGCCCGTTTGAGTTCGGTGCGGGCGTTCTGCCTGCCAGCATTTGCGCAGGCGTTTTTATAGGCGGTGTCCTGCTGCAAGCGTCTTGGAACTTCCACGGCGATTAAACGCTGCACCCGGTCCCGGTCTTCCCATCCGATGTTGCCAAAACGCTCGTTGAACTCCCGGATAATGCGTGAGACCCGCTCCAATTCCGGCTCGGGCTTGTGGCCGCCGCCGCTCGTCGGAACGGGATCAATCTCGGCGTCCTGCTCGGGAAGCAGGATCCGCTGTATGGCCTGCTTCTCCGCCCGGTAACTCTCCATGTCTATGGCTTCGAGAATCCCCCTGGAAAGATCCTCTTCTCTCGGAGCGGGCAACTTCGGGATAAGTAAGTTGAGAAAGATGGAGAGCTTCTCCCACCCGGCGTTGGACCAGGGCAGCACCATCGAGAGGAAGTTGTAGGTGCGAGTGAAAGTCTTGGCCTTGCCCTTGAAGCTCACCTGTCCGTCCTCGTCGAGTTCGCTCATATAGACCGCCACGCAGGCGTCGAGGATCGGGTCGAGTTTCTCACGCTCGTTTTCATTCAGAAAAATCTCAACGAGTTCATCAACCTGCGCCAGCGCGTACACCTGATAGCCGTCGAGTTGCGCCTTCAGATCGTGCAGTTTGTTCGGGTCGGTCTCTTCGGAGAGGATGGTTGCCTGATAGTAGTCGGCAAAGGCGTCGCGGATGACATCCGCATCGTTCCTGAAGTCGAGCACGAACACATCCCGCTTCTTCGGGTGCGCGCGGTTGAGCCGCGAGAGCGTCTGCACCGCCTTGATGCCCGAGAGCTCCTTGTCCACATACATGGTGTGGAGCAGCGGTTCATCGTACCCGGTCTGGAATTTGTCGGCGCAGACGAGGAAGCGATACGGGTCTTCACGGATCTCGTCGGCGATCTGCTTCGATGAAAAACCATTGAGCGAAGCTTCGCTTACTTGCTTTCCGCCGTGCTCGCGCTCACCCGAGAACGCGACAATCGCCTTGTAGCGGCTCTTGCGCTCTTTCAGACAACTGTTGATGGCGTCGAAGTAATCTATTGCCCGCGCCACACCGCTGGTGACGACCATGGCGCGCGCCTCGCCTCCGATCTTGCGCGCTGCCAGCACTTTGTCGTGAAAGTGATCCACCATGATCCCGGCCTTGATGCGGATGGTGTGCTCGTGCCCTTCGACATAACGACGCAGCTTCTTCTGCGCCTTCTTGACATCGAAGCTCGGGTCGCCCGGAATCGCCTTGCCGAGTTCGTAGTAGCTGTCAACCGGCATGTAGTGTGTGAGCACATCCAGAATGAAACCTTCCTGAATGGCCTGCTTCATCGTGTAGTTGTGAAAGGCGCGGTGCTTGATCTTGCCGTCGGACTGCGGCGGCTCCGGCGCGCCGAAAATTTCGAGGGTCTTGTTCTTGGGCGTGGCGGTGAAGGCGAAGTAGCTGGCGTTGGGCAGCAGCTTCCGAGACTCCATCAGCCGGTTGATCTTGTCCTCGGTGCTCTCGTCTTCGCCCTGCTCGCCCGCTTCGGAAAGCGCCTGCCCCATGGCGGCGCTCGCCTTGCCGCCCTGGCTGGAGTGCGCCTCGTCAATGATGATGGCGAAGCGGCGGCTGCGCTGTTCATTGCCAATCTCATCGAGGATGAAGCGGAATTTCTGCACCGTGGAGATGATGATCTTCTTGCCGCTTTCGATGAACTTGCGCAGGTCGCCCGAACGCTCAGCGTGCCCCACCGTTGCGCTCACCTGCGCGAACTGTTTGATCGTTTCGTTGATCTGCTGGTCGAGGATGTTCCGGTCGGTGACGACGATGATGGAATCGAAGACCGGCGCATCGTCCCGCGAAAGGTCAATCAACTGCCGCGCCAGCCAGGCAATCGAGTTGGACTTGCCGCTGCCCGCCGAGTGCTGAATGAGGTAGCGCTGCCCCGCGCCCTTCTCGCCGGCATCGGTCAACAGTTTGCGCACGACATCGAGCTGGTGGTAGCGCGGCCAGATCTGCTTCCGGCTCTTGCGCCCGGTCTTCGGGTCTTTCGTCTCGGTGAGCTGCGCATAGTTCCCGATGATGTCGGTCAGGCTCTCGCGGGTCAGCACCTCGCGCCACAGGTAGCTGGTCTTGATCCCACCCGGGTTCGGCGGGTTGCCCGCGCCGTCGTTCCAGCCGCGGTTGAAGGGCAGAAACCACGACGCCTTGCCCTTAAGGTGCGTACAAAAGCGCACCTCGTTGTCGTCGACCGCGAAGTGCGCCAGACAGCGGCCAAAGGCAAAGAGTTTTTCGCGCGGGTCACGGTCGCGTTTGTACTGCTCGACCGCGTCCTCGACCGTCTGCTTGGTGAGGCTGTTCTTCAACTCAAAGGTCGCCACCGGCAGGCCGTTGATGAACAACCCCAGGTCGAGCGCCAACTGCGTGTTGTCGCGGCTGTAGCGGAGTTGCCGCGTAACAGAGAAGTGGTTGGCCTCGAACAAGGTTTGCGCCTTCTCGTTGCCCACCGACGGCGCGCCATAGAAGAGATCGAAGTGGTGCGCCCCGTGTTTGATGCCACCTCGCAACACGGCGACGACGCCACGCCTCTCGACCTCACCTTGCAGCCGCCCCAGAAACTTGCGCCGCGCCGGCCCGTCTTCGTCCAGCGCGAGCACGTCGGCCAACTCCGGCTGGGTGGCGCGCAGAAAGGCGGCGAGTTGCGCCATGTCCACGCAGTGCGCGCGGTCGTAATCTTCCGGCGCGCCGCACACCCAACCGACGCCGCCGTAACCGGGCTGCGCATCGCGCACGCGATCCGCCACCCCCTCGCCCGGGTCGCAGGGGTAACCGGTCAGCGCCGTACAGATCAGCCGCTCGAGACCGCGTTCACTGGTATCGGTGGGCATGGGGGGATGCTACTCCACTGCGGGGAAGAGGTTGCCGGGTAGATTAGCTATTTTCGCCAGTTCCATAGACACCAAGCTCATAGCCAATTCACGATCCTCGCCTGCGACCTGCTCCAGAAAGATGCCCGTGTGGGCAGGGTTCCCTTCCTCGGGGTGGTGTTTAATCCGTATCTGTGCGGGCTGGATGCTTCTTGCGGGCGTATCAACATCCGGAATACGCTTGAAGTTGGATTTGAACACGTCCATAATTTTTCTCTTGGCCTCACCAACGGGGATTTGGGCGAGTCTACCATTGCGACTGAGTTTGATCTGGAACGCCCCTCTGACGCGTTCCACGCGCTTTTTGAGGCTACCCGCGCTATTGAAGTATTCCACCCAGTTGACCGAGATGTATCCACCGGACCACTTGAAGGCGCGCTTTTCTACCAAATCACCGTCCACCGAAGAAGGAGAGCAATACCTCATCACGTGATCTGTGCTCGGAATATCATGGTCGTTCGTCAGGTCAGCCACTCGCCCACACCATGCTCGCGAAAAATTTCTATAGCCCTCTTCCATGCACAACGACCGTTGAGAACAAGTTTGCCATTTTCGGCGGTGTCATCGGGTTTGATCACGATGAAGCTGACCGCATCACGGCCCGGAAATTCAACTAACAGGTGCTTATCTTCAGCGATCCGCCACTCGGCTGACAGAATTCCTTCACCGAAGAACCCCAGGAGCGGTTCGCCCAGATCTCTGAACTCCATCAAAAATTCCACGAAGCACTGCGTCGAGACAGCGGACAATCGCCCTTCGCCCTCTTCCAAGTCATCCTCGGTCAACTTGAGCAATTTTGCGATCCGGTCGGCGCTCTTCTTGAGGTTTTTCTCTCGCAGGGAGTTGATCACATCGTCGAAAATTTTCTGCTCGCTGCTTGTCGAGATCATTTCGGGTTCAAGCCCTCCGCCACCGCCGAAGCCATCGCTACCGGCCCGGCTTGGGATCTTTTCGGTGTGGAACGCACCATAGCACAACCCGGCAGCGCCTCTTTAAACCTGCAGACGGAGAGAGCCCCGCAATAACGGCTCTGGCGGGTGTCTCCGGGGGGCTGGCAACTATCCGGGATTTCCGGATAGTTGCCCGGTCGTGCCCGCAGGCCGCTTCGCCGCACGGGTCAGCCCTGGCCGGTGGCGCTGGTTGAGCATGCAGTACTTAAGGATGGGAGTGAACTACCGAGGATTCCTCGGTAGTTGCGGGTGGCTCGGGGATGGCGTCGAGCTAGTCCGGGGGCGGCGCGGGGCTCGGGTCGTCTTCTGTGGCCAGTGGGTCAACTTTGGGCAGGGTGGCGGCGGGTTGGCGGAGGTCGAGTTTGCCGGTTACGGCGTCTGCGGTCAGGCGGGTGTGGTATTCGCGGACGAGTTCGATCTCGCGGCGGGTGCGGGCGATGGCGGCGTCAATGTCTGCGGTGGCGCGGTCAAGGTGCTCGACGATGGCGGTTTGTTCGGCGAGGGGTGGGAGGCATGAGTAGATGAGCTTGAAGTGCTCGGGGCGAAGGCTCCACATGTCGGAGGTGATGCCGTAGGACCATCGTTCTGCTTCTTTCGCGAACGATGGAATCCGAAAGAGCCGGTGAAAGTACTCGGGAACAACACCATCGCGCGGTCGCTGCACCACATAGGCAGGGCTGACGATTCCTCGGCGGCGCGAGATACCGATCGCACCCTGCCAAGCACGCATCTTGTTGTATGCAATGTCTCCGGGCTGCACGAGTTTGTAACTTGATCTGTCCAGATTTGAGCTGTCCTTCTTCGATGTGTCCTCAAGAAGAGCTGTCTGGAGTATCACTCCCCTCTCAATGGTCACAGACAGCATCTGCTCGTCGGGATAGTTGCGATCTTTGATCTCATTGAATAAGGCACGGTTAGGAAGTACATCCCAGTGCGCGGGGACATCGCCCAGCCACTCAATGCCGGAGGGTTTGAGGGGAGCATCGGGGTTGAGACCACGGGTGACGGCGTGATGGATGATTCCCTGCTTCTGCTCCGTGAGCAGCCCGACCAACTTCTCCTTCGCCCCCACAAATCGCCCCACCCGCCGTCCCACCCAATCCAGATACCGCACAATGGCCTTCTGCTCATCGAGGGGCGGGAGAGCAATTGAGAGACACTTGAGTTCGTCTCCGTAGATGTGCATGATCGTGATGCCTCGCCCCATGCAGGACTTCTGGTATGCGGCTTGCGGACAATCTGTCGTCAGCCCAAGAAACTTTGCATCGACATCTACCGAAGGGCGGAAAATGATCACGTCACCACCACAACATGCGGGTTCAGACAAGAGATTGACCGCCGATTTTCCGATTTCCTCGATGGTCTCGCCCGAACCGGCAAACAGAACATCGCCGTACTGGATAGGCGTGTATTCAGCCGCTCGATCGTTCGCCACACAGGCTTTTGTCTCCTCGATGAAGAAGCGATGTTGTGTGTACAGGTCGCCGTAGCGAACACACGGCACACCCTCGGCGGTCTCGTCCTCCTTGGTGCCGCCGCTGCCTTTTGAGAACGATCCAATACGACCGAGTTGCCGCACCTCCCAGTGCGCCGGCACATCGCCAAGCCACTCGACGCTGGAACCCTTCATCGCGGCGTAAGACGAAAATTCACTGCTCATCACTCTATTCGCCATCTTTATTTGGGTCAAACTTTATGCGCTTCGAAACTTCTTCGACATGCTGCTTGTGCTCATCACGGAGCGCCTGTTCCTGTTGCTGTGCTGCCTCCGCTTGAGCGACGAGCTTCCGGTAAGCTGCGTTGGTGCTTTCTACAACTTCGGAAAGTGTACGCGCGTAATATTCTTCGACTTGTTCAATGGTGGTTTCAGTCAGGATGATCTTTGATCCCTTGACCGAAGCAATTCCCTGTCTATGCGCCGGATTCCTGAATGTAGAATAGGTATCCCAGTAATGTCTGAACTCTTCAGACCATTCTGTGGGTGGCTGGCAAGAGAGAGCGAACGGAACGGAATACAGCCCGTTGCTGCTTGGCTCGGTAACCTCTTCGGGTATGACGTCCTTGATCTCAATGTCTTCAAAATTGGTCATGAAACTGACTCCCAAGTCGGATGCGAGGCAGCACCTCCTCCGACGGCTAAGCAGGGAAATTATCGGCAATGCGAAATGGTGTCAACACCATCCTCTCAACTATCTTCGCTCAGGATAGCAAGGTAGCGATCATAGGCGAACACCCGGTTGCGGCGCTTGCCGGTGATTTCCCGGGCGATGCCGGTGGCCACGAGTTGGTCCATCGCCGTGGACGCCGTAGGCAGGGTGAGCGTTGTGCGCTTGACGGTCTCGGCGAGGGTCAGCAGCGGGCGCTCCATCAGCGCTTCGTGCACGCGCAGGGCGGAGCCGGCGCGGCGGCCCTGCTTCTCGATGACGGCGCGGTCGGCGGCGAACAACTTCGAGAGGCGTTGAACGGTCTCCACGGCGCCCTCGGCGGTGCGCTGCACGCCTTCCATGAAGAACGCAAGCCACGCTTCCCAGTCTCCGGTGTGGCGCATCTGGTTCAACAGGTCGTAGTAGGTACGGCGGTGCTGCTTGAAGTAGAGGCTCAGGTACAAGACCGGCGCACGCAGCGCGCCAGCAGCGCACAGCATCAGCGCAATGAGCAGCCGGCCCACGCGCCCGTTGCCATCCAGGAAGGGATGGATGGTTTCGAATTGAACATGGGCGAGCGCCACCCGCGCCAGCAACGGCAGGCCGTCGTCGTCGGCATTCAGAAAGCGCTCGAGGTCGGCCATGCAGTCGGCTATGGCGGTGTGCGGCGGCGGCACGAAGACGGCGTTGCCGGGGCGCGTGCCGCCGATCCAGACCTGGGAGCGGCGGAACTCGCCGGGCGCTTTATCGCGGCCGCCCTCGTGCGACATCAACACGCCGTGCAGCTCTCGAAGCAGGCGGTTGGACAACGGGAAGCCACCGGCCAGGCGCTGCAGGCCGTGGTCGAGCGCGGCGACATAGTTCGAGACCTCGCGGGCATCGTCGAGCGGAACGCCGGGGGCGGCTTCCAACTCGAAGAGCAGAAGATCCGAAAGCGACGACTGCGTGCCCTCGATCTGGGAGGAGAGCACGGCTTCCTTGCGCTGATAGGTGTAGATGAAGAGTGCGGGATCCGGCAGAAAGGCGGAGGCGCCATCGAGCCGCCCAAGAGCGTGCGCCGCTGCTTCGAAGGCGCGATAGAGCGCGCCATCCGGCGCCAGCGGAGGAACCGGCGGCAGGGGCGCTGGCACGAAGGCGCGCACCGGCTCGCTGCCTGCGGTGGTGACGAGTTCGTAGTGGCCGGTGTTCGGGCGTTCCATGGCTGGAGACTCCCTTGGGCAGGAATCGTTCTCTTATGCAACAATGTTGCATAGCGGGCGGCGCTAATCAAATTTAGCTGGAAAATTTGAATAAGAGCAAGCGCCCCCGGCCGCCGGAGCCATGCCCCCTACTTCCCCACGATTTCGCCCAGCAGGCCCTCGCTTTCCTGCTCCAGCGCCAGAATGTCGGCGCGGATGGCGTCCAGGGGGCGCAGCGGCTGGGGCTTGTAGAAGTGGCGGGTGAAGCTGATCTCATAACCGGTCTTGACGCTCGGCTCGACAACCCAGGCATCGGGGGCGTGGGGCAGCACCTCGCGGGTCAAAAAGGCCCTGATGCCGCCCGGCTCCAGCAGCGGCACCTGCTCGGTGTCGCGCAGGTCGGGGTCGGGCTCGTACTCCACCACGGCGGGCTTGCCGTTGATGGTGGCCTCGAAGCGGCCACGCAGCGGGTCGGCGCTGGCGCCCGGTTTGTGGATTTTCCGAAGCACCGGCGGGGCGTTCTCGTCGCGCTCGCCATCGGCTCGCAGTTGCCTGAGTTCGGCGGCCCGGTGAACCCGGCCCGGGTCGGCGCCGTTGATGCGCAGCGGCCGCTCCACGGTGACCTTCCAGTAACCAAAAGCCTCGTTGTCGAAAATCTTGCTCTGCCCGGTTTCCTCGAAAGCGAGGAAGGTCTTGCAGATGCGCTCGATGTCGGCCTCGCCGAGTTCGCAGTTCTTTTTGCCGAGGTTCTTGCGCAGCGGTTGAAACCACTCCGTCGCGTCAATCAGTTGCACCTTGCCCTTGCGATGCGCCGGCTTGCAGTTGGTCAGCACCCAGATGTAGGTGGCGATGCCGGTGTTGTAGAACATGTTCAGCGGCAGGGCGACGATGGCTTCGAGCCAGTCGTTCTCGATAATCCAGCGGCGGATGTTGCTCTCGCCCTGCCCGGCGTCGCCGGTGAAGAGCGAAGAGCCGTTGTGCACCTCGGCGATGCGGCTGCCGAGCGGGGTCTTTCTGGTTTTCGGTTTCATCTTGGAAAGCATGTTGGCCAGAAAGAGCATCTGGCCGTCGCTCGAGCGCGTCACCAGCGAATACTCCGGGTCGCCCGCGTGCTCGATCACAAAACGCGGGTCCTTGATGCCGCTCCTGCCGCCCATGCGTTCCAAGTCGCTCTTCCAACTCTTGCCATACGGCGGATTGCTGAGCATGAAGTCAAACTCGTCCGACGGGAAAGCATCGTTGGCAAGCGTCGAGTACTCTGCGCCGCCGACGATATGATCCGCCGCCTCGCCCTCGCCCTTGAGCAGCAGATCGGCCTTGCAGATGGCAAAAGTTTCGGCGTTGATCTCCTGACCAAAGAGATGGATGGATGCCTGCTTGCCCCGCTCCTCGGCAAGCCCCCGCAGCGTATCCTCGGCGACGGTCAACATACCGCCGGTGCCGCAGGCGCCGTCGTACAACCGGTAAGTGCTGGACTCGATGTCATCGGCAACGGGCAGGAAGATCAACCTGGCCATCAGTTCGACGGCGTCGCGCGGCGTCCAGTGCTCGCCCGCCTCTTCGTTGTTCTCTTCGTTGAAACGGCGCACCAGTTCCTCGAAGATCGTGCCCATGGCGTGGTTGTCCAGACCGGGATGCTTCGTCGAGCCGTCGCCATTCAGCACCGGGGTCGGGCTCAGGTTGATGTCCGGCGAGAGGAACTTCTCGATCAGCGTGCCGAGCGCATCGGCCTTGGCGAGCCGGGGAATCTGGTTGCGAAACTCGAAATTTTCCAGAATGTCCTGCACGTTCTCCGAAAACCCGTCGAGCCAGGCCTCGAAATCGGCCCTCAACTGCTGCTGGCTGGCGCGCGCTTTCAAGTCGCGGAGCGTGAACTTCGACGCGTTGTAGAAAGCCTGCCCGGCAATCTTTCGCAAGACCAGCCCCGGCTCGTTTATCCCCTCTTTTTCGAGCTTCGCTTTTGTTTCGAGAACCTTCTCCTTGGTCGGCTCGAGCACGGCGTCCAGCCGGCGCAGCACCGTCATCGGCAGGATGACATCCCGGTACTTGCCGCGAACATAAAGATCGCGCAGCACATCGTCGGCGATGCCCCAGATAAAATTGGTGATCCAGTTGGGCTGCGGGTTTTTCATCGGGCGCCTGCTGCTGGTGTGGACGGGGCAAGTGTATAGCCCACCATCCAAGTCGGGCGCGCGGCTTCGCATGACGGCCCACTCACCCGCCCGACCGACCGCCGAAACCCCGCCGCGCGGGGCAGCATCCAACGGGGGCGTTGCTACGCTTCGGCGTCACGAATCACGACGCGCGCCACGGCTGCCAGCACCGCGCCCCCGAGGAGCCCCCGATGTCTGCTCGCCCCT
>JAHRAN010000090.1 GCA_020027245.1 Myxococcota bacterium
CGCCCGGCGGCACGGTGCTCTTGACGGCTACCACCGTGAACTTCTGGAGCGCCGCGCCGATTTCGCGCGCCGCGCTTTCGAGCGCCGACAGGTCCGCCCGCCCATCCGCTGCGACCGGCGTTCCTACCGCGATGAACACCACCTGCGCCGCGCGCACCGCAGCGGCCGTGTCGGTGGTGAAGGTGAGGCGCCGCGCCGCCACGCCCTGCGCCACCAGTTGTTCGAGGCCCGGCTCGTGGAAGGGCAGCGCGCCGCGTTCGAGGTTTTTGACGCGCGCTTTGTCGCAGTCGGCGCAGACGACATTCACGCCGAACTCGGAAAAGCCCGCGCCGACCACCAACCCCACGTAGCCCGCGCCGATTACGCCGATTTGCAAAGCGCCGTTCATCGCGCGCCGGGGCTCTTGCGGCGGCGACCGCTCTTGCGCTCGAGCGCTTCGAGGTCGGCTTCGACCATGATCGCCACCAGCTCAGAGAAGCTGGTCTTCGCGCGCCAGCCGAGTTGCTTCTCTGCGCGCGCGGAATCTGCAATCAGGTGATCCACCTCGGCGGGCCGCCGCAACGCCGGGTCGCTGCGCACGAAGTCCGCTGCGTCGAGCCCCACCTGCTCGAAGGCGAGTGCTGTGAACTCGCGCGGCGTGTGCGCCTTGCCGGTGCCCACCACATAGTCCAGCGGCTCGTCCTGCTGGAGCATCAGCCACATGGCGTTCACATACTCGGGCGCGTAGCCCCAGTCGCGCTTCGCGTCGAGATTCCCGAGCCGCAACTCGTCGGCAAGCCCCAGCTTGATGCGCGCAACCGTCTCGCTGATCTTGCGCGTCACAAACTCACGCCCGCGACGCGGCGACTCGTGGTTGAACAAAATGCCCGAGACCGCAAACAGGTCGAAACTCTCGCGGTAGTTCACGGTGATGTGGTGACCATACACCTTGGCCACGCCGTAGGGGCTGCGCGGATAAAAGGGCGTTGCTTCGTTTTGCGGCGTCTCGCGCACGCGGCCGAACATTTCGGAACTCGAGGCCTGATAGAAGCGGATGGTGGGGTCAACCAGCCGCAGGGTTTCGAGCATGCGCGTCACACCCAGCGCGGTGAACTCGCCGGTCAGCGCGGGCTGGCTCCAGGAAGCCGGCACGAAGGACTGCGCCGCCAGGTTGTACACCTCCTGCGGCGCCGCGGCGCGCACCACGGCGAGCAGCGAGCCCTGGTCGAGGAGATCCGCCTGATGCAGCACCAGCCGCTCCCGAAAGTGGGCGATGCGCTCGGCGCTCTCGGTGCTCGAACGCCGCACCACGCCGTGCACCGCGTAGCCTTTTTCGAGCAGCAACTCGGCCAGATAGGAGCCGTCCTGCCCGGTGACCCCCGTGATCAGGGCCCTGCGCTCGCTCATGGCTGTGCTCCCCGTCGCTCTGGCGGCGTGATGCGGCTCTCTGGCGGCGGGAACATACCAGAAGCACGGCGCAGAGCCCCGCCGCGCAGCGCGCCGCAAAGTGACTAGGATTGAGCCCGGACAACCGGCGCAGCGGAGGATTCTTTGAGCAAGCGCGTGATGGAAAAAACCTCGAGTGGTCGAGTCCGGAAGCAACTCGAAGCGCTGGTGCGCGACCTGAATCACCACATGCGCTGTTACCATGTCGAGGACAAACCGGAGATCAGCGACGCGGAATTTGACCGCCGCTACCGGCGGCTCGAAGCGCTGGAAGCGAAGACCGGTCTGCAGTTGCCCGACTCGCCGACGCGGCGGGTCGGTGCAGCGCCCGCCGAGGGTTTCGAACCGGCGCCGCACCGGGTGCCGATGCTCTCGCTCAGCAACGCCATGAACGAGGCCGAGCTTCGCGCCTGGGACGAGCGCATCCGCCGGCAACTCGACCGCGATGAAGCCGTGGCGCTGGTGGTGGAGCCCAAGCTCGACGGCGTCGGCGTCGAGTTGGTCTATCAGGACGGCGCCTTCTTGCTGGGCGCCACGCGGGGCGACGGCGCGGTGGGCGAGGACGTGAGCGCCAACCTGAAAATGCTGCTCTCCGTACCCTTGCAACTGGCGGGCCCCGAGGCGCAGTGTCACGGGCGGGTTTCGGTGCGGGGCGAAGTGCTGCTCCCGCTGCGCGCCTTCGAGCGGCTGAACCGGCTGCGGCGGGGGCGCGAACTCGAACCCTTCGCCAACCCGCGCAATGCCGCGGCGGGCGCGTTGCGCATGCTGCACGATGTGGATATCGAGCGGCTGCGCGCACTCGAGTTCCGCGCCTACACGGCGGCCGAGGGGCTGCCGAAGGAAGTCACCCGGCAGTCCGAAATACTCGAGCGGCTCAAAGACTGGGGTTTTCTGGTGAGCCCGGAAACCGCTCTTTGCAAGAACCTGAAGACCGCCATCGCCCGGCACCAGAAACTGCTCGCGCGCCGCGAAAAGCTGCCGATGGAAATTGACGGCACGGTGCTGAAGGTGGATGCGCTGGCCTTGCAACGCGACCTCGGTGTGCTGGCGCGGGTGCCGCGCTGGGCCATCGCCTTCAAGTTCCCGCCGCACCAGGAGCACACGGTTGTGGAGGACATCTTCACCAGCGTCGGTCGCAGCGGCGCGCTCACGCCGGTGGCGCGGCTCGCTCCCATCGCCCTCGGCGGCGTCACGGTCTCCAGCGCATCGCTGCACAATCAGGACGAGGTGACGCGCAAAGATGTCCGCATCGGCGATACGGTCGTGGTGCAGCGCGCGGGCGATGTGATTCCGCAGATCGTCAGCGTGGTGAAAGGAAAACGGCGGCGGAAGGCGCGCTGGAAACTCCCCAAACGCTGTCCCGCTTGCGGCGCCGCCGTGCAGCGCGAAGAGGGCGAAGCGGTGGTGCGCTGTCCCGCCGCCGCTTGCCCGGCGAAGCTCCGCAACCGCCTGCTGCACGTGGCTTCGCGCGCCGCGCTCGATGTGGACGGACTCGGCGAGAAAATCGTGGATCAGTTGCTCGAACAGAAGAAGATCAAGTCTCTGCCCGATCTCTTCGAACTCCGCAAAGAGGACCTGCTCGAGCTCGAGCGCATGGGCGAAAAATCCGCGGCAAACTTGCTGACCTCTCTAAAGCGCGCGCGCAAAACCACGCTGCCGCGTTTGCTGATCGCGCTCGGCATCCCCGAGGTCGGCGCTGGCGTCGCCGAAGTGCTGGCCGCGCATTTTGGCGACATGGATGCGCTGATGGCTGCGAGCGAGGAAGAACTGCTCGCCGTGAACGGCGTCGGCGAGGTCATCGCCAGGCACATCATCGTCCACTTCGCCGAGCCGGCGAATCGCGAGGAACTCGGGCGCTTGCGGAAACTCGGCGTGCGCTGGCCCACGCAAGCGCCGGTAGCGACGGCGGCTGCGAGCGAGGGGCCGCTCGCCGACAAGGTCTTTGTGCTGACGGGAACCCTGCCCACGCTTTCGCGCGCCGAGGCCCGGGCGCTGATCGAGGCCCGGGGCGGGCAAGTCAAAGGCGCCGTTTCGAAGAAGACCCACTACGTGGTCGCAGGCGATGCCGCCGGCTCGAAGTTGCGACGCGCCGCCGAGTTCGAGATCAAGGTGCTCGACGAAGCCGCACTGCAGGCGCTCCTCGAAAATCCCCCCACGCGGGACGAAGACTGACGCCCGGGCAAAGGCGGCGGTGACGGTGGCGCCATGCCCACCCGTGACCGCCCTGCCCTTCCTCCGCAAAGGCGGCGGTGACGGCGGCGGCGTCACTCGGGCGCGGGCTTCGCAAGGGGCCGCTGGCGCGACGCGGCTTCAGCCGCTGCGCCGCTTTTCTTCGAGCGCCAGTTGGTAGAGCACGCGGCGCGCGACGCCGGTCGCCGCGTGCAGCGCGCTCGCCAAGTCGCGCGCGGAGCGACCGGCTTCGAGTTCGGCGCGCACACGGGCGCGCAGCGCTTCGGGATCGGGCGCGGCCTCGGGCGCACCGGCCACCACCAGCGTCACCTCGCCACGCGCACCTGCAGCGAAGCGCTGGCGGAGAACGCCCAGCGTGCCCCGCGAAAACGCCTCGTGCAGCTTGGTCAACTCCCGCGCCACACAGGCGGGACGCTCGGCGCCAAAGATATCCGCCAGCAGGGTGAGCGTGGTCGCAAGCCGGCGCGGCGATTCGAGAATGACAAGCGTCTCGGGACGCTTTGCCAGCGCGGCGAGCGCTGCCCGGCGCGCCGCGAGTTTGCGCGGCAGGAAGCCACACATCGTAAAGGGTGTAACGGGCAAACCGGACGCCACCAGCGCGGCGAGCGGCGCCGATGCGCCGGGCAGCGGCGTCACCGTGTGACCGGCGGCGATGGCGCGCGCCACCAGCCGCTCACCCGGGTCCGAGAGCAGGGGCGTGCCGGCATCGCAGACCAGCGCCATCTGCGCGCCGCGCTCGAGCTTGCGCAGCAGCGCCGCAGTGCGCGACGCCTCGTTGTGCGCGTGAAGGGCGCGCGGCCGCGCCTCGATTCCGTGGTGTTCGAGCAGCACCCGCGTGCGGCGCGTGTCCTCGGCCAGCACCCAGTCCGCCTCGCCCAGCACGCGAAGCGCGCGCAGCGTGACATCCTCCAGATTCCCGATCGGGGTCGCTACCAGATAGAGGGTGCCCATACCCCGCGCAGTGTAGATTGACCGGAGTGCTCGCGCGCCCCGCCGGTAGCTGGCTTGGGGTGGTTGCGGCAATGGGGGTAGAAGATTGCCGGCAGCCGCTCGGGGCGGTCAACGGGATGGGGGAGTGCGAAGCACTCCGCGGCGCCGCCACCCTCACCCTTACAGGGAGAGGGGAAATTAATTGAGTGCGAGAGGGACCTCTGCTCCCTCTCCCTCTGGGAGAGGGCTGGGGTGAGGGTTCCCAAGGCTGGCCCGGGCGGGCTCCGCCCGTCCGGGCTAAACTTTGCTCCCCGGTCCCGGGAGTTTCAACCCATGACCAACACGCGCCGTCAACTCGGCGCCGAGGGCGAAGCGCTCGCCGCGCGCCACCTCGAGCACGAGGGCTTTCGCGTGCTCGCGCGCAATGTGCGCTCCGGCGGAGTGGAGCTTGATCTCATCGCACAGCGCAGACGGCTCCTGGTGTTTGCGGAGGTGAAGACGCGCAGCACGCGCCGCTTCGGCCCGCCCGAACTCGCGGTGGATCAGAGCAAGCAGGCGCGCATCGCGCGCGGTGCTGCGGCCTGGCTGCACGAACACCATCCACGCGCGTCCCGCATTCGCTTCGATGTCTTGTGCGTCGAGCGCGGTGGCGACGGCGCGTGGCAGGTTCGCCACTGGCCAAACGCCTTCGATGC
>JAHRAN010000114.1 GCA_020027245.1 Myxococcota bacterium
GCGGCGCTTTATTAATGTTCGGTTCCCTTCTTCTCCGGTTCCCCTCTCCCTATGAGGGAGAGGGGTCAGGGGTGAGGGTGGCGGCGTCGAACCTTAATGAGGCGGCGCTTGGTCTCTCTCCAGTTCCCCTCTCCCTCCGGGAGAGGGTCGGCGGGCCATAAAGCCTGCCGACGGGGAGAGGGTTCTTAAGGTTGGGGAGGGGCGAAGCCCCTCCCGGCAGGCGTAGTCTGCCGGGGGTGCGTCAGTACCCCGGGCGGCTCTGGCGACCCAATGGTCTGGCTGATAGCATCCGCCGCAGACGCCCGGCGTCGAGCAGGAGCCCGATCCATGCCGCACGCTCGGGAGATTCTGGTTCGCGGCCCGAACTGGGTTGGCGATCTGGTGATGGCGTCCCCCGGCTTCCGGGCCCTGCGTTGCGCCTTTCCCGAGGCCCGCATCCGCTTGCTCGCGCGTCCCGAGTTGCTGCCGCTGATGGCGGGCGCTCCCTGGTTCGACGCGCTGCTCCCGCTCCGCTCGCACCGGCTCGGTTTGCGCGCGCTGCTCCGTGAGGCGCGCGCGCTGGCCGCGGCGGGCCCCTTCGATCTGGGGCTGTGCCTGCCGGATTCCTTTTCCGCGGCGCTGTTGTTGCGCGCTGCCCGCGTGAAGCGCGTGGTCGGTTACCGGCGCAACTTTCGCCGCGCGCTGTTGCATCAAGCCGTGCCGCTGCCGTCTGGCGTCGGTCGTCGCGTGTTGATGCCGCGCGAGCGCCATGTACTCGGTCTGGTCGAGGCGGTGGGGGCAGCCGCCGCTGGAACCCACACCGAACTCTTCACCACCGACGAAGAAGAGAGCGAGGCCCGGCGCGTGCTCGAAGCACAGGCTGTTGACCCGGCTGCGCCCTGCGCCGTGCTCGCACCGGGCGCTGCCTACGGCCCTTCCAAGTGCTGGCCGCCAGACTATTTTGCCGCCACCGGCGACGCCTTCGCACGCGCGGGCGTGCAGGTGCTGATCGTCGGCGCCGCTTCCGAGCGTGCGCGCTGCCAGGCGGTGGCCAACGCCATGCAGCAAACCGCCAGCAATCTTTGTGGCGCCCTCTCGCTCGGCTCGCTGAAGGCCGTGCTGCGCCGCGCGCGGGTGCTGGTGGCGAACGACGCTGGCGCGCGTCACATCGCGGTCGCATTCGGTGTACCCTGCGTCGTGCTCATGGGGCCGACCGCCATCGAAAAAACCAACCTGAATCTCTCGCGGGTCGCCGTGCTCAGCGCCGATGTCGCGTGTCGCCCTTGTTACCAGCGCCAGTGTCCGATTGACCATCGCTGCATGACCCGCATCGCGCCCGAGCAGGTGGTGGCCGTTGCCGCGCCCGCGCTGCATGGCGACGGCGCGGCGTTTCGTGGCGGCGCGCAGGTCATTATTCCGGCCGCGACTCACGCCGGAGCGGTGTGCTGATGCCGGAGCGCTCGCGCATGCACTTCGAAGCGCGCCGCCTCAAGGACTGCATTCGCAGCTTCAAGGAGTTGGAGCTGATGGTGGTCGGCGATGTGATGCTCGACGAATACCTGTGGGGTGATGTCGAGCGCGTGAGTCCGGAGGCGCCGGTTCCCGTCGTGCATGTTACGCGCGAGGAAACGACCCTCGGCGGCGCCGGCAACGTGCTGCGCAATGTCATCGCCATGGGCGCGCGTGGCCGCCTCTGCGGCGTCATCGGTGACGACGAAGCGGGCGACCGCGTCGTGCAACTGCTGGGCGATCTGCGCACGGATGCGAGCGGTCTGGTTCGCATCGGCGGTCATCCGACCACGCACAAGACTCGAGTCTGCGCGCGCGCACAACAGATGCTGCGCTTCGACCGCGAAACCGAGACGCCGCTTTCCGAGCAGGCAACAGGGCGTCTGCTGGCGGTCATCGAAAAGGCGGCGCCGAGCGTTCAGGGCGTGGTGCTCGAAGACTACGGCAAGGGCGCGCTCTCGCCCGCCCTGTTGCGCGACGCGCTGCGCTGCTTCCAGAAAGCTGGTTTACCCGTGGCCCTCGACCCGAAGCACACGCTCGAACCCTGCAAAGGCGTGAGCTTTGTCAAGCCGAACCTGCGCGAGGTCGAGACACTGAGTGGCATACGCGTTCGCAGCGAAGCGGAACTCGCGTTTGCCGTCGCGAAACTTCAGCGCCAACTCGGTGGCGCGGACGTGGTGGTCACGCGCGGCGCCGAGGGCATGTCGGTTTTCGAACCCGGTCAACCGGTGCTGCATGCGCCGGTTGCAAATCACAATGTGTTCGATGTGCAGGGCGCCGGCGATACGGCGATTGCGGCGCTCGCACTTGCGCGTCTGGCGGGCGCCAACTGGGGCGAAGCGCTGGTCATCTCCAATGCGGCCGCTTCGGTCGTGGTCGGAAAGCTGGGCACGGCCACCGCCACGCCGAACGAGATCGTGGCGCTGCTGCCCGGCGCGGTGCACGGTTTCCGCAAAGGGCAGAGCGCGTGATTCGCAGCATGACCGGCTTCGGGCGCGCGCACTTCGAGGCGCAAGGCGCAGCTTTCAGCGTCGAAGTGCGCAGCGTGAACCACCGGCATCTCGACCTGTCGCTGCGCCTGCCGCGCGCGCTTCAGGCGCTCGAGCGGGAAATCCGCGAGCCGCTTCGGGCTGCGTTTCGGCGCGGCAAGGTGGAACTCAGCGTCACGCAGAGCGCACCCGAGCAGGTGCTGCGCAGCGTCGAGATTGATCGCGAACTGGCCGGGCAATACGCCGCTTTCGCGCGCGAGTTCGACGGCACTTACATCGGCGACGCCACGCCGTTTCGCGCGGCGGAGGTGCTGGCGCTGCCCGGTGTGGCGCGCGTGGTGGAGCAAAGCGTCGCGCCCGAAGCGCTGGCGGCGCCGCTTTTTGAGGCCGTGGCGCAGGCGATTCGCCAACTGCTCGCCGCGCGCGAGGCCGAGGGCAAGGCGCTGGCGGCGGCGCTCCGCGCACAGCTTGCGCAGCTTGGGGCGACGGCGGACGCCATCGAAGCGCTGGCCTCCGAGGTCGCGGCGGAAACCCGCGACCGCCTGCGCAAGCGCAGCGAAGAACTCGGCCGGGAGACCGGTCTGCTCGACCAGGCGCGGCTGCATCAGGAACTGGTGATCGCGGCGGATCGCCTCGACATAACGGAGGAGGTGGTGCGTTTGCGCAGTCACTTCGAGCAGTTTCACGCCGCGCTCGATGGCGCCATGGCGGGCGATACGGTTGGCCGCCGCCTCGAGTTTCTGATTCAGGAACTCGCGCGCGAGGCGAACACGATTGGCTCGAAGTCGAAGGGCGCGACGCTCTCCCATCGGGTGGTTGATCTGAAGCTCGAAATCGAGCGGCTTCGGGAGCAGGTGTTGAACCTTGAGTGAACGCGAAACGCGCATGCTGAATATCGGTTATGGCAACCTGGTTACTGCTCTGCGCGTGGTGGCGATTGTGTCACCCGCCTCCGCGCCGATGCGGCGCTTGCGGGAAGAGGCTTCCGGTCGCGGCAAACTGGTTGACGCGACACAGGGCCGCCGCACGCGCTCGATCCTCGTCACCGACAGCGACCATGTCATCCTCTCTGCGGTGAACCCGGAGACGATTGCGCTGCGACTCGAAGAGGGAACGGAGTCGTGAGCCGTCACCGTCGCGGGATTCCCTTCGTGGTGTCGGCGCCTTCGGGCACGGGCAAGACCACGGCCTGCCGCGCGGTGGTGGCGCGCGATGCGCAGATTCACTTTTCCATCTCGCACACCACGCGCCCGCCGCGCGCCGAAGAGAAGGACAGCGTCCACTATCACTTTGTGGATCGCAGCGTGTTCCTCGACCTCGTGGCCGACGGCGGTTTCGTCGAGCACGCCGAATATGCGGGGCATTTGTATGGCACCAGTCTGGCGGCGCTCGACGAACCCCTCGCCGCCGGCTTCGATCTGCTGCTCGAAGTCGAAGTGCAAGGCGCCATGCAGTTGCGCGCCAAGCGCGAGGACGCGCGCTTCATCTTCCTGCTGCCGCCATCCATGCAGGAACTCGAACAGCGCCTGCGCAAACGCGGCACCGATCTCGAGACTTCGGTGGTCGCGCGCCTCGCCGCGGTGCGCTCCGAACTCGCCGCGGTGCACCGCTTCGATTACGCGGTGCTGAACGAGAAGGTCGAGCCGACCGTCGATGCCCTGGCGGCGATCATTCAAGCCGAGCGCCAGGGCGACACAAAGGCCGTCCGCGAGCAATACGACCGCGCGCGGGTAGTCGAAACCCTGCTCGATGTACTGCCCATCCCGGAAGGCGCACGCAGGGGACAGGGATGATGGAGTGCGTTGGCGCTCCGGGTTGGATACGCTGACGGGGACGCCTGCCAGGGGATTTGCCGGTGCTGCGCTTCAATGACATCGCCGACCGGGTGCTCGACTACGACCCGAATTGCGATCTGGAGTTGCTTCAGCGCGCCTACATCTACACCGCCAAGGTCCACGAGGGGCAGGAGCGCCTGTCGGGCGAGCCCTACCTGATCCACCCCCTCGAGGTGGCCGGCATTCTGGCCGAGTTGCGCCTCGATGCGGTGACCATTTGCGCTGGCCTGCTGCACGATACGGTCGAGGACACGCTCAGCTCGCTGCAGGAGATCGAGCGCCTGTTCGGCGAGGACATTGCGTTTCTGGTTTCGGGCCTGACGAAGATCTCCAAGGTCGAGTTCCGCTCGGCGCAGGCGCGTCAGGCCGAGAACTTTCGCAAGATGCTGGTGGCGATGTCGAAGGACATTCGCATTCTGATGATCAAGCTGGCCGACCGCCTTCACAACATGCGCACGCTGCACTTCCTCGACGAGTTGAAGGTGCAAAAGGTCGCCCGTGAAACGATGGAGATTTATGTGCCGCTTGCCCACCGGCTCGGCATCTACTGGATGAAGCGCGAGCTCGAAGACCTGGCGTTTCGCGCGCTGCACCCCGCCGCGGCGGCCGAGCTCGAGCGCGCGCTGCGGGGGCGTCACACCGAGCGCGGCGAATATGTGGAGGAGGTGCGCGAGGTTCTGAGCGCAAAGCTCGCCGAGGCGAAACTCGATGGCGATGTGAGCGGGCGGCTCAAAGACCTCGCATCTATTTATGCGAAGATGGAGCGGGAGGGCAAGAGCCTCGACAAAATCTACGATGTGATTGCGTTCCGCATCGTGCTCGATGGCGGCGCCGAGGATGTGTATCACGCCCTCGGTCTGCTGCATTCGCTGTGGCCGCCTGTTCCCGGCCGCTTCAAGGATTATGTGGCGCTGCCCAAACAGAACGGATACCGCTCGTTGCACACGACGGTCATCGGCCCCTATGGCGAGCGCATGGAGATTCAGTTGCGAACGCGCGCCATGCACGAGAGCGCCGAGTTCGGCATCGCCGCACACTGGAAGTACAAGGGCGACGGAGAGCAGGCCAAGTCCGAGCGCGAGTTCGACTGGTTGCGGCAGTTAATGGAGCGGCAGGGCGAAATCGCCGACCCGCACGAGTTCTTCGACACGGTGAAGGTGGATCTGTTTCCCGACGATGTGTTCGTGTTCACGCCGAAGGGCGATGTGGTGGACCTGCCCAAAGACGCCACCGCGCTCGACTTCGCGTATGCCATCCACAGCGAAGTCGGCGACCACTGCGCTGGCGCGCGCGTGAACGGCGCGCAGCGGCCGCTTTCGCAGCGCCTTCGCAACGGCGACACCGTCGAGGTGCGCACCCAGCCGGCGCAGACGCCGAAGAAGAGCTGGCTCGACTTCGTGGTTTCCGGCAAGGCGCGCTCGCGCATTCGTCACGCGGTGCGGGAAGAGCAGGTTGCGCGCAGCCTCGAACTCGGGCGCGGCATCCTGGAGCGCGAACTGCGTCGCGCCGGTTTCTCACTTCAGCGCGTGCTCGAGGAATCTGGTCTCGACACCGCCGCGCGGAAATTCGCCAAGGGGCGCGTCGAGAATTTGTTCGCCGCAATTGGTTATGGCCGGGTGGCGGCGCGCGAAGTGGTGCGCACGCTGCGCCCGGACTGGGGCGGCGCACAGCAGCGCGCAAGCAGGCTCAGCGGTCTCTTCCGCCGCGAGCCGCAACGCGAAAGTTCGGCGAGCGGCATCCGCGTGGACGGCCACGGCGATGTGCTGGTGCGCTTCGGGCAGTGCTGCGCGCCGCTGCCGGGCGACGAGATCGTGGGTTTCGTAACGCGCGGGCGCGGCGTCACCGTTCACGCGCGCGATTGCCGGCTGGTGTTCACCCTCGACGCCAAGCGCATGATTGATGTCGAGTGGGACGCCGCCGGGGTGGCGCGGCGCGCGACGATCCGCGTGACCTCCCGCGACGAGCCGGGCCTGCTTGCGGACATCACCCGCACCATTTCCAAGGTCGGCTTGAACATCGCGGCGGCGCGCATCGTCACCCACGACAACCACACCGCAACGCAGAACTTCGACCTGTGGGTGAGCGAGGCGAGCACGCTTGCCGAGTTGATCCGCGAGATCGGGCGCATCAAGGGCGTTCACGCCGCAGTGCGCGTGCGCGGTTGAGTGCGGCGGCCGCGCGGGCGGTTCAGGTTTCCGTCACGGGCGGTTGTTTTCGCGGGAGCGCATCGCCCGCCAGCAGCGCATCGTAGACGGCGTCAATCGCCGCCACTTCGCGCGCGATGGCGTGGCGCTCGACGGCACGGCGCCGCGCCGCCTGCCCCATCTGCAGCAGCGTTGCGGGGTCGCTCAGCAGCTTCTCGATGGCCTCGGTCAGCGCGCGCCCGTTGCCGGTCTCGCAGAGCGCGCCGGTGATGCCGGGCTGGATCATCTGCGGGAAGTAACCGCTGCGCGAGGCGACCACGGCGGCGCCGCTGGCCATGGCTTCGAGGGGTGCGAGACCAAAGCCCTCGCTGCGGGACGGCGCCACGCACAAACTCACCCGCCGCTGCCAGCGTTTGACATCCGCGTGGCCGAGGTTGCCGAGAAAAACGACACGCTTTTCCAAGCCGGCCCGCCGGATCCGTTCTTTCAGCGCCGCTTGAAAGCGCTGGTGCGCCGGCTTGCAAAGTCCCGTCAGCACAGCCGTGAAGTCCGGGTGTCGTGGCAACAGTTCGCACATGGCGTCCACGAAGAGGTCGGT
>JAHRAN010000116.1 GCA_020027245.1 Myxococcota bacterium
TCGGCGACCGGGGCGAAGGAGCGGCGGTGGACGGGGCTTACGCCGGCGCACAGCAGGGCGCGGCGATGCGCGGAGGTTCCATAACCTTTGTGCGCGGCGAAGCCGTAGTCGGGGTGCAAGGCGTCGAGCCGACACATAATTGCGTCGCGGTGAACTTTGGCGACCACCGACGCGGCGGCGATGGCGGCGGCGCGGCCGTCGCCACCGATGAGCGGCGTCTGGGGCGTGCTCAGGCCGGGGATGGTGTGCGCGTCCACGAGCAGGTGATCTGCAGGCTCGGGCAGGGCGCCGACCGCGCGGCGCATCGCTTCGAGCCCCGCGCGGCGCACATTCAGGCGGTCCACATCGTCGCAACTGACGACGCCCAGACCAATCGCCAGCGCCTGCTCGCGCACGGCGCTCGAAAGACGCTCGCGCGCGCGGCGCGACAGCTTCTTCGAATCGTCGAGGCCCGGCAACTGCGGGCGCTCGGGCAGCACCACCGCCGCCGCCACCACCGGCCCCGCCCAGGAGCCAACGCCCACCTCGTCCACGCCAGCAACCCGCCGGGCGCCGGCGGCGTGCAGTGCGCGCTGGTGTTGCAGCAACTGGTCGAGGCGGCGCTGCTCGGCGTCCAAGTGCAGCGCGCGGCGCTTGCAACGCTGCGCCAGAAAGCGCGCGCCCGCTCGCCCGTCGCGTTCGAGTTCGAGCGCAAAGCGGCGCAGCGCGGGTGCAGACTGCAAAGTCGCAGCGCGATGGCGCAGTTGCGCGAGCGAAAGCTTTGCTGTGGCAAAGCTCACTTCCCGTCCTCGTCGCCGATGCCGGTGTGGCGTTCGAGCCTGCGCAGCCGGCGCAGTAACTCGGCGAGGCGCGCGAACACGGCCTGCGAGCGGTGCCAGGCGCGCTCGGGCAGCGCGGGAAAACCCCAGACCCGGCTGCCCGGCGCGGTGTCCTCGATCACGCCGCCGCGCGCGCCGACGAAGGTGCCATCGCCCAACTCGACCTGGCCGCCGACGCCGGACTGCGCCATCAAAAACGCGCGCGCGCCGAGCTTTGCGCCGCCGGCCACACCGCTCTGCGCAATCAGCACCGCGTCTTCGCCGATTACCACGTTGTGTCCGATGTCCACCAGGTTGTCTATTTTCACGCCGCGTCCGATCTGCGTGGCGCCGAGCCGCGCGCGATCAATCGCCGCGCCCGCGCCGACCTCTACATCATCCTCCAGCACGACATGGCCAAGTTGGGGAACTTTTTCGTGACGGCCCTGCTCGTCGAACTCGTAGCCGAAACCGTCGCCGCCAATGATGCAGCCCGGTTGCAAAATCACGCGGTCGCCGATGCGCGTGCCGGAGCACACCAGTACGCCGATGTGCAGCAGGCAGTCGGCGCCGATCACCACGTCGTCAGCGACGGTGGCGCCCGCGTGCAGCACGCTGCGCGGGCCGATGCGCGCGCCGGCGCCCACCGAGCAGAGCGGGCCGACGGAAACCGTCGCGTCGAGTTCGGCGTCCTCGGCCACAAAGGCGCGCGGGTGAACGCCTGTGGGCGGACGGGGACGCGGGTGCAACAAGGCGCTGATGCGCGCAAAATCCCGGCTCGGGTTGGCTGAGCGCAACACCGGGCGCGCACCGCAGGCGACTCCCTCCGGCGCGATCACCGCCCCGAGCTTCGAGGTCGCAAGGGCGGCGGCTTGCGGCTGGCCGCGCACAAAACCGAGTTGCGAAGGGCCGCCCGCTTCGAGCGTGGCCACACCAACGATGCGCAGGTTTTCATCGCCCTCGATGCGCCGCCCGCCGAGGCGTCGCGCCAGTCCAGCGAGGGTGACGCCCCGCCCGGGCGACGGATAATTTTTCGACGCCACGCTCAGCGCGCCAGCAGCACGGCCACCGGCGATGAGCGGACCACGGCGGTGGCGTTGCTGCCCAAAAAATACTCGCTGATGCGGTTGCGCCCGAAGGCGCCCATCACGATCAGACCTGCGCGGGCATCCTGGGCGGCTTCGAGAATTTTTACATCGGGGCGGCCGAGGGTTGCGGGTATCTCGTGCAGCTTCGTCGGCAGGTTCGCCATCAGGCGATGCAGTTGCTCGAAACGGGCTTGCGTGCGGCTTCGATCCTTTGAATCCACAAACGCGAACACGGGCCGCTCGAGGCGGCGCGCCAGTTCGAGGGTCATGCGGGCTGCTATGCGCGCGCCCGGCGAACCGTCGAAAGCAAGCAGCAGCGGGCCATCGAAGTTTGCCGTGGCGGGCGTCACCACCACGGACTTTCGGGTCTTCAGCAGCACGCCCGTGGCGGTCGAGCCGAGCAGCGGGTTGCGGCGCTTTGCGTGCTCGCCGTCGCGCCCGATCACCAGCAGGTCGGCGCGGCGCAGGCGTTCGACGATGCGCTCGTCGGCGGCGCCACGCAGCACTTCGGCATCGCACTCGAGTTGCTGCCGCCGCGCCAACCCGGCAAGGCGCTGCACCGCCGCCGCCGCCCGCGCGTGCAGAAACTGCTCGACGGCGGCGACGGGGCCATCCGCAATGCCGAGCGCGGGCGCGCGAAGACTCTGCGCCCGGTCTTCCTCGACGACGGACAGGCCGAGCACCCCGGCGCGCAACTTCTGCGCGAGCGCCACGCCGTAACGCTCCGCCACCTGAGCCGCATCGGAGCCGTCGGTGGCAATCAACAGCGTTTCAACCATGGCCTCTCCGGTTGTTGCCGGTTGTTGACATCCCGATCATCGCCCGACCGATGCACTGCGAGTGAAAGACAAGGCAAGCGCAGCGACTCCTGGCGCACAGGGTAGGAAAAGCGCGCGGAATATCAATCGCGTGCGGGAGGCGCATCACCTTTCGCCGGTGTAACCCGCGAGCCAGCGCAACACATCGGTCTCGGTGAGGATGCCGAGCAATTTGTCGTCGGCGACGACCGGCAGGCAGCCGATTTTGTTCTCGGCCATGATCAGCGCCGCCTGCTCGATCGAAAGCTCCGGCGCGACGACGATCGGCGGCGCAGACATCACCCGCTTGATCTCGACCACATTCAGGAAGGCGCGACGCTCGGCAAGGTGGTGCCCGGCGAGCGCCGACAGCGACGCCCGCAGCAGGTCGCGTTCGGAAACCACGCCCGCGAGCTTGCCGCCCTGCACCACCGGCATGTGGCGAACGCGACCCAGCGTCATAATATCCTCAACAGTGGACAGGCGCTCGGTGGCTGAGATCGTCACCGGTTTGGTCTGCATGATGTCACGGACGCGGTCTGCCATCGGCCTATTCTATCCGGTCGGGAGCGCATCGTGGAACACGAAGACAAAAAGAACGCGGACAGCGAGCCGCAAGACGCCGGGGACGGCGGGCGGCGGATGGGGTTAAAACGCAGTCCGGACGCCCGGCCTGAAGTTTTGAACAAGCTGGCGCTCGGCATCGCACTCGGGGGCGCCGCCGATGCAGCGGGCTGGCGACGCGCACTCCGCATCGCGCAGCGGGCTGACGCACTGGGCCTGCACTCGCTGTGGCTGCCCGAGAATCACTTCGCCCCGGGTGCTACGCCGACGCCGCTGGTTGCGCTGGCCGCCTTCGCCGCGCGCACCCGGCGCATTCGTCTGGCGACCACATCGCTGCTGCTGCCCTTGCAACATCCGCTGCGCATTGCAGCCGATGTCGCCACGCTCGACGCACTTTCGAACGGGCGCGTGCTGCTGGGTCTCGGTCGCGGCTTTCGCACGCCCGTGTTCGAGGGCTTCGGCGTGCGCGCAGGCGAGAAGCGCGACCGCTTCGATGAAGCCCTCGATGCAATCCTCGCCGCCTGGTCCGGCGAGCCCGTGGTGCTCGAAGGCGAACACTACGCCAGCCGGGACGCTGTGCCGGTGCAGATCGGCTTGCGCCCGGTGCAGCGTCCGCACCCGCCGCTTCTCGTCGCCGCCTTCGGGCCGAAGGGTCTGTTGCAGGCTGCGCGGCGCGGCCTGCCCTATCTGGCCTCGCCCCTCGAAACGCTCGAAGTGCTGGAGCAGAATTTTGCGCTGTGGCGCAGTCACCTCGCTTTTGATCCGCCACCGGGTGACGCGCCCCGCATTCCCGTCATGCGCACCGTGTTCATAACCGATGACGCAGCCGAAGCCCGGCGGGTGCGCGCTGCTCTGCACACTGAGATTGCACGCAGCAGCCGCGCGCGCGGCTTAAAAAACCCGCTGCTCGCGCGCGTGGCAGCCGGCGGCATCGAAAAGCGCGCGCTGATTGGAAGCCCGAGCGAAGTAGAAGACCAACTCGCGCGCTACCGCGAGCGCCTCGGTCTCGATCTCCTGATTGCGCGCGTCGAAGTGCCGGGCGTTTCCGAAGCCTCCCGCGACAAAGCCCTCGAAAGTCTGGTGACCCTCGCCGGTTAGCCGCCCGTTGCATCCGGGCGGACGCAACGCTCAGCCGAGTCTGGCCGCCAGCTCTTTTGCGGCATAACTCAGAATCATGTCGGCGCCGGCGCGTTTGATGGCGATGTGCGCTTCCCACATAACGCGCTCACCGTCAATAAAACCCCGCTCGGCGGCGGCGCGGATCATCGCGTACTCGCCGGAGACATGGTATGCGGCCAACGGCAACTCGAAGGCGCGGCGCGCGTCGGCCAGAATGTCGAGGCAGGGCAGCGCGGGTTTCACCATCAGCGCATCGGCGCCCTCTTCGATGTCGAGACGCATTTCACGCAGCGCCTCGCGGCGGTTCGCCGGATCGAGTTGATAACTGCGCCGGTCGCCAAAGGCCGGCGCGCTCTCGGCGGCCTCGCGAAACGGCCCGTAATACGCGCTCGCAAACTTCGCGGCGTAAGAAAGGACTGCAACATGTTCGAAACCCTGTTCGTCGAGTTGCGCGCGAATTGCGGCGACGCGGCCATCCATCATGTCCGAGGGCGCCACCCAGTCGGCGCCCGCGCGCGCATGAGAGAGCGCGGTGGCCGCCAGCCGTTCGAGAGTCGGGTCGTTCAGTACTTCCTCGCCCACGACCACGCCGCAGTGCCCGTGGTCGGTGTACTCGCAGAGGCACACATCGGTCATCACCAGCAACTCGGGGGTTTGTTTTTTGAGCGCACGGACGGCGCGCTGCACCACGCCCTGCTCCGCATCGGCGCCGCTGCCCCGCGCGTCCTTCGCAGCCGGAATGCCAAACAGAATCACACCGGGGATGCCGAGCTGTGCGACCTGCTTGCACTCGTCCACCAGCATATCCACCGAGAAGCGATGCACCCCCGGCATCGAGACGATGGGCTCGCGCACGCCATGACCTTCGACGACGAAGAGCGGCAGGATCAGATCTTCGCGCGCGAGGCGCGTCTCGCGCAGCATGCTGCGCAGATTCTCGTTGCGGCGCAGCCGTCGCATGCGGGTTTGGGGGAAACTCATCGGCTGTCCTCCGGACTGTGGTCAGCGAAGTGATTCTCGAGCGCGCGCAGCAGCGACGCGACCTCGGGCTGCGCGGCTTCGATGTCGGGCGTGAGCCCGGCATCACCGCAGGCCGCCGCGGTGCGCGGCCCGATGGCGGCCAGCGTCGCGCGGCCCGCAGCGCGCACACCCGCGGCGCCGATACTTTTGGCGAAGTTTCGCACGGCCGAGGGGCTGGCAAAAGCCAGCACATCGAAAGCGCCCGCTTCGAGTTCGGCGCAGAGCGCCGCCGCGTCGAAGTGCGCGGCTTCGGTGCGATAGACGACCACCTCGTCCACGCGCGCGCCGGCTTTTTCGAGGCCGCGCGCGAGCAGCGTATTGCCCTGCTCGGCGCGGGGCAAAAGCACGCGCTGGCCACACGGCGCGCCGCGCGCGAGCAGCGCATCGAGCATGCCCTGTGCATCGGGGCCCGCGATTTCGATCTGCGCGCGCGGCAACCCGGCTTCGGCTGTGGCGCGCGCACTCGCCTCGCCCACCGCGAATACACCGCCGCCAAAGCGCGCGAGGGGCCGGCCGGCGGAGCGCGCGCAGGCCGCGAGCTCCCGCACCGCGTTGGCGCTTGTGACGAGCAGCAGGTCGTAGTCTTCGAGGGCGGCCAGCGCGTCTTTGATGGCTGGCGTGTCGCGCACCGGGCTGGTCTGGATCATCGGTCGCAACACGACCTCGGCGCCGGCGGCGGCGAAGGCGCGCTGCCAGACTCCCGCCTGCTCGGGCTTTCGCGTCAGCAGAATGCGGCGACCGAAGAGCGGCAGCTTCTCGAACCAGGCGAGTTCGTCTCGCAAGCGCACGACATCGCCGATCACCACGACCGCGGGCGCGCCGATGCCAGCGGCGGCCGCGGCGGCCGGCAGCGCCTGCAGGGTCGCGACCACGCTGCGCTGGGCGGGCGTCGTCGCAGACATCACCGCGGCCGCGGGGGTGTCCGGCGCGCGTCCGCCAGCGAGCAGGTTTTTTGCGATTTCTTCCAGGTTGCGCATCCCCATCAGCACGACCAGCGTGTCCACCGCAGTGGCGATGGCGCGAAAGTCGCTGCGCGTTTGCGCCCGCGTCGGGTCGTGGTGGCCGCTGACCACGGTGAAGGAAGTTGCGTGACGCCGGTCGGTGACGGGGAAGCCGGCGTATGCGAGCGCGCCCTGGGCCGACGAGATGCCCGGCACCACTTCGAAGGGCAGGCCCGCCGCCGCGCAGGCGCTCGCCTCTTCGCCGCCGCGACCAAACAAGTAGGGGTCGCCGCCCTTCAGACGCACGACCGTGTCGCCACGGCGCGCGCACTCGATGAGCTTTGCGGTGACTTCGGCTTGACTGCGCGGCGCCCCGTCGTGGCCGCGCCGGCCCACGTTGAGCAGGCGGGCGCGAGCGGGCGCAAGCGACAGCAGCGCGGGCGACACGAGTTCGTCGTGCAGCACCACGTCCGCAACGCCCAGCCAGCGCGCGCCGCGCAGGGTCAGAAGCTCCGGGTCGCCGGGGCCGGCGCCGAGCAGAATCACGCGCCCCTTGCCTGCGCTCATCGGGAAGCCTCGGCGCGAAGGCGGGCGAGCACTTCGTCGGCGCCTTGCGCGCGCAACTGATCTGCCGCGCGCTGACCGGCGGCTTCCGGCTCGGCGGCGCGCGCAAGGACCACGGTGTGCAATACGGGGGTTCCATCGGGATGCGCGACGAGCGCGCGCAAACGCAGACCGGCGTCGGGCTGCAACTCGGCAAAGGCCGCCAGCGGGACATCGCAGTCGCCACCGATTGCTTCGAGAAAGGCGCGCTCGGCGCGGGTGCGCGTGCGCAAAGCGGCGTCGTCCACCAGAGCGAGCCGTTCGACGAGCGAGTCGTCGCGCCGCGTTTCGATGGCGAGCGTGCCCTGCGCCACCGCCGGCAAAAGGGCAGCCGGCGCGATGCGCTCGCTGATGCAGTCGGCGCGCGCCAGCCGGTCGAGCCCGGCGCAGGCCAGAAGGATTGCATCGAGCTCGGGCTGCGCTTCGAAGCGGCGCAGGCGGGTGTCCACATTTCCCCGAAGCGGCACGACGATGAGGTCGGGCCGCGCGGCGAGCAGTTGCGCGCGACGGCGCAAACTGCCGGTGCCGATGCGCGCTCCCAAAGGCAAGGTGGCGAGGCGCGCGTCCGGCGTGCGCGCCACCAGTGCGTCGCGCGGGTCGGCGCAGAGCGGCGTGGCCGCAAGCACACAACCGGGCGCAAGTTGCGCTGGCAGATCCTTGGCGCTGTGCACCGCCAGATCCACCGCGCCCGAAAGCAGGGCATCTTCGAGTTCCCTGACGAACAGCCCCTTGCGGCCCTGTTCGCCGGGCGCGCGCGACGAAGTGCGGTCGCCCTTGCTCTGAACCACGCATAACTCGGTCTCGCAGTCGAGGGTGCGATCGATGCGCTCTGCGACCAGGGCCGCTTGCGCGCGCGCGAGCGCACTGCCCCGCGTCGCAATGCGAAGCCGCTTCACGCTTCCCGGTCCGCATCCACCGCAGCGTCGTCGGCGTCGGCATCGGCGTCGGCGTCGGCGCCGGGGGCGTCCGGGTCGTCGAGGGCGAAGAGAACGCGCGCGGCTTCGAGATGGTCGAGACCTTCGGCGTTCCCAAGTTCCTCGCGCAGTTTGGACACGGGCGCGTGCAAGAGTTTGTTGGTGATCGCGCGGGTGATGACAGCGAGGCGCTGCTGCTCGGCCGCGTCCGCCTTCCGCCCGGCCAGACCGCGCGCGATTTCCCGCTGGCGGATCGCCTCGGCGCGCGCGCAGAGTGCGCGAATCGTCGGCGCCGCAGCGCGCGCGCGGAGCCAGCCCTCGAAGCGCCGCAACTCCTGGTTGACGATCGCCGCAGCACAGCCCGCTTCGATCCGCCGCTCGCTGCTGTTCACCTCGGCCACGCTCTGAATGTCGTCGAGATCGTAGACGTGCGCGCCGTCGAGTGCGCTGACTGCGACCGCCACGTTGCGGGGCACGCCGAGGTCTATCAGGAAAATCGGGCGACCGCGGCGCGCGCGCAGCGCATCGCGCACGAGTTTTGCGTCGAGCAAGGGGCGCGTGGCGCCGATGCCGCAGAGCACCACATCGGAGTGCGGCAGCAGTGCGGGCAACTCGTCGAGCCCGTGGGCGCTGGCGCCCTTGCGCACGGCGAGTTCGGTGGCGCGGTTGCGCGTGCGGTCTGCGACGCGCACAGCGGCGAGCCCTTGCTGGCGCAGGGCGTCGAGGGCCAACTCGATCATCTTGCCCGCGCCGATCAGCAGCGCCGACTTGCCCTCGAGCTTCTCGAAAATCTGCTGCGTCAGCGTCACCGCCACGCGCGCCACCGAAACCGGGCGCTCCGCAAGGCGGGTCTCGTTGCGCACGCGCTTGGCGGTGGCGAAGGCGCGCTGGTAGAGCCGCCCGAGCACGGGGCCGCAGGCAGACGCAGCGACGGCGGCGCGGTATGCCTGCTTCACCTGACCGAGAATCTGCGGCTCGCCGACCACCATCGAGTCGAGCGCGCAAGCGACGCGGAACAGGTGACTCACGGCGGCGCCGTCCAGGTGGTGATAGAGCGCGGCCTCGAGTTCGGAGGCGCAAGGACGAAGGCATGGCTCCGTAAGTTCGCGCTCGAAAGAGCGGCGCAGCCGACGGTGCGCCGCTTCCATGTCCCGGGTCCAGACCAGAATCTCGACCCGGTTGCAAGTGGAGAGCACGGTCACTTCGTCCAGACTGGGATCGGCGTGCAGTTTTTCGAGCACGGGCTGCAGTTCGGGAACGACGAAACGCTCGCGCAGTTCGAGCCGCGCCGTGTGATGGCTCATGCCGACGAGCAGCAGGTTCACCGGTGTCCCTCCGCCACGGCCGAGGCGGCGGCCGTCCATTGCTGAAGTTCGAGGCGCAGCGTTTTAACCCCCTCCCCCTCCCCCTCGTTGCGTCTTTCGATGCCGGTCAGCGCCCGCGCGAAACCCCGGGCGCTTCGGAACGCTCTTTTGCGGCGAGCACGCGGGCTTCGTCGTGCACCGCTTCGAAGACACGGTAGGCCGACTCGTCGAAGAGCACGAAGCGAATTTCTTCGATACAAGTCTCGCCCTCGAGGTGCCGACGGGCTTCGGCGAGCAGCAACTCGGCGCTGCGCTTCAGTGTGAGCCCGCCGACGCCGGCGCCGATGGCGGGCACGGCGAGGGTCTTGCAGCCGCGCGCGCGGGCGAGTTCCAGACTGTGACGCAGCGCAGAGCGCACACTCTGTGCGTCGGCCCTGCCACCGACGGGCATGCCGGCGGCGTGAATTACATAGCGCGCGGGCAACTTCCCGGCGCCGGTGACCGCCGCCGCGCCCACCTCGATGGGCCCGTGCACATCGCACTCGGCTTGAATTTCGGGGCCGCCGCGCGTGCGGATCGCACCGGCGACACCGGCGCCCAGTTGCAGCGCGGCGTTCGCCGCATTCACCACGGCGTCCACCTCGTGCTCGGTGATGTCGCCGATGGCCAGCGCAATACGCCCGCCGTCGCTCACACCCGGCGTCCGCCGGCTTGCGAATGCGAAAGCTCCGGGAACAGCGCCGCATCCACCAGCGCGGCAATCGCGTGACCGATGGCGATGTGCGCTTCCTGAATGTGCTGCGTGTCGTCGGAGGGTACGACCAGCGGCAAGTCGGCAAGCGCTGCGGCGCGGCCACCGCCTTTGCCAAGCAGCGCCACGCTGCGCAAGCCCCGCGCGCGCGCCGCTTCGAGCGCGGCGAGCACGTTGGGCGAGTTGCCGGAGGTGGAGAGCGCAATCGCCACATCGCCCGCGCGACCGTGCGCCTCGATGCCGCGCACGAAGACCTGCTCGAAGCCGTAGTCGTTGCCGATGGCGGTGAGCGCGGAGCTGTTGGTGGTGAGCGCAATGGCGGGCAGCGCCGGGCGCTCGGGGCCGAGCCGCCCGACCCACTCGGCCGCCAGGTGCTGCGCGTCGCCAGCGGAGCCGCCGTTGCCGAAGAGCAGCACGCGACCGTCGTTCCGGTAGGCCGCGGCCACCCAGTCCGCCGCCTGCGCGATGTCCTCGCAGAGCTCTGCCGCCGCCCGGTTCATCACACCCGCGCTTTCCTGCAGCAGATGGCGCGCGCGCTCGGCGGCGGAAAGTGTTTTGGCGGTCATGGTTCCTCGCAAGAGGCCCGGCGACGGCGGCGAAGATACCGGGCGCGCGCTTGCGCGTCAACGCGGCGCGACCCGTGTGACCCGTGGCTGGCGGCGGCATCGAAGATCGGACAAGCTACGCCACGCTGAAACTTCAGGAGGCCCGACGATGAGCGAACTTCAGGATGTCACGGACGCCGACTTCGAGCAGCAGGTTCTGAAGTCGGAGACGCCGGTGGTGATTGACTTCTGGGCCGAGTGGTGCGCGCCGTGTCGCGCCATCGCGCCCATCATTGCGGA
>JAHRAN010000127.1 GCA_020027245.1 Myxococcota bacterium
CCCGGCAGCGTCGGCACGCGCGCCACTTCGAGCCGGGCGGCGAGTTCTGACGCGCGCAACATCTCGCCCAGATGCACGGCCAGACCGAAGCCGGATATGTCGGTCATGGCGCGCACGCCGTGGGCGCGGGCGATGCGCGCCGCCAGATGATTCGAACGCAGCAGCGCGGCCTGCAGAGCCGCCACTTCATGACCGTGCGCGCGGCCTTGCATGTCCGCCGCGAGCAACACGCCGGCGCCGAGCGCACGGCTCAGCAGCAGCGCGTCGCCGGGGCGGAGCGCACCCTTGCGCGGCAGCGCGTCAGCGGAAACTGTTTCGGGCGCAGCGCCGAGCACCGAAAGCCCGACCGTGAGCTCGGGGCCGATGCTGCTGTGACCGCCGAGCAGCGTCACGCCCCGCGCGTCGAGTTCGAAGCGCACACCGGCCATCACCTGATACAAGGTCTCTTCGGCGCCGGTCTCGTCCGGCGCCGTCACCCAGACCAGCGCGTGGCGCGGATGGCCGCCGGTGGCGTGCAAATCGGAGAGTGCGTTCAAGGTCGCCACGCGACCGACCAGCCAGGGGTCGTCGCTGAATGCGCGGAAGCCGTCAATGCTCGCGAGCAATACATCGCCACTTTGGGTGCGAAAGGCGGCGGCGTCGTCCGGCTCGTCGAGACCGAAGAGCTGCGTGGCGTCCTGCGGCGCGGGGGAAAGTCGCGCGAGCGCACGGCTGAGCCCGCCGGCTTCGAGCTTGGCGGCGCAGCCACCGCAGTCCATCGGCTTCATGCCCATGCTCTCGGGCGACGGGAAGCCGGCGGCGTCGCCACCGTCGCTGTCGAGCACGCGGAAACGGCGGATGAAGCGGCGGTCAATCGCGTCCTTCAGTCGGAATGCCGTGGCGCCGGCGGTGGCAAAACTCCATTTGCCCGCGAGCGCGCGACGCTCGCCCAGGTTCAGGAGCTTCAGGAAGTCGCGCTGCGGGCGGTAGCGGCGAAGCCTGTGGCCCCGGTACAACGCGCGCAGGTTGTGGTCGAGCAGCGGCCCCTGACGAACCGCATACACGCCGGCTTTGGGAAGTTTTAATCCCCTCCTCCCCCCGCCGCCGCCCTCGAAGGCGGCGCAGTCGCCGACCGCGAACACATTGTCGTGCGCGACACTTTGGAGTGTCGCACGCACGGACAGGAAGCCGTCGGCGGCGAGCGGCAGCGCGAGTTCCTTGTGAAGCGGCAGCGGCGCGGCGCCCGTCGCCCAGACGACCAACTCGGTTGGGACTTCCGAGCCATCCACAAGGCGCAGCGCCGTGGCGCTGATGCTTGCGACTTCGCCCCGGCGAACGGTCACGCCCCGCGCTTCGAGCAGCCGGCGCGCGCGGCGCTGCAACGCGCCTGCTGCGTCGCTGAGTGGCGGTGCGTCGCCTAGCAAAGTCACCTCGGGGCGGCGTCCCAGGGTGGCGCGCAAGCGCGCTTCCAGGGTGAAGGCCAACTCCACGCCGGCGGCTCCCGCGCCCACCACGACGACCTGCTCGGGACGCGCTTGTTGCAGCCGCGCCTCGAAGGTGGCGACGAAGTCTTTGATGGGGCGCGTCTTGAGGGCGAACGCGCGCACGCCTGGACGGTCGAGGCCGCGCAGCGTGCTGCCCACATCGAAGCTGATGGCGTCGTAGGCCAGCGGCGGACGACCGACGATGAGCAGGCGGCGCGCGTCCGGTTCGAGCCCGCGCGCCTCGGCGAGCAGCACGCGCGCCCCCGCGCGACGCGCGAGCGGCACGCAGTCTATGGCGAGTTCGCTGGCCGCGTAATCACCCGCCACGAAGCCGGGAACGCAGCCCGAGTACACGGCCTCCGCGCGGTCGGTCACCAGGGTGAGGCGCACCCCGGCGAGCGGCGCCATCAGAAAACGGCGCAGCACCTGGATATGGGCGTGACCGCCTCCTACCAGCACCCAGTCGCTGCGAACCGGCTCGGGCAAGATGGGGGGCACCTCCGGGCCGCAGGGGCGGCGACGCGGGCACGATAGCGAGGTTGCATACTTCTATATTTCCAGTACTATCGAAGTATGGAAAAGCAGCAGGTGCTCGACGCCCTTGCGGCCCTCGCCCACGAGACCCGGCTCGATGTCTTTCGCCTGCTCGTCGAGAGCGGGCCCGCGGGCCTCCCCGTCGGCGCCATCGCGAGCGACACCGGCGTCGCAGCCACGACGCTTTCCTTCCATTTGAAGGCGCTTCGCAGCGCCGGCATTGCGACGAGCAGGCGGCGCGGGCGCTCGCTCATTTACGCGCCCGACTTCGCGCGGATGCGGGCGCTCGTCGCTTTCCTGACCGAGAACTGCTGCGCGCGCGCGGCTTCCGGCCCTCCCTCTTGACGAAAACGAACAAGGAGAAAGACCATGCGTTTGCAACTTGCCCTCAATGTGAATGACCTCGACGCCGCCGTCGCGTTCTACGCAAAACTCTTCGACGCCGAGCCGAACAAGCGCAAGCCCGGTTATGCGAACTTCGCCATCGCCGAGCCGCCGCTGAAGCTCGTACTCTTCGAGACCCCGGGCGCTGGCGAGCGGCTCAACCATCTGGGTGTCGAGGTGTTCAGCGACGAGCAGGTTCACTCTGCCGCCCGGCGTCTGAAGGACGCGGGGCTGCAAACGCTGGTCGAGAACGAGACGATCTGTTGCCATGCAAAGCAGAACAAGGTCTGGGCGCGGGAGCCCGACGGGCTGCGCTGGGAGTGGTACCACGTGACCCGGGACATCGAAACGCCGGCCTGGCGCTGCTGCTGAGGCGCGGGCTAGCCGCCGATCTGAAACATCTCGACGCGACGGCGGCGGGTGGTTAACAACGGCGTGCGCTCGGCGCGCTCTTCGCTGTAGCGATCCCGGCGCGCCGCCCAGCGGCCGACGATGCGCGCACGCAAGTCTTCGTCCGAAGCGCCGGCGCGCAGCGGCGTCAAGAGGTCGAGACCCTGCGCCGCAAACAAACAGGTGAAGAGCCGCCCGTCGGCCGAAAGCCGCGCGCGCGTGCAGCCGCCGCAGAAGGGCTGGCTGACCGAGGTGATGAACCCGATCTCGCCGCCGCCGTCGCGGTAGCGGTAGCGCTGCGCCACCTCGCCCGCATAGTTGGGCGCGAGCGCTTCGATGGGCAACTCCGCGCCGATGCGCTCGATGATCTCGCGCGCCGGAACCACCTGCGAGCGATCCCAGGCGTTGGTCGTGCCGACATCCATATACTCGATGAAGCGCAAAATTGTCTTGCTGCCGTGAAAGTGACGCGCCAGCGCCACCACCTCGTGCTCGTTCACCCCACGCTTCACCACGCAGTTGATTTTGATTGGCCCGAGGCCGGCTTGCTCGGCGGCGGCGATGCCGGCGAGCACCTGCTCGGGCGTCCCCCGCCCGCCGCTCATCTGCGCGAAGGTCTCCGGGTCGAGGCTGTCGAGACTGATGGTCACGCGCGAAAGGCCGGCCTCTTTGAGCGCCCCGGCAAAGCGCGGCAGCAGCACGCCGTTCGTGGTCAGCGCCAGGTCCCGGATGCCGGGCGTGGCGGCGAGCCGGGCCACCAGCCGGGGCAACTGCGCGCGCAGCAGCGGCTCGCCGCCGGTCAGCCGCTGCCGGGTGGCGCCGAGTGCGGAGAAAATCCGCGCCAGCCGCTCGATTTCCTCGAAGCGCAGAATGGCGTCGCGTGGCTGGAAGGGGAAGTCCGCGCCAAAAATTTCTTCCGGCATGCAGTAGGGGCAGCGGAAGTTGCAGCGATCGGTGACCGAGATGCGCAGGTCGCGCAGCGCCCGTCCGAATGCGTCGGGCGGGGCAGCGCTTGCGACGCCTGCGCCCGGTGTCACTCGTTGAAGCCCCACTTCTCCTTGTTGGCTTGCACCGCTTCGGGCGTGGGCTTGTCGTGCTCGGTGACATCCGGAACCGCGAAGTCGTCCTTGGTTTCCATGATGTTCGCGTTCAACGCGATGTCATCCTGAAACACGGCGGGGACGCGCTCGTCCTCGAAGATCGCCTCCCACGGACACTCGGGTTCGCATACGCCACAGTCAATGCACTCTTCCGGGTCAATGTAGAGCTGGTTCGGGAAGGTGGCCGCGTCCTCACCCGTGTACTCATAAATGCAGTCCACGGGGCAGACCTCGACGCAGGCCTGATCAACGCAGTCACGGCACAAGCTGGTGATCACCCAGGGCATCGTTCCTCCATTCATCAGCGGGGGGAGGTTTGGTCCCGAGCATATCCCCCGCCGCTGCAATACGGAAGGGAATCAAACTGCAGCCGTGGGATACCGCTTTCCCCGCCGCGCCGCCAGCCGTGGCGCGCCAGCGACCCGGAGGCCACGCCATGAGCTTTCCGGCAGCGGCCCGGCGCGGTCAAAAGACGGGGCGAGGCGCGCAAGCACCCCGGTCAGCGGCCCGGCGCGGTCAAAGATGGGTCGGCAGCCGCTCGGGGCGGTCAACAGGATGGGCGGGGTGCGAAGCACCCCGGGCGCGGTCAACGGGCGGGGCGAGGCGCGACAGCACCCCGGCCTACACTCTGGTCGTGACCAACGGCTTCATCGTTCAGCCGACCTACCGGGTGCGGGATGGCGCCGCCGTGCTGCAGCTCTTCGGACGGCTCGAAAGCGGCGAGCCCTTCCTGGTCGAGGAACACCGCTACCGCCCATACTTCTTTGTGCTGCGCGGCGAGGAGCGCCTGCTCGGCGATGCAGCGCTGCGCGTCGAGGAAACGCCGCTGCGCGATACCCGGGGCCGCGCGCTGGTGCGGGTCAGCACCGCACTTCCCGCGGAGGTGATGCGGCTGCGCGAGCGGGTGCGCGCGGCGGGCGGCACGCCCTTCGAGGCCGACATCCGCTTCCCCTATCGCTTCCTGATGGACCGCGGCCTGCGGGCAACCTGCGCCATCCACGGCCCGCACGATCGGCGCAGCGACGGGCTGCTGCTGTTTCGCAACCCGGAACTCAAACCCGCGAGCGCAAACGTCGCCCTTCGCACCCTCTCGCTCGATCTCGAGACGACGCCCGACGCGAGCCGCGTGCTCTCCGCCGCGCTGCTGCAAGACGAGGTGGAAGAGGTTCATCTGGTGGCGAAGCGCGCCGTGCCCGGCGCCATCGTGCACCCCGAGGAGCCGGCGCTGCTCTCCGCGGTGAACCGTCGCATCCGCCAACTCGACCCGGACCTGATCGTCGGCTGGAATGTGATCGGCTTCGACCTCGCGGTCTGGTTCGCGCGTTGCGACGCGCGCCGCATCCCGCGCCACCTCGGGCGCACAACGGACGCGGCGCGCATTCTCGATGAGCTGCGCGGCGGGCGTTCGGGCCTGCGCGCGGACGTTCCGGGGCGCATGGTGCTCGACGCGCTGCCGCTGGTGCGCGAAGCCATCCGCCTGCCCGACTACCGGCTCGAAACCGCCGCCACGCAGTTGCTCGGACGCGGCAAGGTTAAAATCGCCCACGATGCGCCAGACGCCGCGGCGGAAATCCTGCGTCTGTGGCGCGAAGATCCCGAGGCGCTGGTCGCCTACAACATCGAGGACGCGCGGCTGGTGCGGGACATCCTCGCCCGCGAGGGTCTGCTCGCACTCAGCGAGGAACGCAGCCGGCTGACCGGTATGCAACTCGACCGGGTCAGCGCGAGCATCGCCAACTTCGACCTGCTCTATCTGCCCGAGTTGCGAAGTCGGAACGTGGTCGCGCCCTGCGTGGCCCCGAAGGCGCGCGCGGCGCGGGTGCAGGGAGGCGCGCTGCTCACGCCCCGCGCCGGGTTTCACGAGCGCGTCGCGGCGCTCGACTTCAAGAGCCTGTACCCGAGTCTGATCCGCAGCTTCGGGCTCGACCCGCTCGCCCATGCGCGCGCCGCGCAGGAAAGCGAGCCGATTGTGGCGCCGAACGGTGCGCGCTTTGCGCGCGAGGGCGCGGCGTTGCCGGCGGTGATCGAGCGCCTGATGGAGCGCCGCGCGCAGGCCCGCGCCCGTGGCGACCGGCACGCGAGCCAGGCCATCAAGATCATGATGAACGCGCTCTTCGGCGTGCTCGGCGCGCCGTCGTGTCGCTTCTTCGACCCGGATGTCGCCAACGCCATCACCAGCTTCGGCCAGCAGACGCTGCACTGGACAAAGCAGGCCTTCGAGGAGGCGGGCGTCCCCGTGCTCTACGGCGATACCGATTCGGTCTTCATCCAACTGCCCGAGGCGCAGAACACCTCCGCACTCGCCCGCAGCGCCGAGCAACTGCGGGCGCAGGCGGAGCGGCAGGTGGCAGAGCGCATCCGCCGGCGCTACCGCATCGAGCCTTGTCTCGAACTCGAACTCGAGACCATCTTCGAGCGCTTCTTCCTGCCGCGCGTGCGCGGCGGCAAGAGCGGCAGCAAGAAACGTTATGCCGGTTGGGCCGATGGCAAGCTCGTTATCGTCGGACTCGAAGCGGTGCGGCGCGACTGGCCCGCCGTCGCAACGCGCCTTCAGCAGGGTTTGCTCGAACGCCTGTTCACGCAGCGCGACCCCGTCCCATTCATGCGCGAACTGGTGACGAAACTGCGCGCGGGGCAACTCGACCGGGAGCTCGTGTATGTGAAGCGCATCCGCAAGGGCTCGCTCGAGCGTTATGCGAGCAACCCGCCCCACATACAGGCAGCGCGCCTGATCAACAGCGGCTCGGCGCGGTCAAAAGGATGGGGGAGTGCGAAGCACTCCGACAGCGGCCTTAAGCCGCGGTCAAAAGGTGGCCCGGGGCGCTCCGGCGCACCGGGCGCGCGGGCGGACTCGACCATCCGGTACCTGATCACGCGCCACGGGCCAGAGCCCGTGCTGCCGGGAAGCGCGTGGCCCGCTGACATTGACCACGAGCACTATGTGGACCGGGTGCTGCGCCCCGTCGCCGACAGCATCTTGCAGGAACGCGGCCAGCGCTTCGCCCAGGTACTCGGCGAGCCGAGCCAACTCCCGCTGCTTTAACCGGGGCGGCGCGGTGGTTCGGCAGCGGCAGTGGGGGTAAGAAGATTGCGCGGGGCCGCCACCCTCACCCGGCGACGGGCTTTACTGGCGGCGACGGGCTTTATGGCCCGCCGCCCATCCCTCTCCCTTACAGGGAGAGGGGTTAAGAATTAATCAAGCGCGAGCAGGCAGCCTCCGATTCCCCTCTCCCTATAAGGGAGAGGGGTCAGGGGTGAGGGTTCTTAAGGTCTGGTGGCGGTCATCGCTTGCGGTCGAGGCGCAGGCGTGGCGTGCCTGGTTGTGGCGTTTCCACTACGCCGCAGAGTGTGGCGTCGGCGTGGCCTTCGCGTTGCAACTCGGCCAGCAGCGCGGCGGCTTTGTGTTCGGCGATGCCCATCAACAGGCCGCCGTTGGTCTGCGGGTCGAGCAGCAGTGCGGCCTCGGGATGCGCGTCCGGCACATCGCCCCAGAGCGGACGGGCGGCGGCGGCGTTGCGGGGATGTGCGGTGCTGCGCAGGCCACGCGCGAGCAGGCGGCGCGCTCCCGGCAGCGTCGGCACGCGCGCCACTTCGAGCCGGGCGGCGAGTTCTGACGCGCGCAACATCTCGCCCAGATGCACGGCCAGACCGAAGCCGGATATGTCGGTCATGGCGCGCACGCCGTGGGCGC
>JAHRAN010000130.1 GCA_020027245.1 Myxococcota bacterium
TCTGCGATGCGCGCGCGCATTGCAGCCTGCTGCGGCGCGAGCCGGGGGCGCTCTGCGATCACGGTGGCGTCGAGGTTGCCGAGCTGCAAGCCCGCGCGCCGCACCCGCGCGTAGCTCTGCGTCAAAAGCGCGGCGCTGTCGGCGCCACGCCAGGCCGGGTCGCTCGACGGAAAGTGCAGCCCCAGATCGCCCTCGCCCGCCGCGCCGAGCAGCGCGTCGCAGACCGCGTGCAGCAGCACATCGCCATCGGAGTGGCCGACGAGTCCTTCATCGTTGGGAATCGTCACGCCGCCGAGCCTGAGCGGGCGACCGGGCGCGAAGCGGTGAGCGTCGAAGCCCTGACCGATGCGCATTCCAACGCGAAGGGGGCCGGCGGCCTGCAGCCAGCGCTCCGCCAGCTGCAGATCTTCCCCGCTGGTGATCTTCCAGTTGTCGCTGCGACCGGGCACCACCTGCACCGGATGCCCGTCCCGCGCGAGCAGGCCGGCTTCGTCGCCCGAAGCGTCGCGCCCGTCGCCGCCGTCGTCACCGCCGCCATCCGCAGGGGCGCGGGCGAGCGCGGCTTCGAGCCAGTCGCGGCGGAACACCTGCGGCGTCTGCGCCGCCCAGCAATCCGCGCGCGCGAGGGTCTTCACAATGCGCCCCTCCCGCACGCGGTGCAGGGTGTCCCGCACCGGTGTCGCCAGCAGCGCGGCGCCGTGCTCGAGGGCGGCGGCGATGACCCGCGCCGCATCGTCGGCCTGCAGCAGCGGGCGGGCGGCGTCGTGCACGACGACGTGGCGCACGGTTCCCGGCAAAGCCCGAAGCCCGCGCGCCACCGAGTCACGCCTTTGGGGGCCGCCGGCCACCGGCGCGACCAGACCCGGCAGCGGGCCGATTTCGGCAGCGAGCGCGTCCCAGTCGGCGAGTTGCGCCTCGGGCAGCACCGGTTGCAGCCGCTCGACCAGCCGCACGGCGGCGAGGGCTGTGAGGGAATGCGCGAGCAGGCTGCGCCCGCCAAGGGGCGTCAGCGCCTTCGGAACCGCATCGCTGCCGCCGCTTTTCACAAAGCGCTCGCCCCGACCGGCGCCGAGGATGAGCGCGGCCACCGTCATGGCCGCGCAGCATAGCGGCTTCGCAGTGTGTCATCCGGTTGCTACCGTGCGCCTTGCGCCTGTCTTCGGGAAGGTTTTAACCCCATGCGTCGCCTCGTCCACAACCCGCTCGTCGTCGCTGGTCTCGCACTCGCGCTGCTCGCCCTGCCCGGCGGCGCAGCGGCGACGGCCCACGCTGAGCCAGCCAGCGCGCCGTCGAGCGAGCCGCTGGCCACCGACACGGCAACGAAAGACACGGAAGCGGACGCCGAGTTGTCACCGGCGACGCTGGCCCCCGACATCGCAACGGAAGCGGCGACGATGGCGGCGGAAGTGATCGAACCCGACGCGGAAGCATCCGACGCCGACCCGGCGCTGGCGCCGCCAACACCTGATGCGGATATGGATGCGAACATGGAAGCGGAAGCTGCCGACCTGTCGCCCGAGCCGGTGGCTGCCGACACGGGAGCGGAGGCGGAAGCGGCGCCGGCGGTGATCGAACTCAGCCTTGAGGCGGCGATCCGGCGTGGTGTCGAGAACAACCTCGATGTCGAAATCGTGCGCTACGACCCGCTGGTGGCGGAACTCGACTACCGGGCCGCGCTTGGCGCCTACGACCCCCTGCTCGGCGGCAACTTCAGCCTGGGCAACCGCCGGCTGCCGGTGGCGGGGGTGTTTCAGTCCGATGCGGAGGGCGAGCGCAGCGGCGACGCCGGCATCTCCGGACTGCTGCCCCTGCTCGGCTGGTCATACGAGCTCTCGTATCGGGGACGCCGCGTGGCCTCGACATCGCCGATCCAGAGCCTGAACCCCGAATACACGGCGAGCCTCGAAGCCAGCCTGAACGCGCCGCTGCTGCGCGGCTTTCTGCTGGGGCCAGCGCGCACCGAGGTGCGCAGCACGCGCATCGGGCGCGCGCTCGCGCGCGAGGGTTTCCGGCGGCAGTTGATGGACACCATCGCCGGCATCGAGAGCGGCTACTGGAACCTGGCCGCGCGGCGCAAGGACTTCGAGGTGAACCGCAAAAGTCTCGAAACGGCGCGCGTGCTGCGCGATCAGGCCGAGGTGCAATACGAGGTCGGGATGGTGTCCCGGGTCGAGGTCATCGAGGCGCGGGCCGGCGTCGCCGACCGGGAATACCGGCTGATCCAGGCCGAGAACGAATTTCTGGCGGCGCAGGATCAGTTGATTGACCAGGTACTCGGAACGCAACTGCAAGCGGACACGCGGCTGACCCTTCACCCCACGGACTCGCCCGAAGACTGGCAGCCCCTCGAAGTGGACGAGCAGATCGCCGCGGACAAGGCCTTCGCGCTCCGGCCGGAACTCGCGGAGGCCAGGCGGCGGCGGGAGCAGTTGGAGCTGCAGGTGCGCTTCGCGTTCAACCAGCGCCTGCCGCAGCTCGACCTCGTCGCCCGCTACGGCACGCACGGGCTCGCCGGCATCGCCAACCCTCAGCGCTTCGCGTGCCTGGACTTGGATCCGGGTGAAGACTGCCCGCCCCTCGACCCGCCGCCGCTGCCGGGTTTCTCGGACACCGACGCGGACTTCTTCGAGGGCCGCAACAACCGCAGTTGGAGCGGCGGCGCGGTTTTTTCGATTCCGCTCGGCAACCGCACGGAGCGCGCGCGCCACCGGCGCGCGAAGGTTCAACTGCAGCAGGCGCGCACCCGCACCCGCCGCATCGAGCAGAGCATCATCCTCGAAGTGCGCGATGCGGTGCGCAACCTGCGCTCCGCAACCCGGGGCATCGAGGCCGCTGAGCGGCGCGTGGCGGCGGCCAGCGAGCAGCTCCGCGCCGAGCAGATCCGGCTGGAGCACGGCGAATCCACCCCCTTTGCGGTGCTGCAGCGGGAGGAGGACCTGGTCGAGGCGGAGAGCCAGAAAACCCGCGCGCTGCAGGTCTACCACAACTCCGTGGCCAGCCTGAACCGGGCGCAGGGAACCATTTTGCGCGATCACAACATCGTGGTGGACGAGGCCCTGCCGCTTCGCTAGCATTCAGGGTTCGAAGAGGAGTGGAAGCCATGGGCTTCTTTGGAAAGGATTCCCGGCAGAAACCAGGCGCCTCTGAACGAGCCGGGACAGCGCAACCCCAAACCACGTCCCATGACGAAGCGCGCAGACGAAAACCTGGATCGTCGAAGCGCCGGGCCGGGACAGCAGGTGCAGCAAAGATGGCGAGCATTGGAAAATCCATTCAGATCAAGGGTGACCTGACCGGCGAAGAGGATCTTCAGGTTGACGGGCTGGTGGAGGGGCGCATTGACCTTCCGAAGAACCAGCTCCTGGTCGGCTCCGAAGGCACGGTGAAGGCCGACCTTCAGGCCAAGACCATCATCGTGGTCGGCCACGTGACCGGCAATGTCAAGGCCAGCGAGTGCATCAACATCGAGGACACGGGCGTCGTGGATGGCGATGTCGAGGCGCCGCGGCTGGTGATTCAGGAAGGCGCGGTGCTGAACGGCTCGGTGGCGATGGTCAACGAGACGAAGCCCAAGAGCGCGCCGCTCACGGCCAAGCTGCCGGACATGGAAGTGGCGCCGCCGCTCTCGGCCAAGAACAACTGAAGCGGGAGGTGCTCCGCACCTCCGCCGTCGCCCCGCTACTTTGCCCTGCCGCCGCTGGCCTCGGCGGCGCCGAAGAAGCGCTCGAGCCAGAGCAGCGTCGGCGCGGCGATGTACACCGACGAGTAGGTTCCGACCACCACGCCGAGCGCCATCGTCAGCGCGAAGGGCCGCACCACATCGCCGCCGAGCAGCAGCAGCGCCAGCACCGCGCCGAGTGTGGTCAGCGATGTGAGCAGCGTGCGCGACAAGGTCTGGTTCACGCTGCGGTTCAGCACCTCGGGCAGATCGTGGCCGGTGTGCCGCTTCAGGTTCTCGCGAATCCGGTCATAGACGATGATGGTGTCGTTCAAGCTGTAGCCGATGATGGCGAGCACTGCAGCCAGCACGCGCAGGTCGAACTCGCGCCCGAGCAGCACCCACAGGCTGCTGGTGATCAGCACATCGTGCAGCAGCGCGATGATCGCGCCCGGCGCAAAGCGCAGCGAGAAGCGGAAGGCGATGTAGATCAGAATCAGCAGGCAGGCCAGGCCGATGGCCTGCAGGCCGGCGCTGCGCAACTCGGCCCCCACCTTCGGCCCCACAAACTCGGTGCGAATAATTTCGAGCGCGCCGATGCGCTCCGAGAGCGCGGCGTGTAGCGCCACCACGTAGTCGCTTTGCGCGTCAATCGCCGCACTCTCGCCGGCGCCGGCGATGCGGCGCTCTCCCGGGAACTTGATCAGGAACTCGCGCTGCTCCTCGCCGTAGCGCACCACCGAGACGCCCTCGATGCCGAGGCCGCTGGCCACTTCGCGCAGTGCCCCCTCGCTGCTTTCCACGGTCACGAAGCGCACCTGCACCTCGGTGCCGCCGGCGAAGTCGAGCCCCAGCTTCGGCCCCCGGCCGAGCCCCACGGCCACCAGACCCGCCAGGATCAGCAGGCAGGAGAAGAAGACGCAGACCCGCCAGCGGCTGATCAGGTCGTGGCTGGTTCCGGGTTGGATCAGTTCGAAGAACATCGGTGCTGCACCCAGGGTCGAAAGCGGGTTGGTGGTTGGCTTAAATGGAGAGCGCGCGGGTGGCGACCCGCCCCGGCCGCCACTCGTAGAGCAGCCGGGTGATCACCAGCGCGGAGAACACGCTGGTCAGGATGCCAACCGAGAGCGTGACCGCAAAACCCTTGATGGGGCCGGTGCCGGCCTCGAAGAGGATGATCGCCGTCAGCAGCGTGGTGATGTTGGCGTCGAGAATGGTCCAGCGCGCTTTCTGGAAACCGGTGGCGATGGCGGCCTGCACCGCGCGGCCCGCGCGCAACTCTTCGCGGATGCGCTCGAAGATGATCACATTGGCGTCAACGGCCATGCCCACCGTCAGCACCAGACCGGCGATGCCGGGCAGCGTCAGCGTGGCGCCGAAGACAGACATCAGCCCGAGCAGCATCGTCAGGTTGGCGACCAGCGCAAGCGAGGCATAGAGACCCGAGAGCCGGTAGTAGGCGCTGATGAAGACGACGATCAGCAGCAGGCCGATCAGCGAGGCGCGCAGCCCCCGGTCAATCGAATCCTGCCCCAGCGCGGGGCCGATGGTGCGCTCTTCTTCGATGCGGATGTCAATCGGCAGCGAGCCCGCGCGCAGAATCACCGCCAGCTCCGCCGCCTCCTGCTGCGTGAAGTCACCGGAAATCTCGCCGCGCTCGTAGATTTTGCTGCGGATGGCCGGCGCGCTTTGTACCTGGCCGTCGAGCAGGATCGCCAGTTGGCGGTTGATGTTGCGCCCGGTCAAATCCGCGAAGCGGTCGGCCCCCTCGCTGTTCCAGCGGAAGTTGATGCGCCACTGGCCGATCTGCTGGTTGAACTGCGAGGCGGCGTCGGCCAGCAGGTCGCCGGTCAGCGCCGGCGTCTCCGGCAGCAGGTAGGCGGCGATGACGCTGCCGGTGGCCGCGTCCACCTCGGTCGCAATCACCATGCCCTCGGGCAGGCCCTCCGGGTGGCGCTCCCGCAGCAGTTCCTCGTTCGCCGCCTGGTCTTCGACGATCTTGAACTCGAGGTAGCCCTTGCCGGTGATCAACTCGGTGGGCACGCGCTCGACGCCGGGAATCTGCACCAGCACCCGCTCGCGTCCCTGCTTGGTGATGACCGACTCGGAAATGCCCGTCGTCGGGTCGTCAATGCGCCGCCGCAGCACTTCGAGCACCTGCTGGATGGCGCGCTCGCGCACGAAGCGCACCTGCTCATCGGCGAGCACCATCTGGAAGGCCGCGCCTTCCGCTTTGGCCGATTCACGCAGCTCCGCAACCGGGTAGTCGTCGAGAATCTCGCGCAGCGCCTCCGCCTGCTCCCGGCTGCCGGTCTGCACGCGCAAGGTCTGGCCGACGACGACCGGCTTCAGCTCGAGGATGCCTTTGCGCTCGAGCTCGGCGGAAAGGTCCGTCGCCAGCACGCCGAGTTCGTGCACCACGGCGCTTTCGAGGTCGGGGCCGAGCACCAGGTGCACGCCGCCACGCAGGTCGAGGCCGAGGCGCAGCCCCTGGTCGGGCAGCCACAGGCTCTGCTGCCGAAGTTCCGGGGAAGCGAGGTTCGCAGCGGCCAGCCAACCGAGACACAAAAGCAGCGCCAGCACCAGCAGCGCGCGCGCGCGGATGCTCACGAAGCGCCCTGCCCGGCGGCTTCGGTGCGCCGCTCGATGCGCACCCGCTCCACCTTGATGCGCACCCGCTCGCCCTTCAGGTTGGCGATGTCGAGCGTCACCAGTTGCTCCTCGACGCCGCTCACCACTCCGTGGATGCCGCCGCTGGTCACCACGCGGTCACCCTTCGCCAGCGCCTGCTGCATGGCCAGGCGCTGCTTCTGCTCGCGCTGCTGCGGGCGGATGATGAGAAACCAGAACAAGACCAGAATCAGCAGCACGGGCAGAAATTGAAACAGACCCGAACCCGAACCTTGAAGCGGAATCACGGCGTCTCCTCAAGCGGCGCTGCGCGCCAGAGCCTCGGCCATGCGGACTTCCTCCCAGGGGAAACCCGGGCGGCCGAAGTGGCCGTGGCAGGAAGTCGCGCGGTAGATGGGGCGGCGCAGGTCGAGGGTTTCGATGATGCCCGTCGGCGTCAGATCGAAGTGCTTGCGCACCAGTTGCTGCAATACCTCGTCAGCGAGGCGCGCGGTGCCGAAGCTGTCCACGCGCACCGAGACCGGCTCCGGCACGCCGATGGCGTAGGCGAACTGCACCTCGCAGCGCCGCGCGAGTTGTGCGGCGACCAGATTCTTGGCGACCCAGCGCGCGGCGTAGGCGGCGCTGCGATCCACCTTGGTCGGGTCCTTGCCGCTGAAGGCGCCGCCGCCGTGGCGACCCATGCCGCCATAGGTGTCCACGATGATCTTGCGCCCGGTCAACCCGGCGTCGCTCTTCGGGCCGCCCTGCACGAAGCGCCCGGTCGGGTTCACATGAATGCAGGTGTCGGCGTCGCGCAACTCCGCCGGCAGCACGGGGTTGATGATCTGCTCGATCACCGCCTGACGCAGTTCCGCGTCCCCGATTTCCGGCGCGTGCTGCGTCGAGAGCACCACCGTCGAGACGCGGCGCGGTTTGCCGTCCTCGTATTCGACCGAAACCTGCGACTTGGCGTCGGGCCGAAGCCAGCCCAGCGCGCCGCGCTCGAAGAGTTCGCGCTGCCGCTCGATCAGGCGGTGCGCGAGCATGATCGGCAGCGGCATCAACTCCGGGGTCTCGTCGCAGGCGTAACCGAACATCATGCCCTGATCGCCGGCGCCTTCGCCCTTGTGCAACCCCTCGCCCCGGTTCACGCCGCGCGCGATGTCCGGACTCTGCTCGCCGAGCGCCACCATCACCGCGCAGGTGTCGGCGTCGAAGCCCATTTCGGAACTCGTATAACCGATGTCCCGCACGACATCGCGCACCAGCCTGGTGTAGTCCACCCGGCTGCTCGTTGTGACCTCGCCGACCAGCGCGACCAGGCCGGTGGTGGTCATGGTCTCGCAGGCCACGCGCGACGCCGGGTCCTCGGCCAGCAGCGCGTCGAGCACCGCGTCGCTGATCTGGTCGCACATCTTGTCCGGATGGCCCATCGAGACCGACTCGGAGGTGAACACGGAACGGGACGCCATGGCTCGCTGCTCCTGTCTGACTTGGACTGTCTACTTCTCTCCCGAGGCTTTCTACTTCTTCCTCGGGGAGAGGGGCCGCCGCGCAGCGGGCGCGCGGAAAAGTAGGAAACCCCCCCGTCGCTGGCAATCCGGCGAGCTTCATGACGGGGCCTCTGCTCCCTCTCCCTCTGGGAGAGGGTTGGGGAGAGGGTTCATAAGGTATGTCGGCGGGCGCAGCCCGCCGGGTGAGGGTTCATAAGGCTCGGCAGCGGACGTAGCCCGCTGGTATGGTACTTGCTATGGCCTTGAACCCGATGCTGCGAAGACCACGCGGGGGGCACTGGCGTGGCGGCGTCGCGCTGGCGCTGGCGCTCGCACTCGGCGGGACAGCCGCCGCCGCCGTCAGCAGTGAACTCCGGCTTCAGGGGCTGACCTTCGTCTCGAGCGCGGGCGACCACAACGAGCTGGTGCTGCGCGCCGAGCGCTCCGTGCTGCCCCCGTCGGGCGAGCGGGTCGAACTCGAGGGCGTTCATGCGCGCCTCGGCTCACTGGCGCCCGGCGGCGCCAGCGGCGGCGGGCTCGAACTGCGCTGCGCGCGGGGCGTCTTCGATCTCGAGTCCCGGAACTTCAGCGCCAGCGGCGCGGTACGGGGCGCCATCAGCGACGGGCGGCGTTTCGAAACCGAGCGCCTGCGTTATCACGCCAGCGAGGGCCGGGTGACGGGCGACGCGCGGGTGTTTGTTGTTGAACCCGGCGGCCGCTTCGAGGGCTCGAGCTTCGAGTATTTGTTGCGCGAAGACGACTTCCAACTGCGCGACGCGCGGCTGCTGCCGCACGAGCCGCTGCAGGTTGGACGATGAGCGGCGCCCTCCGCCCGCAGCGCCCGGCCCGCCCGGGCAACAGAACCCGGTGGCCGCTGCCGGCCCTCGGCCTCGGTCTCGCCCTCGGCGCGCTGCCGGCGCTGGCGCAACCGACGGCGCGCACCGCTCCGGCCAGCCCGGACGAGGCGACTCAGATCACCAGCGACACGCTTCGCGTGAAGCCGGGCAGCGGCGGGCGGGAAATTCACTTTCAGGGCAACGTGGTGATCGAGCAAGGCGCGCTGCGGCTTCGCGCCGACGAGGCGCGGGCCTTCTACCCCGGTGGTCCGGATGGCGACGGTCAAAACCGCGACAATCCAAAAGGCGTTGGCGCGCGCAGCCCGAGCGCACTCAGCGCGCAGGGGCAGGTGCAAATCCGTCTGGGCGCGCGCCACGCCGCCTGCGCGCGGGCCGAGTTCGACCGCGACGCCGACCTCGTCGTCTGCCACGGCGCGCCCGCGCGGCTCGAGCGCGGCTGCGACCGCGTGCAGGGACAGCGCATCCGCTTTGCGCCGCAGCGCGGCGACATGAGCGCCACGGGTGAAGTGAAACTGCAGCGCCGACCGAAGTGCGAAGACGGCAAAAACCCATGAGCGCGCAGCAACTCCGGGCCATCGGCCTGTGCCGGCGTTATGGCGAGCGCAAGGCGGTGGACGGGCTCGACCTCCAGGTCGAGCCGGGTGAAGTGGTGGGCCTGCTCGGGCCGAACGGCGCCGGCAAGACGACGACTTTCGGCATGATGGTCGGCGCGCTGCGCCCGACGGCGGGCCGGGTGCTGCTCGGCGAGCGGGACATCAGCGCGCTGCCGATGTACCGGCGCGCGCGGCTCGGCATCGTGTATCTGCCGCAGGAAGCTTCGGTGTTCAGCGGGCTCTCGGTCGAAGACAACGTGCTCGCCATTCTCGAGACCGTCGAACCCGATGCCCGCCGCCGCCGCAAGCGCGCGGCCGAGTTGCTGTCGGAACTCGGGCTGCTGGCGCTTGCGAAGCGGCGCGCGGCCACGCTCTCCGGCGGCGAGCGGCGGCGCCTCGAAATCACCCGCGCGCTGGTGCTCGACCCCAGGTTCATGTTGCTCGACGAGCCCTACACGGGCATTGACCCCCTCGCCGTCATCGAGATTCAGAAACTCATCGAGCAGTTGGCCAGGCGCGGCATCGGCGTGGTGATGACCGAGCACAAGGTGCGCGAGGCGCTGGCCATCTGCGACCGGGTGTATGTGCTGGCGGCGGGCTGCATCGTGCGCGAGGGCACGCCCGCTGAAATCGCCAGCGACCCGGTTGTTCGGCAGAGCTACCTGGGCGAGAACTTCGAACTCGCGCCAGCGCAGAGGGACTGAGCGGTGGCGGCCCTTGTCAAACAGGCGCTGCGCATCTCGCAGAAGCTGGCGATGACGCCGCAGTTGCAGCAGGCAATCCAGATGCTGCAGCTCTCGCGTCTGGAGTTGCTTCAGTCCGTTCAGCAGGAACTCGAAGAGAACCCGCTGCTCGAAGAAGAACTGGCGGAACTCGCTGACGCCGACGGTGACGCCGACGGCGACGGCGACGGCGAGGCGCCGGACTTCGAAGACGAGGCGCGCGACGAAAACGAGAGCGCGACGCAGGAAGCGGCGGAGGCGGAGTTGCTCGCCAGCCTCGACTGGCAAAGCGGCGCCGACCGGGGGCTGCAGACCGGCGCGCCCACCGCCGCCGAGGGCGAGCGGCCCGAACTCGAAATGATCAGCAAGCAAAGCCCGACGCTTCAGGAGCACCTTCAGGGGCAACTCCGCTTCCTGTCCTTCAGCGAGGAAGAGGCGCGGGCGATGACCTGGCTGCTCGGCAGCTTGAACGACGACGGCTACCTCGAGGCCACACTCGACGAGCTGGCGGAGCGCGCGGGGGCAAAGCTCGCCGTCATGGAGCGCATGCTGGCGCTTTTGCAGTCGCTTCACCCGACGGGCGTCGCCGCGCGCGACCTCAGCGAGTGCCTGCGCCTGCAACTCGACGCGCGCGGGCTTTTCGATCCGCTGCTGCGCAAACTCGTGGACGAGGAACTCGAGCGCTTGAAAAGACGCGACCTGCGCGGCATCGCCCGCGACACCGGGCAGAGCCTCGAAGCCGTGGCCCGGGCGGCGAAGCGCATCGCGGAACTCGAACCTCGCCCGGCGCGTGGCTTCGGCGGCGAAGAGACCATCTACATCACGCCCGACCTGTATGTGCACCGCGTCGGCGACGCGTTTCATGTGCTGCTGAACGAGGACGGCTTGCCGAAGCTCCGGCTCAGCCAGGGCTACCGCAGGGTGCTCGGCGACAGCCAGACAAAAAGCGACACACAGCAGTATGTACGCGAGCGCATGCGCGCGGCGCTCTGGCTGATCCGCTCCATCTACCAGCGCCAGCGCACCATCCACAAGGTGATGGAGAGCATCGTGCAAAAGCAGCGCGCCTTCTTCGAGCAGGGCATCGCCCAGTTGCGGCCGCTCACGCTGCGCGAGGTGGCGGAGGAGATCGGCATGCACGAATCCACCGTGAGCAGGGCGACCACGAACAAGTATGTCCACACGCCGCAGGGCCTGTTCGAACTCAAGTACTTCTTCAACCCGGGCATCCGCAGCGTTTGCGGGGATGCGGCTTCGAGCGAGAGCGTGCGGGAGCGGATTCGGCGGCTGGTGAGTCAGGAAGACCCCGCGCAGCCGCTCTCCGACCAGCGCATCGTCGAGTTGCTGCGGGGCGAGAACATTGCGATTGCCCGGCGCACGGTCGCCAAGTATCGGGGGACGCTGAATATTCTATCCTCGACGAAGCGAAGACAGGTCGGCTAGGATTTAACCCAACCCCCCGAGTTGGAGCAGCCAGCCATGAAGCTCATGGACATTCTGGTGCGCGACGCCCTGATTCTCGACTTGCGCGCGACGGAGAAGCAGGCGGTACTCGAAGAGTTGTGCGCTGCGCTCGCCGGGGCCGCGCCGGAACTCGACCACGCGCGCCTGCTCAATGTGCTGCGCGAGCGCGAGAAGCTGCAGAGCACGGGCATCGGCGACGGGGTCGCCATCCCCCACGGCAAGCTGCCCGGCCTGTCGCGGCTTCTGGCCTGCTTCGCGCGCAGTCAGCAGGGCGTGGACTTCGAGTCCATAGACGGCACGGCGACGCATCTGTTCTTTCTGCTGGTCGTTCCCGAGAACGCCGGCGGTCAGCATCTGAAAGCGCTGGCGCGCATCTCGCGCTTCTTCCACTCTGCGACCTTCCGCAAAGAACTCGAGGCGGCCGAGAGCGCCGACGATGTGTTCCGGGTCATCGAGGCGGAAGACGCCAAATTCTGAGATGAGCGCAGCGTTGCCCCGCATCGTGGTCGTGGCCGGGCTCTCCGGCAGCGGCAAGACCACGGCGATGGCCGCGCTCGAGGACCAGGGCTGCTACTGCGTCGAGAACCTGCCCGCGCAGTTGATCGAACCCATCGCCCGGCACAGCAAAGCCGCCGCCACGCCCATCGAGAAGCTGGCGCTGGCCATTGACGCGCGCGAAGTGGGCAGCCCGGAGCGGGTGCCGACGGTGCTCGCGGCGCTGCGCCGGGCGGGGGCGGACATCTCGCTGCTGTTTCTCGATTGCAGCGATCAGGTGCTGCTGAACCGCTACCGCGAGACGCGCCGCGCGCATCCGCTCTCGCCCGAGGGCTCGGTGGCGGAGGGCATCGAGCGCGAGCGCAAGGTGCTGGCCGAGCTTTCGGAGCTGGCCGACCAGCGCATCGAGACCAGCGACCTCAGTGTGCACCAGTTGCGCGCCGCCGTGGCGGCGACGCTGGCGGACGATCCGCGTCACCCGCAGTTGAATCTGCTCTCCTTTGGTTTTCGCTTCGGCTTGCCCAGCGCCGCCGACCTCGTCTTCGATGTGCGCTTCTTGCCGAACCCCTACTTCGAGCCCGCGCTGCGTGACGGCAGCGGCCTCGACCCGGAGGTCGCCGACTTTGTGCTGAACAACGACCCGGCCCGCAAGCTGCTCGAGCACCTGGGCGCGCTGCTCGGCTTCCTGCTGCCGCTCTACGACGAAGAGGGCAAGGTCTATCTGACGCTGGCGATCGGCTGCACCGGCGGCCGCCACCGCTCGGTTGCCACAGCGTGTGCGCTGGCCGCGCGGCTCGAACGCGCCGGCTGCGCCGTCAGCCTGCAGCACCGCGACGCGGAGCGCTGCTAGTGCAGGTCGGCGTGCTGATCGTGGCCCACTACCGGCTGGGTGAGGAAATGCTTCAAGCATTGAAGCTTATCTTCCCGGATGCAGAGAACTTTCACGCTGT
>JAHRAN010000133.1 GCA_020027245.1 Myxococcota bacterium
TCGATGCGACGAGACTGCACGCGGTGCACGAAGAAATCGAGCGGCGCCTGCTCGAACCGCATCACAGCAGCGGCGATGTGGTGGTGCACTTCGACCCCTGCGCAGACATGCACTGCGCCGGCTGCGCAATGGCGGATTGCCCGGTGCGCCGCGCCGCCCTCAGCGCGCGCCCCGCCATCACCAAAGCCCGCGCCACCCGCGGCGACCGAGATGCGGAGTACTGACCCCGCCTTGGGCCGCGCCGAACCGGTCCGCCTTCGCGGAACTGCCGCTCCGCCCCCTCGTTCAGTTCACGCGGCGGATGGCGCCGCTTTGGAGGCGCGCGAGGTAGTCGTCGAGGTCGCCTTTCAGTTTTCGGCTCAGCAGCACCAGGCCGATGATGTTCGGGAAGGCCATGCCGAGGATCATCAGGTCGCCGAACTCGACGACGGCGTCGGCGGTGAAGATGCAGCCAGCCCAGACGAAGCCGAGAAAGATCACTTTGTACAGCAGCGTCCAGCGCGCGCCGAAGAGCATCAGCCAGCACTGCTCGCCGTAGTAGCTCCAACTGATCATCGTGCTGAAGGCGAAGAGCATGGCGGTGGCGACCAGCACATAGCGGAACCAGGGGAAGACGCTCTCGAAGGCCCACGATGTCATGGTGATGCCGCTGCCCGCATCGGGGGCCTGGTGCGCGCCGGTTACGACGATCACCAGCCCGGTGATCAGGCACACGATCAGCGTGTCAATGAAGGGTTCGAGCAGCGCCACCAGACCCTCGCGCACGGGCTCGTCGGTGGCGGCGGCGGCGTGGGCGATGCTGGCCGAGCCGGTGCCGGCCTCGTTCGAGAAGGACGCGCGGCGAAAACCCTGAATGAGCGCGCCGATGGCGCCGCCCGCCACCGCACTCGGAGCAAAGGCGTCGTGGACGATCACTCCGAACGCCGCCGGCAGTTCGCTTATGTGGCTCGCCAGGATGAAGAGGCCGGTCAGCACATAGAGCGTGCACATGGCCGGCACCAGCACGCCCGCCACTTCGCCGATGCGCTTGATGCCGCCGATGATGACCACGCCGACGAAGACCATGATCACGATGCCAAACAGTGTTGCGCCCGCCGGGTTGTCGAAGGCGGGGAACACATTGGCGAACTGGGCGAAAGACTGGTTCGCCTGAAACATGTTGCCGGCGCCGAGGCTGCCGCCGATGCACATGACGGCGAAGACCACCGAGAGCACGCGGCCGAGGCGCCGCAGCCCGAGTTCTTCGAGGCCGCGCCGCAGGTAGATCATCGCGCCGCCGCTCACATGGCCGTCTTCGCGCACGATGCGGTAGCGCTGACCAAGCGCGCACTCGGCGAACTTCGAACTCATGCCGAGGAAGCCGGCGAGCAGCATCCAGAAGATGGCGCCCGGCCCGCCGACGCCCACCGCCACCGCCACCCCTGCGATGTTGCCGAGCCCCACCGTGGCGGAGAGCGCCGCCGACAGCGCCTGAAAGTGTGTTATCTCGCCGCTCGCGCCGGGCGGTGTGTAGCGCCCGAGCACGCAGCTTATGGCGTGGCCGAAGGCGCGCAGGTTCACGAAGTGAAAGCGCAACGTGAAGTAGGCCGCGCCGACGATCAGCCAGACCACCACCAGCGGCAGCGCCACCGTCTCGCTCCAGAAGGCGAGGTCGAAGAACAGCACGCTCGAGATCGGCGCCACCACCCACTGGCTGAACAGCGCGTCGAGTTGTTCATAAAAGTTGCTGAAGTCGGGCAAGGCGCTCTCCCGTCTGATTTCAGGTGACGAATTCAAAAGCGGCGCTTAAGCTAGATACTCGAACCACCCGCGTCGAGCGAGGTCATGGCCGCACATCATACGCTGTCCGAACACGCATCGAAGCGCCTGCTCGCCGCGTGCGGCATTCCCTTCGGGCGCGAGGAGTGCGCGCCGGACGCCCGCGCCGCCGTGGCCGCCGCCTGTCGCATTGGCTTTCCCGTGGTGTTGAAGCTCAGCGGCGACGCCATCGCCCACAAAAGCGAACGCGGCCTGCTGCGCCTCGGTCTCGGCGACGCCCACGCGGTAGAAAGCGCCGCCCATGCCTTGCTCGCGCAGGCGCGCCCCGAGGACGGCGCGGTGAGCCTGCTGGTGGGCGAAATGGTGCAAGGCAAGCGCGAGTTGATCGTCGGCCTGCTGCGCGACCCGCACTTCGGCCCCTGCGTGATGCTCGGCCTCGGCGGCGTGCTGACCGAAGCGCTTGGCGACACGACCTTCGCCACAGCAGCCCTCGACCATGCCGAAGCGCGCGCGATGCTCGGGCGGCTGCGCGCGCAGCAACTCATTTGCGCGCCCTTTCGTGGCGAGCCGGCGGGGGATGTGGACGCCATCGCCACGCTGCTGGTCAAGCTGGGGGAACTCGCCTTGCAGCGACCGGATGTGCAGAGCGTGGACCTGAACCCGGTGCTGCTGCGCAGCGAAGACGGACAACCCGTCGCCGTGGACGCGCTGGTGGAACTTACCGGGGCGCTTGCGCGCCCCGCCACTCCCGCTGACCGCCCCGAGCGGCTGCCGGAGCCTCTGCCGGAACCGCTGTCGGAAGCTGACCGCCTTGCGCCCTCGGCGTTGCGCGCGCGGTTTCAGCCGCTCTTTGCGCCGAAGGGCATCGTGATTGCGGGTGTCTCCTCGCATCCGGGCAAGTTCGGCTTCGTCACCTATCACAACCTGCTGCGCTTTGGTTATCAGGGCGCGCTCTTTGCGCTGACCCGCGACGGCGGCCCGGTGCTCGGCCAGCCGACGCTCGGGGATGTGTCCGAGCTGCCGCAGGACGCCGCCGATCTGCTCTTCGTCTGCACGCCCTGGCAGGCGAACCTCGAGTTGCTGCGCGCCTGTCACGCGCGGGGTGTGCGCGCGGCGTTCATCGCAAGCGGCGGGTATGGCGAAGCGGGGGAGGAGGGCCGCGCGCGCCAGCGCGAACTGGTGGCGCTCGCGGACGAACTCGGCATGCTCGTGGCCGGGCCGAACGGGCAGGGCGTCATCGCCACCGCCGCTTCGATGTGCGCGCAGATCGTGGCGCCGTATCCGCCCGCCGGGGTGATCTCGCTCGCAAGTCAGAGCGGCAACCTGCTTTCGAGTTTCCTGAACTATGCGGTCGAGTCGGGCGTCGGCTTCGCAAAAGCCATCTCCGCCGGCAACTCCGCGCAGACCGCGCTGCCGGACTATTTCGAATACTTTGCGGTGGATCCGGAGACGAAGGTGCTGCTCGCCTATCTGGAAGGCGTCCCCGACGGCCGCCGCTTCGCCGAGGCCGCGCGCTTCGCCAGCGTTCGCAAACCGCTGGTGCTGGTGAAGGGGGGCGTGGCGGAGGAGGGCCAGCGCGCCGCGGCCAGTCACACCGGCTCGCTGGCGGGTGACGACGCGCTCTTCGACGGCGTGGCCGCGCAGTGTGGCGTGATCCGCGCGCCCAGTGTCGAGGCCGCCTATGAATGGGCCGCGAGTTTCGCCAGTCAGCCGCTGCCGCGTGGCCGCCGCACGCTGGTCTTCACCACCGCCGGCGGCTGGGGCGTGCTGGCCGCCGACGCCTGCGCCAAGGAGGGCATCGAGTTGATCGCGCTGCCCGAGGACTTGCGGGCGGCGATAGACGAGCGCGTGCCGCCGCGCTGGAGCCGTCGCAACCCGATTGATCTGGCGGGCGGCGAGACCCGCGACACCATCCCCTGGTTGCTGGACAAGCTGGCCGCGCACGAGCAGGTGGATGCGATCATCCACCTCGGCATCGGCATTCAGGCGGCCCAGGCGCAGGCCTTCAAGTCGGGGCGCTTTGCAGGGGACGAGGGCATTGCGCGCATCGCCCGCTTCCACGAGCGGCAGGACGCCCTCTACGCCGAGGCCGCGCGCGAGGCCAGCGAGCGCCACGGCAAGCCCATCCTGACTGCCAGCGAGTTGGCGGTGAGCGACCGCCACTACGGCAACGCTGGCGCGCGCGGCGTCAAGGAGCAGGGCCGCCTCTGCTACCCGAGCGCCCACCGCGCCGTCGCCGCCCTCGCCGCCATGTGCCGTTATGCCGAGTGGCGGCGGCGGGCGTAGCCCGCCGGCACCACTCGGCGGTCGCTGACGCTCCCGCCGGGCCTTGGGAACCCTCTCCCCTGACCCCTCTCCCGGAGGGAGAGGGAGCCGGAGGCTGCGCCCTCGCGCTTCGTTAATTCCCCTCTCCCTCTAGGAGAGGGGGGCGACGGGCCCTGAAGCCCGTCGCCGGGCGAGGGTTCTTCCTCCGACAGCGTTCCGGCAGCGGCTCGGCGCGGTCAAAAGGCGGGGGGCGAGGGGCGCTCGTGCGCCCCTCTGGCCGTGGCGATCGGGGTGCTTTGCCTCCGGCAGCCGCTCGGGGCGGTCAACGGGCGTGGCGGGGTGCGAAGCACCCCGGGGGGTGTCGCCACGGCGGGCGAGACGTTCTAGAATGGGCGCAGCATTACAGGGAGGAGTCGCCATGAAGCGCTTCATCGAACCCGATGAACTGGCCCGGGACAGCAGGTTTATCCGCCAGTCCAACGCACTCACCACCGTGCTGGCCACGCTGCCCGATGATGTGGACGCGGTGGTGGATGTTTTTGAGAAGTTCACGCCGATGATCCGCGACTCGGTGCGTGGCACGCCCTCGCAGGCGCTGTATGACGAGTTCGGCCCGGCCTTTTCGCTGGCGCTTTTGAACGAGCCGATCCGCGCAGGCGCGCGGGGCCTCAAGACGCGGCTCAAGATGCGCGTGCACGCCATCTTCGTCGGCGAGTTGCAAGCGCTCGAGGGCGCGGGCCGCTCGCTCTGGGATTTCCCGGACACGCCCTGGGATTTCAAGATGAACATGGCGCGGCAGTGCTGGGACGAGACCCGCCATGTTCAGATTTATGAAAAGCTGATGGACCATGTCGGCGCCTCGGCGGGCGACTACCCGGAGAGCACCTTCCTGTTCGAGTGCGCCTGCAGCGACGACCCGGCGATGCGCGTCGCCGGCGTGAACCGCGGCCTCGAGGGCCTGGCCTGCGATGTGTTCCGCGATCTGATCCGCTACGCGGAGGAGATCGGCGACGAGACCATGAAGCAGGCGGTGGACTACGTGCTGGCCGACGAACTCACCCATGTGCGCTTCGGCAGCGAGTGGGTGAAGGCCTTCACGCGCGACGATCCGGAGCACTTCAAGCGCACCCAGGACTTCCGGCGTCAGGTGGACAAGCAGTTCAGCTTCGGCGGCTCGCGCTCCGACCGCCCGGACGCGCCGATTCGCATCGCCTGGGAGGACCGGCTCGAAGCCGGCTTCAGCGAGGAGGAGCTGCGCGAGTTGGCCGAGATTTCCGGCGACGGCCCGTCACCGGAGACGCTGATCGAGGCCGCGCGCGTTCTGCGCGAGCGCCACCTCGGCGAGCGCGAAGGGCCGAAGACGCGCGCGGCGGCGGCTGCGAAGGCCATGGCGTGAGCGAGACGCGGCTTTACCCGGGCGCGTCGAAGGACGAGCGCACCAGCTTTCCCCCGTACTCGGCCTTCGATGTGCCGGCCGACCTGCGCGAACTCCACGGGCGCTACGATGTCGAAACCACCGCGCGCCGCGTGCGCAACTTTCGCTACGCCCACGAGTGGCTGATGATGATTCAGGGCGGCTGGCTGGCGACCATCCCCGAGGTGCCGGTGAAGACGGGGCTCGGCAAGATCATCTGGGAAGATGCGCAGAGCGCCGACCAGTTCGGCAGGCGGCTGCCGGAGTTGCGTTGCGGTCGTCGTTCGATGAACGCATCCGAAGTTTCGAATCAGGGTTTTGCCGATTTCATTCAGGCCGTCGCCGAACCCGAGCGCCCCGACCTCAGCATCGAGAAACTGACCGGCGCCTTCGATGTGCTGAAGCCGCATCTGCTGCGGGTCTATGACCGCATGCAGCGGGAGACGGACCAGATCGCCGACGCGCCGACCATCGAGATTCTCGACGATGTGATGCGGCGCCTGCGCCGGCATCTGGCCTGGGGCGAGGACGTTCTCGAACGGCTCTGCGACACCGACGGCAAACGCGAACGCCGCCGCCGTCGCGCCCTGGCGTTGCGCGAGAAACTCGAAAGCTGCGGCGGCGTCACTGGCGAAATCTCCGACGAAAGCCTCCGCATCCACTAGTTTGTATTCAAAGCGGTTGCAGATCGTGTTGAATGTCAGAGCGCATACTTTCCACTCTCCTGATTTTGAGAGTGTCGTAGAGCAAGCGGTCGAATTTCTGGTCGGGACGCCGGAGCAGGAATTATCTCTGCCTCACTTCTCGGGCGCCGGCGTTTATACCCTCTACTACCTTGGCGGTTTTGAGCTTTACAGAGACGACGCGGAGTTGAATAAGCAAGGTTGTGAGTATCCCATTTATGTCGGGAAAGCTGTTCCACCCGGATGGCGAACCGCGCGAGCTTCAGAAGAGCAAAATACATCCGCCCTTTTGAACAGACTGCGAGAGCACGGACGAAGCATCAGCGAAGGCGAGGGTCTCAGAGTTCAAGATTTCAGGTGCAAATTTGTAATTTTTGTTGGTGTCGAGGTTGAGCTCATCTCGGCAGTTGAGTCACAGCTTATCAGGGACTACAAGCCTCTCTGGAATTCTGTTGTTGATGGTTTTGGGAATCATGACCCTGGAAGTGGGCGATACAATCAGGCCAGATCGGCTTGGGACGTCATTCATCCCGGCCGTCGCTGGGCGGAGCGCTTGACCGGCTCTGCTCCATCACGCGATGAGATAGTCAGGAAAATTCAAGCTGCTTCAGAATCAAGACAGCGTGAGCAGGGCTCATCGCTTTCGTAATTCTACGACTGCTTCATAGAGTTTTTGCTTTTTCCCGGCCTTGCTGACCCGGACATCGGATTGAATGATGCTGTTGCCGACCCGGGTGGCGCGGGGGATGTGGATGTCTATCAACTCCAAACCGACGGACTCTGCGATTGCGCCAAGGAAGCGGTCGGTAGGGATGGGAACACCTTGAAGGATGCTGTTTCCGATCACCACCAGAGCGGTTCCTCTCCTGCGCAACGCCCACCTTGCGCCCTTTACGAAGCGAAGACAATCGTTGAAGTATGTGGCGGCATAATTAGCCCATCCGTTCCCGCCGTATATCGCTCTGTCGGGGTTCTTCTTCCTCAGCGTACTGATTGTCTTGATGATCTCTCTGTTTTTGATCAGAGGGTTGAGTTCCACCTTCTTCAGCTCCCGAACCGTCTGCCAGAATTTCCCGAAATTCTGATGTTCGAGAGCGTGCATGTCTTCGGGTGATTTGACAAAATTGAGCCAGTACAAGTGCGGGCGTGTGTTCCTGTTGTAGTGATAGTTGTTCAGGTACGGAGGCGATGTGATCAGCAGATCTATAGACCCCGATTGGATAGTCCGATAAGAATCAAAGAAGGATTGGTTGATGACCTTGCCGGATGGCCTTGGTCGGTAATCGGCGAGTATGCGCCTTGCCCACACAATATCACTTGTCATCTCGTCCAGTTTTCGAGCGATCTCTCTGGCGACAGCAAAGTCCTCAACATCTGGCCGACCGACGCTGCTCTTCCGGCCGAGACTTGGCTCATATGAGTAGTTCGAGTAAGTGATCATCGTCGAAGCAAATGAAATCTGGAAGAGGTCTGCAATCCTCTTGTTCTTGACCCGGGTGATGAAGTCCCGCACCAGCAGAACCTTTTTCATGACCTTGGGGCTGTAGAATACTCCGCGAGTGCGGAACCCGGCAGGGGCTGAGGTCTTCGGCTCGATCCCCTTTTGCAGCGCACTGGCTTGAAATTCGAGAAATTCTTTGGTTGCTCTCCGCACTTCGTCGGGGTTCGCCTTGTACGCCAGCAGCTTCGTTCGAGATGCGAAGGCTGCATATGGGTTGATCTCGAAGCCCAGCGCATCATGGCCTGCCAAGTTTGCTTCGAGAAGCGTAGTTCCAACCCCGGCAAACGGATCCAGCACCGTTCCCCTGTCGCTGAGATGTCGCTCGAGGCCGCTCTGGACAAAGCTCTGAGAAAACCCGGCAACCCACGGCACCCACCGATGTATGGGCAGTTTCTTGTTTGAGGAGAAGGCGGGGTCGCCGAATTCAAAATTTTTCCGGTCGCGAAGATTTCCTTCTCTGTCCCTCTGAAAAAATTCCAGTTGCCGCCCGCCAGCAGGTTCTTTCATGGCCCATGCCCCCTCGGCGTTATCCTATCATGCCTTCGTTGTACCATCAACCAGGGATGGACTCGCCGCCCTGCGTCCACGCCGGGCGCGCTACATTGTATCCCCGCGCCAGTGAGGAACTATGCCCGATCCCCGCGCCGAAAAGGCCTTCGACCCGCAGATTGCGGACGCCTTCCTGCAGGCGAACGAGAAGCTCGGGGGCCTGCCGAAGTATCTGGGTGTTCGCTTCATCGAGTACCAGCCCGGTCTGTTGCGCGCCGAGCTTGCGGTGCGCGACGAGTTGCTGACCATGATCGGCAATCTGCACGGCGGCGTGCTGGCTGCGCTCTGCGATCACCTGCTCGGTTGCGTCTGTTACCCGCACATGAAGCGCGGCCAGTGGGCGGCGACAACGGAGTTCAAGCTGAACCTGCTGGCGCCCGTGAGTGGCGGAACGCTCGAGGCCGAAGCCGAGATCGTTTCGCTATCGCGCAGCCTGGCCGTGGTGTGCATCGAGATCCGGAACGGCGAGCGCCGCGCCTGCATCGCGCAGGGCACGGTGATGATCATGGACCCGAAGAAGCGAGCCTGACGGCGCGCGCAGCGTCCTATTCGAGCACCGAGGGATCGAGATCCACACCGACGGGAGCGTGGTCCGATCCCTTGACCTTCGTCTGGATGAAGGCGTGGCGCACCCGCTCCATCGCATTCGGCGTGGCCAGCACATAGTCAATGCGCCAGCCGACGTTCTTTTCGCGCACGCCAGCGCGCTGACTCCACCACGAGTAGTGCCCCGCGCCGGCTTCGAAGGCACGGAAGGTGTCCACCCAGCCGGCAGCCAGCCAGCGGTCGAGTTCCCTGCGCTCGCGGGGCAGGAAGCCGCTGATCTTCTCGTTCGCCTTCGGGCGCGCCAGATCAATCTCCCGGTGCGCGGTGTTGAAGTCGCCCATCACCAGCACCCGCAACCCGCGCCGTCGCAGCGCTTCGAGTTTTTCGAAGAGGGTGCGGTAGAAGCGCATCTTGTAGGGCACGCGACTGTTGTCACGCTCCTTGCCCTTGCCGTTCGGAAAGTACACGTTGGCGACCACGAGCCGGCCAAAGTGCGCGAGTTGCAAACGCCCCTCGCGGTCGAGCGCGGGTTTGCCAAGCGTCGTTTCGATGCGCTCCGGCGCGCCGCGCATGTAGAGCCCGACGCCGCTGTAGCCCGCCCGCTCCGCGGGGGCAAAATCCGTATGCCAACCCTTCGGCGTCGCCAACCGCGCGGGCAACTGCTCACGCCGCGCCCGCACCTCCTGTACTCCGACGAGCCAACCCTTCGAACGGTCAAGCCAGCGCCGAAACCCCTTGCGC
>JAHRAN010000136.1 GCA_020027245.1 Myxococcota bacterium
CGCTCGACGAACCCCTGCGCACGCTGCCCGGCGTGATCGGGCAGAGCGCCGCCATGCAGAAGTGCTTTCAACTCATCGAGCACGCGCGCGCGACGCAGGCGACCGTGTTGCTGAGCGGTGAAACGGGAACGGGCAAGGAGTTGCTCGCGCAGGCCATCCACAACGGCAGCGCCCGCAGCGACAACCCCTTCGTGGCGGTGAACTGCGCGGCCTTCCCGGACACGCTGCTCGAAAGCGAACTCTTCGGACATGTGAAGGGCGCATTCACCGGCGCCGAGCGCGCAAAACAGGGGCTTTTTCTCTCCGCCAACGGCGGCACCCTCTTGCTCGACGAAATCAGCGAGACCACGGCGCCGCTTCAAGCCAAACTGCTGCGCGTACTTCAGGATCGCGAGGTGCGCCCGGTCGGCGGCGAGCATGCGAAGCGCGCGGACCTGCGCGTGATCGCAGCCACCAACCGCGACTTGCAAGCCGAAATCGAGGCGGCGCGCTTCCGCGCGGATCTCTTCTACCGGCTCGCGGTTTTCCCCATCCACGTGCCCCCGCTCCGGGAGCGCCGCGCAGATGTGGCGCCGCTCGCCGAGCACTTCCTCGAAGTGTACGGGCAACGCGAAGCGCGCCCCGGCTGCACGCTGCACGAGAAGACCCGGGCGGCGCTGCTCGCCCACAACTGGCCCGGCAATGTGCGTGAGCTCGAAAACGAAATGCAGCGCGTGATTGCGCTCTCCCGGCCCGGCGATGTGATCGGCCCCGAGCGGCTGTCGGAGCAGGTCGGGGTGATCACCGCGCCCATCCAGCAACTGACGCGACGCGGAGAGCCGCTGCGGGAAACGCTCGCCCGCATCGAATCCTGGCTGCTGCATCAGGCGCTCGAACGGCATGGCGGACGCCGCGCCGAAACCGCGCGCGCACTCGGCGTAACACGCGAGGGCCTCTACAAAAAGTTGCGCCGTCACAACCTGGGGTGAACCGGGTTGCCGCTCGCGCCGCGCGCGGATGGCGTAACGCTTCACGGCTTACTAGCGTCCGCGCCACGATGGCGACGACGGCAGCGCAAAGCAGCACCGTGCGGGACGATCTGCGCAATCTGGCGATCATCGCGCACGTGGACCACGGCAAGACCACCCTCGTGGACGCGCTGTTCCGTTTCACGGGCGCGCTGCATTCGCATCAGGAGCCGGTGGAGCGCGCGCTCGACCGCGAGGATCTGGAGCGCGAGCGCGGCATCACCATTCTGGCGAAAAACACCTCGATCGAATTCGAGGGCGTGCGCATTCAACTGGTGGACACGCCGGGGCACGCCGACTTCGGCGGCGAGGTCGAGCGCGTGCTCGGCATGGTGGACAGCGTGCTGCTGCTGGTGGATGCGGTCGAGGGCGTTATGCCGCAGACCCGCTTCGTGCTCGCCAAGGCGCTGGCGCGCGGCCTGCGGCCGATACTGGTGGTGAACAAAATGGATCGCCCGCAGCAACGCGGCGACGCGGTGGTGGACGAGGTCTTCGATCTGCTGGTCGAACTCGGCGCCAGCGACGAACAACTCGACTTCCCCGTGGTGTTCTGCTCGGCGAAGGCCAGCAAAGCCAGCACCCGGAACTTTGCTGCGGCGCGCGACCTCAAGCCGCTGCTCGACACCATCGTCGAGCACGCCGCAAAACCACGGGTGGAGGTCAGCGGCCCGCTGCTGTTTCAGGCCGTGACACTCGGTTATGACGAGTTCCTGGGACGGCTGGTGATCGGGCGCGTCGAGCGCGGCCGCCTCGAGCGGGGCGCCCTGGTCGCGCGCGTTCCGGAACAGGGGGCGCCCGAGCGCTTCCGCGTGACCAAACTTTTCGGCACGCGCGGGCTCGAGCGCGTCGAGCTCGATTCCGCACGCGCCGGCGACATCGTAATCATCGCTGGCGGCTTGCAAATGCAAATCGAAGTCGGCGACACGGTCTGCGACCCGGCGCAGCCGGAACAGCGCCCGCGCATCGCCATTGACCCTCCTACCATCCGCGTGCGCGTAGCGCCCAACACCTCGCCCTTCGCCGGACGCGAGGGGCGCTTTCTGACCAGCCGGCAAATAGGAGAGCGGCTCGAACGCGAGGCGCGCAGCAACATTTCGATCCGCCTCGAAGACACGGGCAGCCGCGATGTGTTTCAAGTCGCCGGGCGCGGCGAACTTCAAATTGCGGTGCTGATCGAAATCATGCGCCGCGAGGGGTTTGAGTTTTCCGTCTCGAGGCCCGAGATCATCACGCGCACGATCGAGGGCCGAAGCTGCGAGCCGGTCGAGGATGTGTTTGCGGAAACGCCCGACAGCGCCGCCGGCCTGGTGCTCGAAAAACTCGCAGGGCGCCAGGGGCGGTTGCTCTCGATGGAGCAGCGTGGCGAGCGCAAACTGCTGCGCTTCGTGGCGCCGAGCCGTGGACTGTTCGGCTACCGCAGCGAGTTTCTGAGCGACACGCGCGGCGAGGGCGTGCTGCACCGCAGCGTGCGTGGTTACGAACCCGTGACGGTGGCCCTCGCCGGGCGATTGCCGGGCGCCATCGTCGCCAGCGAGACCGGTCGCACGACGCCCTATGCCCTCTTCCACATTCAGGAGCGCGCAACTTTGTTCGTGCCGCCCGGCGTTGAAGTGTATGAAGGGCAGATCGTCGGCGAGAACCGCCGGTCGGGCGACATGGTGGTCAACGTGTGTCGCGCCAAAAAACTCAGCAACGTCCGCGCCGCCGGGCGCGACGAGGCCACCGTGGTCAACCCGCCGCGAACGATCGGCATCGAGAGCGCGCTCGAATGGATCGGCGAGGACGAAGTGCTCGAAGTGACGCCTGCCAGCCTGCGCCTGCGAAAACTTGTCCTTGCCGCAAACCAGCGCAAGAGCATGCGCTGACCGAAGCAAAACCGTACCGAGCGGCTCGATGATGCAAGAAAAGATGTGGATAAACTGAAGGGCATGCCGGAGCCCGTGCCTGCCGCCGTCCTCGAAGTGTTCGCCGCGTTGCGACGGGCCGGCTTTGATGCATGGCTGGTGGGAGGCTGCGTGCGCGACCGCCTGCGTGGCGCGCCACTCAAAGACTGGGATGTTGCGACCTCGGCCGACACGAGCGCCATCCTCGAAAGCATCCCGCGCGCGATTCCCATCGGCGGCGTGCATGGCACCGCAATGGTGGCGACGGCCGCTGGCCCCGTGGAGCTGACCCCGCTGCGCGCAAACAGTCTGGCGGGAGATCTCGCGCGCCGGGATTTCACCATCAACGCGCTGGCCCTCGACCCGCTGCGCGCGCAACTCTTCGACCCCTGCGGCGGTCAGCGCGACCTCGAGCGCGGCGTGCTGCGAGCCTGTGGCGAGGCGCGGCGCAGGCTCGACGAAGATCCCCTGCGCGCACTGCGGGCCGCGCGGCTGGTGGCCGAGCTCGCGCTCAGGCCCGACGACGAACTGCGCGCCACCCTGCCCGCTTTCGCCCCGGCGCTGGCCAGGGTTGCGGCGGAGCGCGTGCGCGCCGAACTCGACCGCCTGCTTGCGGCGCCGCTTGCGGCGCGCGGCGTCACCCTGCTGCGCGAAACCGGACTCGAAGCGGTGCTCTTCCCCTTTGCTTCCGCCGACGCGGCAATACTTATCGAGCGGCTGCCCGCCGGCGACGACCTGCGCCTCAGCGCCTGGTTGCGCGGCACCCGAAGCGCCGCCCTGCTCGCGCGCTGGCGTTTCCCGAAGCAACGCGCAGCGGAGGTAGAGCGCGTGCTGCTGCTGCACCCCGTGGATGCATCCCTTCGGACAAACGAAGCCGCCGTGCGACGGCTTAGAAAGCGCAGCCGGGGTGCGAAAATTCTCGAGCGCGCACTTACCCTGCGCCGCGCCGAACTCGGCGGCGGCGACGATGCCAGCGAAGCTCACGCCGCCCTCGACGCGCTGGCCGCCGCCATCGCCCGGGTACGCCATCACCCCCTGCGCGTCAGCGACCTCGCGCTGAACGGACGCGAAGTGGGCGCGGTGCTCGGCATCCCGCCGGGGCCGCGCATCGGTCAGGCCCTGCGCTTTCTGGCCGAGTGCGTGCTCGAAGACCCGGCCCGCAACAATCCGGAAAATCTGCGCGCGCTGCTTCGAGAATGGAAGCCGGAAGACAAGCGCTAAGCTGCCGCGTCACGCGGCTGCTGCTAAGCTGCCGCGTCACGCGCTGCGCTCGGGAGGATCGGATGGCGCTCACAATACGGCTGGCACTGCTTCTCGCGCCCGGCTTTGCGCTGACTCTTGCCACGGCGGCGGCGGCCCAGGCTCCCGTCGAGCGTGTGCTGCCCGATGTCATCCGCAACCACGCGACGCCGCCAGCTCCGCTGACTTCGATACAGCGCTGGCAGTGTCGCAAGACGCCGACCACGGCGTGTCTGATTGCGGAGGCGGCGGCGCTCGTGGAAGGCAGCGCGCTGTCCTGGTCGGGGTACATCTCCTTCGCTGTCCAGCAAAGCGCAGCGGGCGACCACGACGGCGCGGCAAAAACTTTCGGGAAGGCGGCGCGCGCCGCCCGGGAAGTCGCCAACCCGGACGGGCGGGCCGCCGCGCTGCGCGATACGGCCATCGCCCAGGCCGAAAGCGGCGACCTCGGCAGCGCGCTGCAAGTGGCCGACGAGATTGCGGATGCGGACCTGCGCGACGAGGCCCTGGCGGTCATCAACCGCACGCAGGTGCGAGCGGGCCGGCGCTCCGGTGCGACGCCGGCAAACGGGGCGCCCGGCGATGCACCGTCGCTGGCTGACACGACGCCCGGCGCGCGCGCCCGTGCGCAGGCGCACGCGGGGGACATCGCTTCCGCCATGCAGATGGCTTCGGAAATCGCCGACCCGTCCGAGCGCGTTTTCGCGCTACACGGTATTGCCCGCGCGCAGGCCAGCGCTGGCGACCGGGCGGGGGCGGCGGCGACCTTCGACGAAGCGCTGCAAAACGCTGGCGAGATCGGCGCGGCGCTGCCACGCGCGGCGGCGCTGAGCGGTATCGCCATCGCCCAGGCGCGGGCGGGCTTTGCCGCTTCCGCCATCGGCACCGCCGCCGAAATCAGCGACGCGCTGGCCCTCACGGTGGCGCTCGGCGGCATCGCCACCGCACAGGCGCGGGCGGGGGATGCGCCGGCTGCCCTCGACACGGCGGCGCTGATCGAAGACAAAGCGGCGCGCGCCGAGATCCTGCTCATCATCTCGACCACACTCGACGGGGCGGAGTAAGCGGATGCGGGAGACGACGGAGCTGCAGCGTCATCCCACGCGCTTCACGCTGGTGCGCCACGGCGAGACCACCGCCAATGTCGAAGGCGTCTGGCACGGCTCGACGGACACGATGCTGACGGCGCGCGGGCGGCTTCAGGCCGAGCGCGTGGCGCTTCATCTGGAGCGCACGCGGCCCGTTGCGCGCGCGTTGTATGCGAGCCCGCTCGAGCGCGCGCAGCACACGGCGCAGGCCATCGCCGCGCGGCTCGATCTCAAGGTGGAAACGCGGGACGATTTGGCCGAGCACCACCTGGGCGTTTGGGAGGGCCTGCCCTTTCACGAACTGGAAGCGCAGCACCGGCTCTTCGAGCGCATGGGCGCGGAACCCGACTGGCGACCGGGGGGCGGCGAGACGCGGCGCGAAGTCGGCTTGCGCGCAAGCCGCGCGCTGACCGAGATTGCGAGCTGTCACCCGGGCGCGCGGGTGATCGTCGTCACCCACGGCGGCGCGCTGGCGCTGGCGCTCGGCCAGTTCTTTCGCGAGGACGCCGCGCGCTGGCGCGAAACCATCGAGAACGCATCGGTCAGCGAACTCCACTTCGCGCCGCAGCCGCGCCTGCACGCCTTCAACTACACCATGCACCTGCAAGGCCTCGAATGAGCCGGGCGGCGGGCACCGCGTCGAGCGCGCCTTCCGTCGCTGCGGCGGCTGATGGTGACGACAATAATGCGAACGCTGACGACCGCTTGCGCCAGAACATTTTCGACTTCGTCGCCGAGCGCGACTTCGTGACCTTCGCCGCACTGCACCGCCACTTCGCCGGCGACGCGCGCGAGGCGACCGAGATCGCCCTGCCCGGCGGCCGCGTCATCTGGCGCGGCCTGCCCCTGCCCGTCATCAACGCCGTGCTCGCCCTGCTCGACGCGCAACAACTCGCCGCCATCCCCGCCCCCGTCGCCGCCTACCGCCGCGACGGCCGCGTGCTCCCCCTCCCCATCGAAAAACGCCCACCCCGAGAACCCCACAAAACCCCCCACTGGTTCCCGGT
>JAHRAN010000155.1 GCA_020027245.1 Myxococcota bacterium
GGTGTGGACCGCGCCGGCGGTGGCGTCCGACGCCGCCCAGTTGAGCGTCACCCTGTCGCTGTCGGTGGACGACGGCAGCGGTCAGCCCAACGCCGTCACCACCAGCGGCCGCATCGTCCTCGTGCAACCCGCCCCGCTCGGCTTGCGCCCGACCGACCCGAACCCGCGCACCGAGGAAGTGCGCGACGCGCTGTGCGCCATCGCAACGCTGAACTGCGCGACGGCGATGGTGGACGATCTGACCGGCCTCACCACGCCGCTCGATCTGAGCGGCGCGGGGCTCACCAGCTTGGACGCGGGCGACTTCGACCACCTGAACGCCATCCCCGAACTCGACCTCAGCGGCAATGCGATGCTGACCACGCTGCCCGATGGCGTGTTCGAAGACCTGGACGCGCTGCAGGGGCTGGACTTGAGCGGCAACACGATGCTGACGCTGACGCCCGGCGCGCCCGGCGCGCTGGATGATGTGCTGGATACGCTGACGAGCCTCGACCTGACCGGCACGCCACACGAGACGCCGCCGACGGTGGCGATCGCCGCGCCGATGAGCGCGCCCGGCGTGGCGACCTTCACGGTTACGGCCTCGGGCGCGCCGCTCTCCGCTGTGCGCGTGGACTACACCTTCAGCGTTACGACGCCAACGACTACGACCTCGGCGGCGCGGTCAACGGGCGGGGCTGCTCCGCGGACTTCGCACGACCGGGGCAGCGTCACCATCCCCGCCGGCGAGACCAGCGCGAGCTTCGAGGTGATGCCGGGTGAATCCGGCCAGTTGCGCGTGATGATCACCGCTGTGGTTGCGCTCGACGCCATGCGCAGCGCCGTCGCCGAAGCCGTCTCCAATGTGCTCATCAACCCGACGCCGACCACGGCCAGCGCCACGACGAGCATCACCGTCGTTGACCTCGAAGCGGTGGACGAGGCGCTCAGCGAGCAGGTGCTGCCGCAGGTGGTTCGCGTGATGGGCGCGCAAAATGTAAGCGCCATCGCCCGGCGCATCGAGCAGATGCGGGCTGGCGGCGCGCGCGGGCAGGCCGCCGCGCTGACGCTGGGCGGTGGGGGGCTGAGCCAGCAGGCCATCAACGCGCTGCGCACGGCGGCCGATGGCGGGCGCACGGACATCATGCAAACGCTGACGGGTTCCGCATTCGTGCTGCCGCTGGCTTCACTTGGCAAGCCCGGAACGGGCCTTGGCGACATGCTGGCCTCAGTGACGCTGTGGGGCGAGGGCGATTACCTGGACTTCGATGGCGACGGCGGCGGCGTGGACTTCGACGGCGAGTTCACGAGCTTCCGTCTGGGCGCGGACACCTGGCTTTCCCCCGAAGGGCTGGCGGGCCTGGCGCTTTCGTGGAGCGAGAGCGATGTGGACTACAGCCTGAGCGACAGCCGTGGCGAGCAGACGCTCTCGCTGGTCAGCGTGAACCCCTACTTCGGCTGGAGCCGGGGCAGCGCCGACCTGTGGGCGACGGTCGGCTACGGCACGGGCGACCTCGACCTGACGCCATCGAGCGGCCGCTCGGTTTCGCGGGACGCGGAGTTCATCACCTTCGGCGTCGGCGGCAGCGGCGAACTCTGGAGCGACGGCGGCCTGGCGCTGCGCATCAAGGGGCGCTTCACGCACAGCACGCTGGATGTGGACGCGGGCGACGGCCTCGGGGTGCTGGAAGTGGGCGCGCACCGGGCGAACCTGGGCCTCGAAGCGAGCCGCACCTTCCAACTGGCGGGCGACCGTCCGCTCGTGGCGGCGCTGGAAGCCGGCTGGCGCAACGAAGGCGGCGACGGCGAGGGCGGCAACGGCGCCGAACTCGGCGGCAGCCTGCGCTATGCAATCCCCGAGAGCGGGCTCAGCGTGGAGCTGCGCAGCCACGGGCTGGTGGGCCGCAGCAATTATGACGAGTGGGGCGTGTCCGGCGGCGTGACGCTTGGGACGGAAGGCGGGCAGGGCTTGTCGTTCAGCCTGCGCCCGAGCTTCGGCTACACCGCGCGCAGCTTGGACGACCTGTGGGAGCAGAGCCGGGGCGATGTCAACCGCGACCGCCGCGCGCCGGATGGCCGCAAACTCGAAATGGAACTGGGCTACGGCCTCGGCCTGAACTGGCGCGAGGCGCGGCTGACCCCCTACACCAGCCTGACGCTCGACGACAACGGCCGCAGCTACCGCCTGGGCAGCCGCCTGACATCGGCCCACCGCTGGCGCACCAGCCTCGAACTCAAACGCAAAACCAACACCAGCACATCCGCCGACCACAGCATCCAACTGAAGTTCGACTGGGACTTGTAAGCGCCGCCGCCACCGCGCCCGCCGCCCGCCGCCGCTTGACGGCGTGGGAGCCGGTGCCGTACCTTCGCCCGTTCACCAACGGTCCCGCAGGAGAACCGGATGGCGACCTCGACACTCGAACAGATCAACGAAACCTTGGACCGCGTCGCGATGGACCTCGT
>JAHRAN010000184.1 GCA_020027245.1 Myxococcota bacterium
TCCGAGAATTGGGAGCGCAGGTTCGAGACCAGGCTGATGTTTTCGATCACTACATCAATGATGCGCCACTTGCCGTCGCGCTGGCGCAGCCGGTAGTCGAGTTGTGCGCCGTCGGTGGCGCCGCTGCCCATGATTCGCGTCAGCACCGTCACATCGCCGCGCGCTTCTTTGCGCTCGCCGGTCAACTCGACGCCCTCCTGCCGGTAATCGCTGATGCGGTCGCCATATGTGCTCGCCAGATAATTGCGGAAGGCGGGGATGAAGGCGCGGCGCTGCGCGGGGTCGAGCTTTCGCCAGTCGCGTTTCAACACCAGCTTGGCCATGGTCGGGAAGTCGAAGCGTTCGAGGGCGATGGTTTCGAGCGCTTCGCGCTTGGCGTCTTTGTCGCGCGCGTCGTCGCTGAGCACGGCGAGTACCGCGGCCACGGTCTCCTCCATCACGGCGCGCGCTTCCGCGGCCGGGTCGGCCAAAGCGGCGGGCGGCGCAAGCAGCGCGCCGAACAGCAACAGCGTGGCGGTGATGCGCATTCAGTCCTCCAACTCGTTTAACTTGTCTAATTCTGACTTGTCTAATTCTGACTCGTCTAATTCTTCTATGTCGTAGAAATCTTCGTCTGGCGCGCTCGCGCCGTCCGTTACAACGCGCTCGCGGTTTTGAAGCCAGGCGTCGCGCACGAAAGCGTAGTAGTCAATGGCGCTCTCGCGGCCGCCGGAGATCAACTCGAGCGCGTCGCTGCGCTGGTTCACCAGGCCGATGGCGTTGGCGCCGCTGACCGCGGCTTCCCCCACCCAGAAGGTCGGGTTGAGCGCCAAGTCGAAGGGCAGGGCGATGGTGTCGCGCAGGCTCGAGGGGCCGTAGAGCGGCAGCACCAGGTAGGGGCCCGGGCCGATGCCCCAGACGCCCAGGGTCTGGCCGAAGTCCTCCGGGTCGTGCTCGATGTCGCTCATGCCCGCGGGGTCGAACAGGCCCGCGATGCCGAGGGTGCTGTTCACGAGAAAGCGCACGGTGTGGCGCGCGCCCGACCCGAGTTCGCCCTGCAACAAATCGTTCACGATGGTGCGCGGCAGGTTCAGGTTGTCGAAGAAACTCCGAACGCGATTGCGCAGCGGCGAGGGCGTCATCTTCCGCCAGCCGCGCGCCACCGGCTCGAAGGCGTGGCGATCAATGCCCTCGTTCAGGCCGTGGGTTTCCTCGTTCATGCCGCGCCACGGGTCGGCGTCGCGCTCGCTGGCCGCCGCCGCTGCGCCCAGCGCAAGTACCAGGGCAAAGGCGAGCAGCGCGAATGTCGCCCGGTGCGTCATCACTCGCCCCCCAGGTTTGCGCCGTGAACCAGCGCGCCGAGCAGTTTTTCGATGCTGAGTGCGCTCTCGGTGAAGTCGAGGGTGTCGCCGCTCACCAGCAGCGCGTCCTCGGCGCCGGGTTCGAGCGCGATGAACTGATCGCCGAGCAAGCCTGCTGTGCGGATCGCGGCGGACGTGTCAGTGGGCAGCTCGAGCGCAGCGTTCAGGTCGAGCACCACCCGCGCGTTCAGGTCGGCGTCGAGCGTGATGGATTTGACCTGCCCGACCCGCACACCCGAGATCGTCACCGGCGAGCGCTCGTTCAGGCCGCCGATCTCTCTGAAGGTGGCGGCGAGTTCGAGCCCGCCCGCGCCCGAGTACGCCGCGCCGCCGAGTGAGAGCGACAGGTAGCCGAGCGCCGCGAGCCCGACGAGTACGAACAACCCCACGATCAGGTCGCGAAGCGGTGTGCTCTGCATGTTGACTCCCTCCTTTCTTGAAAAACCAGAAGCGTATTAGAAACCCCAGAGCGCGGTGACCACGAAGTCCGCGATCAGAATCCAGATGGATGCGGTGACCACGGTCGAGGTGGTGGCGCGTCCGACCTCCGCGGCGCTGCGGCCGCTGTTGAAACCACGGTAGGTGGCGATGAGCGCGATGATCGCCGCGAAAACCAGATCTTTCAACAGGCTGCCCAGCACATCGGTTTCGAACACCACGTTCTGTTCGATGCCGGAGATGAAGACGCCGGCGTCGAGCCCGCGCAACACCACCGCGACGCCGTAGGCGCCGCCGAGTGCGAACACCACGAAGAGCGAGGCGAGCAGCGGCAGCGCGATCAGCATGCCCAGCATCTTCGGGGCGACCACATAGTGCAGCGGGTCCATCGCCAGCGTGCGCATGCCGTCGAGTTGCTCGGTGGCGTTCATCACGCCGATTTCGGCGGCCATCGCCGAGCCGGCGCGGCCGGTGACCAGAAGCCCCGTCAGCACCGGGCCGAGTTCTCGAATCAACGTAAGCGCGACCACCTGTCCGAGGCTCGCCTCGGCGCCGAAGTTCACCAGCACGAGGTGGAGCTGCAAACTCAGCACCATGCCGACCACCACCGCCGATGCGCAGACAATCGGCAGCGACAGCACCCCCGTGTCGAAGACCTCGTGAACGAGCCGGCGCAGCCGGTAGGGCGGACGCAGCGTGGCCACACACACTGCCGCGCCGAAACTTGTGATGCGCCCGAGTTCCAGCAGCAGGCGCTGACTTCGCGCGCCGAGTTCGGTGATCAAGCGCAGGCTCATGCGCACACCCACACCGATTTATTTTTTCTATTTCTCGCCATTGCCCTCACCCTCGTCCGGGCGCGCTGCGAACACGGCCTCGCGCACTTTGATTACACCCTCGTCGAGTGTGGCGTCGGCGCTGGTTTTGTGGCTGCGACAGCGTGCCGTTTGCAGCAGATCCGGAAGCGCAGGCTCGAGCTGCGCGAGGCTCGCCGGATGCGCGGCCAACTCGAGCCGCTCGAGCGCGCGACCCTGCGACACCTGCGCCTCCGCCTTCGCGCGGTTGATGGCGGCGAAACTTTTTGTCGCCGCCTCGAAGCAGCCGGGCTCTGCCGGCGCGGGGCAGTGCTCGAACTCCCCGGTCTCTGGCCAGGTCGCGCCGTGGATGAAGCGCTCCCCGCGCTCCCCGGCGAACACCCAGGACCAGATCTCCTCGCTGATGTGGGGCAGCACCGGCGCGAAGAGGCGCAGCAAAACGGTGAGTGCGAGGCGCAGCGTGTGCACGGCGCTGCTGCGCCCGGCCATGTCGTGCTCGCTCTTCGCGCGCGGCTTCACCAGCTCGAGGTAGTTGTCGGTGAAGCGCGTCCAGAAAAAGTGCTCGGTTTCCTGCAGTGCGCGCGCGCTCTCGAAGTTCTCGAAGTCGCGGGTGGCGCGCGCCACCAGTGCGCGCAACTCGGCCACAAAGGCGCGGTCGAGTTCAGCGCATACAGGCCCCTGCTGCGCCTGTTGGCTGAGCACAAACTTGCTCGCGTTCCAGAGTTTGGTGACGAGTCGCTTCCCCACGCGGAACACCGCTTCATCGAGGGCGGTGTCCACGCCGAGCCGCGCGCTCGCCGCCCAGTAGCGCACCGGGTCGGCGGAGAATTGTTCGATCAGCGGCAGCGGCGTCAGCGCATTGCCGATGCTTTTTGACATTTTCCTGCGCTCCGGGTCGAGCACCCAGCCCGAGATGGCGATGTTGCGCCACGGCGCCTTGTCCTCGTGCAGCAGCGCCTTCGCAATCGTATAAAAAGCCCAGGTGCGGATGATCTCGTGCGCCTGCGGGCGCAGATCCGCCGGAAAGAGTCTCTGGTGACGCGCCGGGTCGAGCGGCCAGCCGCTGCCGATCTGCGGCGAGAGCGATGAAGTGAACCAGGTGTCGAAGATGTCGGCCTCGCCGATGAAACCACCGGCGCTGCCCCGCTGCGCTTCGCTGTAACCCGGCGGCGTGTCCGTCATCGGGTCCACCGGGAGCGCCGCCGCGTCGGCGACGATGGCTTCGTCGTAACTCGGCCTGCCGCTTTGGTCGAGCGGGTACCAGACTGGAATCGGCACACCGAAGTAGCGCTGGCGGCTCACACACCAGTCGAGGGCCAGGTTCTGCGTCCAGTCGCGAAAGCGCTGCTCCATGTGCGGCGGCCGCCAGCGCACCTCGGCGCCTTTTTGCAGCAGGGCGTCCTTCTTGTCGAGCAGGCGGATGAACCACTGGCGGCTCGGCAGAATTTCGAGCGGCTGCTCACCCTTCTCATAGAAGCGCAGCGCGTGCTCCATCGGGCGCGGCGCAGTCCGAAGCGGCGCAGGCCGGCCGCTGGCAGCGTTCGCCGCATCGCTCAGCAATTCGACCACGCGACGCCGCGCCTGCCCGACGCGCTTGCCTTTGAGTTTGGCGTAGCAGCGGTTTGCGGCGTCGGGCTCGAGGCTTTCGAAGACGCCCTCGCCGAAATGCGGCTCGGCGCGCAGCCGTCCGTCGCGCCCCAGCACCTGGCGCAGCGGCAGCTTCTCTTCGCGCCACCACTCGACATCGCTCTGGTCGCCGAAGGTGCAGATCATCAGGATGCCGGTGCCCTTTTCCGGGTCGGCGCGTTCGCTTGCGAAGATGGGCACCGGCGCGTGAAACAGCGGCGTCCGCGCGCGCTTGCCAAACAGGTGGCGAAAGCGCGAATCCTCGGGGTGCGCGGTGACGCCGACGCAGGCCGGCAGCAACTCGGGCCGCGTCGTCGAGATCACAAAACCCGTGTCCTCGCCGACCACGCCGAACTCGATGTCGTGCCAGGCGCCCGGCTGCAGACGATCCTCCACATCCGCCTGACTGAGCGCCATCTGAAAGTCAACGTCCCACATGAAGGGCGCTTCGAGGGTGTAGGCGTGTCCCTTCTCGAACAGGTCGAGGAAAGAGTGCTGCGCCAGTTGTCGGCAGCGCGGGTTGATGGTGCTGTATTCGCTGCGCCAGTCAACAGAGAGTCCGATGCGGCGAAACAACTCGCAAAAGGCGCGCTCGTCTTCGCTGGTGACGCGGCCGCAGAGGTCGAGGAAGTCGCGCCGCGCAATGGCGCGCGGCGGCTTCTTGCGCAGTTTCGCCGTGGCGGGTTCGAGCGCGCGCCCAGGTTCTGGTGGCAGGCTTGGGTCGCAGCGCACATGGAACAGGTTCTGCACGCGCCGCTCGGTCGGCACGCCGTTGTCGTCCCAACCCATCGGATAGAAGATGTTGCGGCCGCGCATGCGCTGATAGCGCACGATCACATCGGTCTGCGTGTAGGAAAAGACGTGGCCGATGTGCAGCGCGCCCGAAACCGTGGGCGGCGGCGTGTCCACCACGAAGGTCTCTTCGCGCGGCCTGGTCTCGTCGTAGTGATGGAGCTTCGCTTCCCGCCAAGCCCGCTCCCAGCGGCCCTCGGTCTCGGCGGCGTCATAGCGCCGTGGCAACGCCTGCGGGTCAATGCTCTCGAATTCGGCCAATGGGAGCCCCTCTTGAGGTCGCGCGAAACTAGCAACAAACCCCTGGAACCCTCACCCCGCCCATCCTTTAAGAACCCGAACCCCCGCCGTCTCCCATAGGGGAGACGGCGCTCTCCCAAGGGGAGAGGGAGCAGAGGTCCCTCTCGCGCTTGGTTCTATTCCCCCTCCGGGAGAGGGGGCAAGGGTGAGGGGCGTATGCCCCTCACCGGGGTACACTGCGCGGATGCCGTCATCCCGCCAAACCGCCGCCGCTGCGTCGCCCGCCACGGCGCCGCCTGGCAGCCCGGTCTGCGTGCAGGCGGGTGCGCTGCGGCTTGCGGTCGAGCACCGTGCGCCCGGCGCCGACGCCTTTGCCGCCGCCACGGGGGGGCCGACGCTGCGGCTCTGCGACGCCGCTACGGGGCGCGAGTGGCTGCGCTTCGACTGTTTTGCGCGCGGGGCGCACTGGCATCTCGACCCCGAGGGGCGCGACGAGATAACGGCCTTTGCGCGCGGCGGCGATGCGATTGATCAAACACTCGCGGCGCTGCGCGAGCACGGCGCCTCATGGCTCGAGCGCGCGGGTGCGAAGGACATACCTGCGGCGTCCGAACTCGAGCGCGCGCTATTGGCCGTCGAGCCCGCGCTGCGCAACGGGCCGGTCAACTTCGACGCGGTGGACGAGGCGGTGCTGCGCCAGCGCAGCGGCGACAAGTGGCGGCACTACCCCGACGACGTGCTGCCGCTCTGGGTCGCCGACATGGACTTCGAAGTGGCCGACCCGATCCGGCGGCGCTTGCAGTGCGCACTCGACGCGGGCGACTTCGGTTATCCGACGCACCCCGGCCCGACGCCCCTGCCCGCGCTCTTTGCCGAGCGCATGCAGCGTCGCTTCGGCTGGCGCATCGAGCCGGGCCGGGTGGAGCTGACCAGCGAAGTGGTGCAGGCCATCTACATTGCGGTGCAGCAGTTCTCGAAACCGGGCGAGGGGGTGATCGTGCAGCGCCCGATTTACCCGCCCTTCATCGAGACCCTCGAAACACTGGGGCGCCGGCTCGTGAACAACCCGCTGAAGCAGACGGAGCGGGGCTTCGAACTCGACCTCGACGACCTGCGCGCGCGCGCCCGTGAGGCGCGCATCCTGCTGCTCTGCAACCCGCACAACCCGACCGGGCGCGTCTATCGGCGCGAGGAGCTGCAGGCGATTGCCGACATCGCAGTCGAGCACGAGTTGCTCGTGATCAGCGACGAGATTCACGCCGACCTGGTGTACCCCGGTGCGGCGCCGCACATCCCCATTGCGTCTTTGTCGCCTGCGGTGGCGGCGCGCACGATTACGCTGAACTCGGCCTCGAAGGCCTTCAACATCGCCGGCCTGCGCTGCGCCGTCGTCCACTTTGGCAGCGAGGCGCTGCAGCGCGAGTTCTGTGCGCTGCCGCAGCATCTACGCGGCGGGCTTTCGGCTTCGGGCTTGCTGGCGACCGAGGCGGCCTGGCGCTTTGCCTCGCCCTGGCTCGACGCCGTGCTCGCCTACCTGCGCGCGAACCGAGACTACGCCTGCGACTTCGTGCGCAGCGAGCTTCCGGGCCTGCGCTGCTTTGCCCCCGAGGCCACCTATCTGGCCTGGCTCGACTGTCGCGAGGCGGCGCTCGAACCCTATCCCTGGCGCTTCTTTTTTGAGCGCAGCCGGGTGGCGCTCTCCAACGGGCGGCTCTTCGGCCCGGAGGGTGATGACTTCGTGCGCCTCAACTTCGCCACTTCGCGCGCGCTGCTCGAGCGCGCCCTCGAGCGCATGGCCAAAGCGCTGCGCGCGCGATGAGCGAGGGCGATGGCGCGGACGCGCCCGCGCCGCCGGACTCGGGGCTCTTCGGTTTCGACACCAGGCCCGAGGCGGCCGCGCTGGTCATCGTCGGCGTGCCCTGGGAGCCGACGCTCAGTTACGGACGCGGGGCATCCGAGACACCGGGCCGCATCGTGCGCGCCTCGCATCAACTGGACTTGTATGACGCTTTTGCCCGCCGCAGCGTGGGCGCGGAGGTTGCGCTTGCGCCGCTTCACAAGGGCTGGGCAGAGGCCAACGCCGTTGCCTGCGCGGCGGCTTTGCTGGGCGACCGGCAGGCGGTGAACCGCGCCAGCGCGCAACTGAACGCCGAGTTGCAAGACGAAGTCGCGCGGCTCCTCGCTGCGGGCAAGAAGGTCGGCGTGCTGGGGGGCGATCACTCTGCTCCCTTCGGCGCGATTCGCGCGCTGGCAAAGGCCCACGGCGAAATCGGAGTGCTGCAGATAGACGCGCACCACGACCTGCGCGTGGCCTTCGACGGCTACCGGTATTCTCATGCCTCGATTGTGCACAACCTGCTGGAGGAAGTTCCCGCGATAACGCAACTGGTCGCGGTCGGCGTGCGCGACTACTCCGAAGCGGAGCAGCGGCGCGCCGCTGGCGATGAACGCATCAGCACCTTTTATGACCACGCGCTGCGCGCCGCGACCTTTCGCGGGCGGGCCTGGCATGACCTGTGTCTGGAAATCGTCGAGCGCCTGCCCGCGCGGGTGCACATTTCCTTCGATGTGGATGGCCTCGACCCGCGCTTCTGCCCGCACACCGGCACGCCCGTGCCCGGCGGTCTCGATTTCCGGGAAGCCGTGCATCTACTCGAAACGCTGCGCCACTCGGGTCGGCAGATCGTGGGCTTCGATCTCTGCGAAGTGGCGCCCGGCCCGCCGGGGCCGCACGAGGCGCTGGCCGAGTGGGACCTGAACGTGGCCGCCCGGCTGCTGCACAAGCTCGCCGCCCTGTCGCTCATGTAATTCCCCCTCTCTCTGGGAGAGGGTGGGGTGCGCAGCACCCCGGGTGAGGTTCTCAAGGCTGGGCAGGGCTGCCCGTTTGTCGGGCAGTTCGTCCGGCGCGCCGGGCGCGAGCGCTCTCAGGCCGCGTCTCGATGCGGTTTCCCAACTGGCACGCGGTTTGCTTTGCCCTCTGACCGGGGCGCGTCCGTCGGGGGAGGGGGCCGCGCGCCATCGCCATCGCGCTGCCGACAGCGCTTCAGAAAGGACCGCAGCAATGACCGTAAAAAAGACCTTGGACAAGTTAAATCAGACTTGGACGTGGACCTGTGCAATCGCGCTCGTGGCGCTGCTGCTTTTGCCCGACGCCGCGCTGGCCGAAAGCGTTGTCAGCCAGGGCGAGTTCGTCGCCAACAACGTCTGGATGATGCTCTGCACGGGGCTGGTCTTCATCATGCACCTGGGTTTCGCCATGCTCGAATCGGGGATGACCCGCTCGAAGAACACGGTGAACATTCTGTTCAAGAACACCTTCATCCTGACCGCTGGCGTGCTCTGCTACGCGCTGGTCGGTTTCAACCTGATGTATCCGGGCGAGTGGAACGGCGTCCTCGGTTTTGCGGGCTTCGGCCTCGAAGCGCTGGCGACGGCGGACAACACCGCCGCCTACGCCGACGGCGGCTACAGCTACTACACGGACTTCCTGTTTCAGGCGATGTTTGCGGCCACCGCGGCGACCATCGTCTCCGGCGCCGTCGCGGAGCGCATCCGCCTTCCTTCCTTCATGTTGTTCGCCACTCTGTTCGTGGGGCTGGTCTATCCGGTCGCGGGTTCCTGGAAGTGGGGCGGCGGTTTTCTCGACGCGCTGGGCTTCTACGACTTCGCTGGCTCGACCCTGGTGCACTCGGTCGGCGGCTGGGCGGCGCTGGTGGCGGTGCTGCTGCTCGGGCCGCGCCTCGGCAAGTACACGAAAGAGCGCATGATGCCCATCCCCGGCAGCAGCATGCCGCTCGCGACGCTCGGCGTCTTCCTGCTGTGGCTCGGCTGGTTCGGCTTCAACGGCGGCTCGGTGCTCTCCGCCGACCCGGCGCTGACCTCTTACACGCTGGTGACCACCACCATCGCCGCCGCCGCCGGCGCCTCCGCCGCGATGGCCAGTTCCTGGGGCCTGGCAGGCAAGCCCGACCTTTCGATGTCGCTGAACGGCATTCTGGCCGGCCTGGTCGGCATCACCGCCGGCGCGGACACGGTGAGCCTCAGCGGCGCGCTGCTGATTGGCCTGGTGTCGGGCGTGCTGGTCGTAGCGTCGGTGCTGCTCTTCGACCGCATCCGTCTGGACGACCCGGTGGGCGCGATCCCGGTGCACCTCGTCTGCGGCATCTGGGGCACGCTTGCGGTCGGCCTGTTCTCGCAGAACCCCGAGCACCGCTTCCTCACGCAGTTGCTCGGCGTCGTCTGCTACGGCGTCGCCAGCGCGGGCCTGGCCTTTGCGATTCTGCTGCCGCTCAAGTGGACGCTCGGCCTGCGCGTCAGCGAGGCGGAAGAGCTCGAGGGGCTCGACCTCGCCGAGCACGGCTCGCACGCCTACGACTTCGGCGCCCAGCGGGCTGCGCCCGCTGGTCAGCCTTGAGAACCCTCACCCCAGCCCTCTCCCAAAGGGAGAGGGAGAAGAGGTCACTTCCGCACCCAATTACTTTTCCGCCCTCTCTTTGTTCCCCTCTCCCTCTGGGAGAGGGAGGCGACGGGCCTTGTAGCCCGCCGCCGGGTGAGGGTTCTTAAGGTTGGGTTGGGTTATTCTCGGCGCTCCACCACCACCTCAAGGAGGAACCATGGCGATTCAGGTTGGAGACAGGATGCCCTCGGTCAAGCTCAAAGTTGTGAGCGCCGAGGGTCAGCAGGATGTCAGCAGCGACGAACTCTTTGCCGGCAAGAAGGCGGTGCTCTTCGCTGTCCCGGGAGCATTCACGCCGCTCTGCTCGGCGCAGCATCTTCCGGGTTTCGTCGAGCAGGCAGGCGCCTTGCGCGCGAAGGGCGTGGATGCGATTTACTGCCTTTCGGTCAACGACGCCTTCGTGATGGACGCCTGGGCGCGGGACCGCGAGGTCGGCGATAAGGTCACGCTGGTTGCGGACGGCAGTGCGGACTTCACCCGCGCCACGGGGCTCGTGATGGACGCGGCGAAGTTCGGTATGGGGCTGCGCTCACAGCGCTACGCCGCCGTCGTCGAGGACGGCGTGGTGACGCATCTGGCCGTCGAGCAGCCGATGAAGTTCGAAGTGTCGTCAGCCGACGCCATTCTCAAAGCGCTCTAGCCCGCCCCGCCCCGGCGGGTGGGCGCCTCGGATAAATCCCTGTCAGTCTGCGCGCGGCTCGTGGGGAGAGGGGTGTGATCATGCGGACGTTTCGGGTCTGGCTCGCGTTGTTGCTTTCACTCGGCGCGCTTTTCGGTTGCGTCACGGCCAGGGGGCCGACGCTCGAAAGCCAGCGCCAGGACATTCGCGCAATGCGCGACGCGGCGTTTCAGGAACTGGTGCGCGCGAACCCCGCCGCCAGTCAGCGGCTCAAGCAGGCCGAGGGCTATGCCGTCTTCAGCAAGCTGCAGCTGCAGGTGCTGTTCTTCAGCGGCGGCGCGGGCTACGGCTTGGCCCACGACAACCAGAGCGGCGAGGACGTGTTCATGCGCGTCGCCGAAGCGGGCGTGGGGCTCGGCGTCGGCGTAAAAGATCTGCGCCTGTTCTTCGTGTTCCACGAGCGCGCGGCCTTCGAGCGCTTCATCGTCGAGGGGCTCGAGTTCGGCGTCGAAGGCGAGGCGACTGCGATCAGCGGCGGCGACACCGGCGCGGGCCTCTCCGGCCGCGGCGCCGTGGCGGGCGGCGTCTCGGGCGCCGGGGCGAGTGGTCGCGTGGGCGAGCGCTCGAGCGCCGCCGGCGTCCCCGACGCCAGCTTCGAGGTCTTTCAGTTCACCGAGAACGGGTTGATGCTGCAGGTCAACCTGGTCGGCACCCGCTACTGGAAGGATGCCGACCTGAACTGAAGGAAGCCCCGTTGACCGCGTCTTGAAGCCGCTGTCGGAGTACTCAAAAGTGGCTTATGGGCAGACGCGCCCGTCTTGGGCCGCGCCAGAGGCGCGCAAGCGACCCCCTGTAATAAATCGGCGTGCTGGTTCGTAGTACAGTTGAGTATGACGATTGCGATGGCGTTCAATCGGGAGGCGGGGCTGCTGCCGGCGGCGGCCGTGTCCCCTTGGGGAGGCAGCTTGGCGGAGCAACGCGAGGCGCAGGGTCGGGCCGCCGCCCCGGCCCCGGCGCAGGCTGCACCGGGCGCGCGCCACAGCTTCGCCGAGCGCTATCAGCCCCACGCGCAGGATGTGGCGCGGCTCTGTCGCCAGATGCTGGGCGAGGACGACGCCGCTGACGCGCGAAGCGAGGTCTTCCTGCGCGCGCAGCGCGCTTTCGCCACTTACGACCGGTCGCGCCCGCTTCGCACCTGGCTGCTCGCCATCGCCGCTCATCACTGTGTGGACTGCCTGCGTCGGCGCGCGAAAGAGGGGCGGCTCTTCACCCGCGCCGAGCTCGAGGCCGAGGATCTGCCCGCGCAGACGGCGGGTCCGCTTTCGCTGCTGCTTGCGAGCGAGCGGCAGCGCGAACTGCACGCTGCGCTCGACGCGCTGCCGTTGCCGTTGCGCTCGGTGCTCGCGCTGCGTTACTTCGCCGAGCTTTCGTATGCCGAAATCGCCCGCGCGCTCGAAATTTCGCCCGGGCAGGTCGGCGTGGTTCTGTTCCGGGCCAAGCTCCGGGTGCGCAGCGCACTCGGTATGCGCGAGGGGGGAGGGGGGATTAAACGATGACTTGTCAGCCCGAGTGGGTGACCGCCGCCTACGCGGACGGCGAACTCGACGCCAGCCGGGCGCGCAGCGTCGAGACGCACCTGATTCACTGCGAGCGCTGCCGGCGGCGCGTGCTCGCGTTGCGCGACGAGGCCCGCGTGCTCGGCGACGCGCTGCGCGGCGCCTTGCACCCGAGCCGCGCGCCGGCGCCCGCGCGCGCCACGGCGCTCGGTCTGCCACTCAGCATTGCGCTGGCGGTGGGCATCGCGACGGTCGCGGGTTTCATCCTCGACGCGCGTCTGCCCCAGGCCATCGCCTGGCTTCACCCCGCCCGAACACTGGGAGTAAGCGACATGTTCTGGAACACGATGTTTCTGCTTCAGGATGAGCGTCAGGGACTGCTCGAGCTGGCGGTGGGCGTCGGCGTGGTCGCCGGCCTCGCCGCCCTCGGCAGCTTTCTGGTGAGCGCGCTGGCGCGACGCATCACGGGCGGCCTCGCCGCTGCGCTACTCGCGCTGCTGCTCTCTGCGCCCGCGGCCGACGCCGCTGTCGTTCTCCGCGACGACGATGAGCAGGTGCACCTCGCCCGGGACGAGCGCGTGGACGGCCTCTTCTTCGCAACCAGCGAGCTGGTGACGATTGACGGCGTCGTGGCGGGCGACGCGGTGATCTCGGCGAATCAGATCGAGGTGCACGGCGTGATCGAGGGCAATCTGATTGCGGCTGGCGAGGAACTCGAGATCACGGGAACGGTGGCTGGCAACCTGATTCTGGCCGGTCGCAACATTGACATCGAAAGCCCGGTTCAGGGCAGTCTGTTCGTGGCCGCCGGGAAGATCCGGGTCGCCGAAGCCGTACAGGGCAGCCTGTTCGCCGCGGGCGAGCATTTACATCTGGATGCGCCGGTTGCGAAGAGCGCGACGGTCGCCGCCGAGCACTTCGCTTTGAGCGAGAGCGGAGCGGTTGGCCGCGACCTCGTCGTGTTCGCAGATCAGACGGTGCTCGACGGACAGATCGCGCGGGACCTGATCGCGTATGTCGAAACCCTGCAGATCTCAGGAAGCATCGAGCGCGACGGAACGATTCACGCGGAAGACCTGCACTTCACCGCCGGTGCAAAGGTCGGCGGCGAGGTGGCGCTCTCCACGCCCGACGAGAGCGCCGCCCGGGTGGACGAAGGCGCCGTCATTGCCGGCGGCATTCGCTTCATCGAGTGGGACTTCGAGCACGAGCCGCGCAGCCCCTTCGGCAGCACCCACTTCTACCTGTGGCGCGTGGTCTGGCTGGCGGGCGCATTCGGCGTCGGCCTGATCCTCTACCTGCTGCTCCCGGGTTTGTTTCAGTTCCGCATCCGGAGCGGCTCCGAGTTCGCGCTGACTCTGGTAACGGGCGCCGCGTCGCTGCCGGTGGTGCTGGCGGGTTGCATCTTTCTGGTGCTCACCGTCGTCGGCATCCCGCTCGCCATCCTGACGCTGCTGCTCTATCTGGTGGCGGGCTATCTGGCCTTCCTCGCCGTGGCGGTGCTGCTGGGCCGGCACATTACAAAGCCGCAGAGCGAGCGTCTGCGGGAGTTCGGGCTGGCGCTGCTTGCAGGCCTGCTGGTGGTGACGGTGCTCGTGAACCTGCCGATCATCGGCGACCCGGCCTGGTGGGTGCTGCTGTGTCTGGGCTTCGGCTTGCTCGCGCTGCGCGCGCGCGAAGCCTGGCTGCTGCGCCGCGCGCTGGCCACCGAGTTGTGAGCGACGCCAGACCGGCGCTTGCAAAATCATCCCCGCGCGCGCGCGGGCCCTGGCTTCGCTGGCTGGTCGCGTCCCTTGCGGCGCTGTTCGTGCTCTACTTCGGAATGCTCTGCGTGTCGAAGCTCTCGGGCTACTTCCTCGATTCGATGTGGGACGCGCCGCTCGAGGAACCGGCGGCCCCTTAAGCCGCCGCGTTACGAGAGCGTGCCGCCGTCCACGCGGATTTCCGTCCCGTTGATGTGCGCGCCGTCGTCGCTGGCGAGCAGGGCCACCACCGCGGCGATCACCTCGGGGTCGCGCGCACGGTCGAGCGGCATCGCGCGCATCACCAGCTTCATGTCCGGGTTCTCGGGCAGGTTGTCGCCACTGCCCATGGCGGTTTTGATCGAGCCCGGGTTGATGGCGTTGACGCGAACACCCTGCTTTGCATATTCCACCGCCAGCGTCCGGGTCAGCGCGCTGACTCCCCCCTTGCTGGTTCCATATGCCGCGCCGTAGGGCATGCCGGCCAGCGCCGAAGTGGAGGACATGTTCACGATGTTGCCCCCGCTCGCCAGCAGGTGGGGCATCGCGGCCTGACACATCAGAAAAGTTCCAGTCAGGTTGATATCGAGCACGCGGCGGAACTCCTTGGCGGTGATTTTTTCGAAGTGCTCGAGCAGCAGCACGCCCGCGATGTTGCAAAGCGCGTCGAGCCGTCCGAAGTGCGCCACGCAGCGCTGCACGGTATCGCGGATCTGCTGCTCGTCGCTGACATCGCAGCGCGCGTGCTGCACCGCGCCGCCGGCGTGGGCGATGCGCTGCGCGCTCTCTTCGAGCCCCGCAAGCTCGATGTCAACGATGAACACGGAGGCGCCCTCGCTGGCCAGGCGCTCCGCCGTCGCGCGGCCGATGCCGGCGGCCGCGCCGCTGATCAGCGCCACCTTGTTCTCGAAGCGCTTCATCGGTTTCGCGCCGCCCGGGGTGCTGTCGCACCCCGCCCATCCTTTTGACCGCCCCGAGCGGCTGTCGGCGTCGCGCCGTCGCGCAATTCCCGAAAGCCGTAGCGACGGTGCGGGCCCAGGTGGATCTGCTCCAGCACGCCGATGCCCCGCCGCTCGCCGCTCTTTGCCATCACCACCTGTTGGATGTGCAGGTTCTCGAGCGCCAGCTCGTCGAGGTCGCTGGTCTTCCAGCTTTCGCCGCCGATGGCGAGCTCGCCCTTCCAGCGACCGTGCCCCCATTCGGGGTGCATGTACCCGATGCCCTTCATGCGAAAGCAGAGCACCGGGTCGAGTTGGATCTCTTCGCGCTGCCCGTCGTTGGTGATCAGCGTGAAGCGGGCCGCTGCGGCGCGGCGCGTGCCGGGGATGAAGTCAATCTGGTGCTCGCCGGCGGCCAGAGCCTCGACACCGGGGTCCTCGACGCCGGGCGGCAACCGGGACGGGTCTTCGTACACGGGGCAGATCATCCCGTCGAAGTGCCAGGGCCAGCCGTGTTCGTTTTCGAACAGGCAAAGGTGCGTGCAGCGCTCGGGCCAGTGCAGCGGCGCCCACAGGAAGAACACGCCACCGGCATGCCGTGGCGGCGCGCCGGGCGGCGCCGGGTCGCCGACCGGGCGGATGCCCCAACTGCGATCCTTGGTGCCGAGCACCCGCGCCGGGTCAATGCGCAACTGCTTGCCCTCGTAGCGGATTTCCCCCTGCCAGCGGCCGAACTGGTTGAAGCGCGTGGCCTCCATGTGGCCGATGCGCCGCCGCGCGCGCTGCTGCCCTTCCGCAATGCTGGCGGTGCGCGGCGTCCACAAAAGCTCGCCCGCAAGCCCGGTCTCGTTGTCGTCGAGCACGATGCGCAGACTTTTCATCGGCGTAAGGATTTCGATCCGAAAGGGGCCGACGCAGAGCTCGGTGGGATCCCGTGGCGCGCGGCGCGAGGCGTGAAAGGCGTGTTGTACGCCATCCACCACGAGCGAAAAACCGCAGTCCATGATCTCGAGGTTCGGGTAGCGGGCTGCCCCGATGCCGAAGTAGAAAGCGCCGTCGTCCCGGTAGCCGTTCCACCAGTAGCGGTCATACACATTGCGGTCGGTCGAGGCCGGAAGCGCCAGCGGCTCCGAAGTCTGGTGGATGGGGTAATCGTCCATGCGGGAAAGCATCAAAGCTCCATTTCCGGCCCCGCAGTCTAGCCGATGATTCCCGTCCGGGTGTGTCAGCACCCCCGGACGATCTGCAGCGCGCGCGCCAGATTGTCGAGGCGGGCCTTTTGGTCGCGCCCGCGCGGGTCGAGGCGCAGCACTCCGATGCCCGCGTCGCGGTAGCGGCGGATGCGCTCGCGCACGAATTCCTCGTCGCCGAAGAGGGTGGTGCGGCGGATCATCTCGTCCGGCACGCGCTTTGCGGCCTCCTCGCGTCGTCCCGCAAGCCACAGCCGCTGCACTTCGCGGGCGGCGTCTTCGAAACCGCCGCGCCGGTAGGCGTCGTTGTAGAAGTTGGTGCGCGCCGAGCCCATGGCGCCGAGTTGGAACGCCATGTTGGGTTTCGCAGCGGCGATGAGCTTTGCCGGGTCGGAGCAGAAGGCGACGGGCGCGCCCACGCACAGCGTCAACTCAGCGAAGCTTCGGCCCGCGCGCTCGGCGCCCCGGCGCAGGTGCACGAGGTGCGCGTCCGCCGCCTCTGGCGTGAACGAAGTGCCGAGCCAGCCGTCCGCCAGTTCGCCGGTCAGCTCGAGCGCGCGGGGCGAGAGCGTGGCGAGCCAGATGGGGATGTTCGGGTTCGGCGCCTGCGCGAGCCGCAGCGCCCGTCCCTCGCCGCCGGGCAGCGGCAGTACGAAGTGCTCGCCCTGATAGTGAAGTTTCTCACCGCGAAACGCCTGACGCACAATCTCGATGGTCTCGCGCATGCGCGTGAGCGGCTTGCGAAAGCGCTGCCCCTGAAGCCCCTCTACAACCTGCGGCCCCGAAGCGCCGAGGCCGAGGATGAAGCGGTCGCCCGTCAGGGCGGCCAGCGTCATCGCGGTCATCGCCGTCATGCTCGGCGTGCGCGCGCTGATCTGCATGATGCCGGTGCCGAGCGTCAGCCGGGTGCTGCGCGCCGCCAGCCAGGCGAGGGTGGAAACCGCATCGTAGCCCCAGGCCTCCGCGCTCCAGGCTTGATGGACGCCGAGCTTCTCGGCCTCGAGCGCGAAGGCTGCGGTCTCTTCGAAGTCGCGCCGGCCGCCCGAGGCCGCGCCGCCGATGGCGATGGCCGTCTTCACGCGCCAGCCCGCGTAGCAAAGCTGCGCTCTCGCAGGGCGTGTTCGAGATGGGGCAGGTGATCCACGCCGAAGAACATCTGCGCGCCGACGAAGCAGGTGGGCGCGCCGAAGACGCCCCGCTCGACGGCCTCCTCCGTGTTGGCGCGCAGCTCGGCTTTGACCGCATCATCCGCCGCCGCGCGGCGCAAAAGTTTTTGCGCGTCGAGACCGGCGTCGTTGATCACCGCTTCTTGTACGGCCCGCGCGCCGAGGTCGAGCCCGCGCTGCCAGAAGGCCGGGTAGAGCGCGCGGTGAAAAGTCTCAAAAACATTTTCGCGCTGCGCGGCGACGGCGAGGCGCATCACGGCGAGGGTGTTGATGGGAAAGTGCGGGTTGGGCGCGAAGGCGATGCCGTGCAGCGCCGCCGTGCGCTGCAGCTGCGCGCCGCCGTAGCGCCGCTTTGCCAGGGTCGGCTCCTGCATCGGCGAGCGGTTGCCGGTCGCCTTGAACACGGCCCCGAGCAGCAGCGGCCGGTGCTGCAGCGCCACGCCGTGACGCGCGGCGAGCGCGGGCAACAGCGCGTCGGCCAGATAACTGTAGGGGCTGCCGTAGTCGTAGAAGAACTCGATTTGCACATGTGAAACACAATCACGCGCCGCGCGGCTTCGCAAGCCGTCGCCCGCTGGCGCAGCCGGGGCTAGGCTTGCTGACGACCGGGCCCTTCGCCCCGCCCACACGGAGTACATCGGATGAAGGTGGCGGATAACGTCGCGCAACTGATCGGGCGCACCCCGCTGGTGCGGCTCAACAAGGTTGCAGCCGAAGTGGACGCGCTGCTGCTCGCGAAGCTCGAGGGGCAGAACCCGGCGGGCAGCGTCAAGGACCGGATCGGGCTTTCGATGATCGAGGCCGCCGAGCGCGATGGCCTGATCGAGCCGGGACGCACGGTGCTGGTCGAGCCGACCAGCGGCAACACCGGCATCGCGCTCGCCTTCGTCGCCGCGGTCAAGGGGTACGAGTGCGTGCTGGTGATGCCGGACACGATGAGCGAAGAGCGGCGCGTCACGCTGCGCGCTTTCGGTGCGCGCCTGATTCTGACCGAGGGCAAGGGCGGCATGCACGCCGCCATCGAGCGCGCGAACGAGTTGGCGGACAACCTGCCGAATGCGTTCATGCCGCAGCAATTCATGAACCCGATGAACCCGGAGGTGCACGAGCGCACGACGGCGCTGGAGATCTGGCAGGACACGGACGGCCGCGTTGACGCGCTGGTCTCGGGCGTCGGCACCGGCGGCACCATCACCGGCGTCGCGCGCGTGCTGAAGCAGCGAAAGCCCACATTCGAGGCGATTGCGGTGGAGCCCGAGGCCTCGCCGGTGCTGACCGGGGGCGCGCCGGGGCCGCACCGCATTCAGGGCATCGGCGCCGGTTTCATCCCGCAGGTGCTCGACACCGAGTTGCTCGACGAGGTAATCGGCGTTGGCGACGAGGACGCGATGACCATGGCGCGTCGTCTGGCGCGGGAGGAGGGCCTGCTCTGCGGCATCTCCTCCGGCGCCGCCGTGGTCGCAGCCTGCGCATATGGCGCGCGGCCGGTCAACCGGGGCAAGACCATCGTGGTCGTGCTGCCGAGTTTCGGCGAGCGCTACCTGAACACCGACCTGTTTGCGCCCTACCGTTACGAGGGCAGCGATGCAATCTGAAACCGAAGTACAAAAACGCGCGGCGCGCAGGGTCGAGAAGCGCCGCAGAATTATTGACTGCGCGCGCACGGTTTTTTTCCGCGACGGCTTTCAACATGCCAACTTGAACGAGGTGGCGCAGAGCGCCGAGGTCGCAAAGGGCACGCTCTACCGTTACTTCGAGAACAAGGGCGATCTCTATGTCGCGGTGCTGGCCGAGAACGGCGCGGCCTTCGAGAGCAAGATGCGCGAGGTCGCAAAACAACCGGGCAGCGCCACGGACAGGGTGCGCGCCCTCGGTCGCTTCTACTTCGAGCACTGGGTCACCCACCGCGAGTACTTCCGCATTTTCTGGGCCTTCGAGAACCAGAGCCTGATCGGCGAGCTTCCGGCGCAAGTGGTCGAGAGCGTGGCCGGGCTGTGGGAGAGCTGCCTCGGCATTCTGGCCGAGGTGGTGAAGCGCGGCGTCGAGAGCGGCGAGTTTGCAGACCGCGACCCCTGGGAGGTCGCCAACATTCTCTGGACGACGGCCAACGGCGTGATTCAGATCGAACTCGTCAGCACGCAGCGGGAGTTGCTGCGTCGCCCCGTCGCCGAGGTCTTCGAAACCGGCCTCGAACTCTTCCTGAGCGGGCTCGCCGCGCCCGCCTGCAGCGCCGGTGAGCGCGCATGAACGACGAACTCCCGCCGAAGTTCATGGAGCTGGTGGCCGCCCAGCTCGGCGTCGAAGTCGAAGCGCTTTCACCCGAGGCGCGGCTTCAGGACGACCTCGGTGTGGATTCCCTCGATGTGGTCGAGTTGCTGCTGGCGATCGAGGAGCGCTTCGGGGTGGAGCTTCAGGACGAGGAGGTGGAGGGCGTCGTCACCGTCGCCGACCTCTGCGCCTGCTTCGCGCGCGCCGTGCGCCGCTAGCGCGCGCCGCCCGTCGGCGCAGCCGTAGCCGCGCGGCGCTTGCTGCCGTAACTTTAACGCCCCCCATGAAGCAACTCGTCCTGATTGACGCGGCGAATGCAATTTACCGCGCCTTTTTCGCCCTGCCGCCCCTGCGCACCGCCACGGGTGAGCCGACCGGCGCGGTGCTCGGCTTCGCCAACATGCTGCGCCGTGTGCTGCGCGAGCAGCAGCCCGACTTTGTCGCGGTGGTGATGGACCCGCCGGGCGAGGTCTTTCGTCAGCGGCTCTACCGCGCCTACAAGGCGAACCGCGAAGCGCAGCCGGAAGATCTGTCGGCGCAGTTCCCGGTGCTGCGCGAACTGGTCGAAGCCTGGCGCATTCCCATCCTCGAGGCGCCGGACTTCGAGGCGGACGATGTGATCGCCACGCTGGTCAGCCGTGCGCCCGAAGATATGAAGGTGGTGGTGGTCTCCACCGACAAGGATCTGATGCAACTGGTTTCGGAGCGCGTGGTGTTGCTCGACACGATGAAGGAGCAGCACATCGGCCCGGCTGAAGTCGAGCAGCGCTTCGGCGTTCCGCCTGCGCAGTTGCTCGACCTGCGCGCGCTGGTCGGCGACCCCTCCGACAACATCCCCGGCGTCAAGGGCATCGGCGAGAAGGGTGCGGCGAAGTTGATCCAGACCTGGGGCACGCTGGATGCCCTGCTCGAAAATGTCGGAAAGCTTACGGCCAGGCGTCCGCGCGAAGCGCTCGAAGCACACGCCGACGAAGCCCGGCTCTCGAAGCAACTGGCGACGCTGCGTCTCGATGCGCCCGTCGCTGCCAGGCCCGACGAGCTTGTCATCCGTGAACCGGACAATGAGAAACTGCACGCCCTCTACAAGCGGCTCGGCTTCCGGCGCCTGTGCGAGGAACTCGAAAGCGGCGGGGCGGCGACGGCCCAGACGCCGCAACCGGGAATCGCCGTTGAAGTGGTGCGCAACAAAAAGGCGCTCGAGAAATCGGCGCGCGAACTCGAGAAGGCCAGGCGCATCGCGCTGGTGCTGGTGGGCGACCCGGAAGCGGGCGGGCTCGTCCCCGAGCCGGTCGGCATCGCCCTTTGCAGCGACGCGCAGGCCAAGCGCCGCCGCGCCAGCTACTGGTCACTCGGCCACGACGAAGGTTTAACCATCACCACCACCACCGCGCGCAGCACGCTCGACTTCGAGACTGCGCTTCCGGTGCTGCGCGACCTGCTCACCGGCAGCGAAGCGAAGCCCTGGATTGCGCGCAACAGCAAGCGGGTGCAGACGCTGTTTGCCGAGCACGGCAGTCCGCTGCCGCTGCCGGCCTTCGACATCGAACTCGCGATGTTTCTCGTTGACCCGGCCGGGAAGCGCGACACATCGGCGCTCGCCAGCCAGTGGCTCGGCATCGAGCACGGCAGTTGGCAAAAAATCGCCGGGCGGGGCGCTGCGGCGCGTGCGGCGCGGGAGCTTTCCGCCGAGGAGGTCTCGGCCTGGGCCGGCGCCGAGGCCTGCGTGCTGCTGGGGCTCGAGCCACGCCTGCGTGAGCGTCAGCAGAGCGACGGCAGCGCGGCGCTCTTCGAGCAGGTCGAGTTGCCGCTCACTGCAGTGCTCTCGAAGATGGAGCGCAGCGGCGTGCGCGTGGACGAGGCGCTGCTGGCCGAACTTTCGCGGGAATACACGCGCGCGCTTTCGCGTCTCGAAGGCCGCATTCACAAACTGGCGGGCGAGGCGTTCAAAATCAACTCGCCGAAGCAGTTGCAGCAGATCCTCTTCGACAAGCTGAAGCTCGACCCGATCAAAAAAACCAAGACCGGGTATTCGACCGACGAGGGTGTGCTCGAACAACTCTCGTCCCATCACGCGCTGCCCGGGGAAGTTCTGGCGTGGCGCAGGCTTGCGAAACTGAAGAGCACCTATGTGGATGCGCTGCCGCCGCTCGTGAACCCGCAAAGCGGGCGCATTCATCCGACCTTCAACCAGGCGGGCGCGGCGACGGGGCGGCTCTCCTCGCAGCACCCCAACGTGCAAAACATTCCGATCCGCACGGCCGAGGGCGCGCGCATCCGCGAGGCGTTTATTCCCGCCGAAGGGAAGCTGCTGCTCTCCGCCGATTACTCGCAGGTGGAGTTGCGCATGATGGCGCACTACTCCGGCGACAAAAGCCTGATCGAGGCCTTTGCCCGGGGCGAGGATGTGCACCGCCGCACCGCGGCCGAAGTGCAGGGCGTTGCCCCGGATGAAGTGAGCGAAGACCAGCGCGCCGCCGCCAAGGCTATTAATTTTGGCATCATTTATGGCTCGAGCGCGTTCGGCATTGCCAACCAGCTCGGCATTCCGCAGGCCGAGGCGCAGAAACTGATCACACGCTACTTCGAGCGCTACCAGGGCGTGCGTCGGTTTCTCGACGAGACCAGCGCCGGGGCGCGGGAGTCGGGCTTCGTGCAGACCCTGCTCGGGCGGCGGCGCTACCTGCCGGAGCTGGCCTCGCGCAACCGCACGCTGCGACAGGCTGCAGAGCGCATGGCCACGAACACGGTCATTCAAGGCAGCGCGGCAGACCTGATCAAGAAGGCGATGGTGGAGGTGCAAGCGGCGCTGCAGGAAGCGCCCTTCGAGACGCAACTGATCTTGCAGGTGCACGACGAACTGGTCTTCGAGGTCGCGCCCGAGCACGCCGACGCCCTCGCCGCACTGGTGCGCGCGCAGATGGAGCAGGTCGTTGAGCTCGCCGTGCCGCTGGTGGTGGACGTGGGCACCGGCCCGAACTGGCGCGTGGCGCACTGAGGTCGTAAGCCGTCACTGGCGCGAGCCGCCGCCGCCGCTTCGCCAATTGGTACCTTGCGCAGTTCAGACAGCGGGGAGAAATCGCCATGGCGGGCCATTCCAAGTGGGCCAACATCAAGCGCCGCAAGGGCGCGCAGGACGCGAAGCGGGGCCGCATCTTCACCCGCCTGATCCGCGAGCTGGTGACGGCGGCCAGCGCGGGCGGCCCCGACCCGGATGGCAACGCGCGGCTCAGGCTGGCGCTCGACCGCGCGCGCGCGGCCAACATGCCGAAGGACACGATTTCGCGCGCCGTGGCGCGTGGCGCAGGCGGCGGCGCGGGCGAGCGCTACGAAAAGGTGCTCTACGAGGGCTACGGCCCCGCCGGCGTCGCGCTGCTGGTCGAGGGGCTGACGGACAACCGCAACCGCACCGTCAGCGAGGTGCGCCACATCTTCACGCAGGCCGGCGGCAAACTCGGCGACCCCGGTTGCGTCGCCTACCTGTTCGAGCTGAAGGGGCTGCTCGGCTTCGACGCCGCGAAGGCGGACGCGGACGCGCTCTTCGAAGCCGCACTCGAAGCCGGCGCGCTGGATCTGCGCGAGGGCGACCCGCTCACGGTGGTGACCGCGCCCGCGGATTTCGAAGCCGTGCGCGATGCGCTCGCCGCCGCCGGCTTCGCCCCGAGCCGCGCCGAGCTCTCGATGGAAGCCGCGAGCAGCGTGGAACTGCGCGGCGGCGACGCAGAGAAGATGTTGCGCATGCTCGACGCGCTCGAAGAACTCGACGATGTGCAAGCCGTGTATGCCAACTTCGACATCCCCGACGAAGTGCTCGAACAACTGGCCTGACGCGGGATGCGTGGCGGGATGCTTCGCCCCGTCACGCCTTTTGACCGCGCCGAGCCGCTGCCGAACTGGATTCCCGCTTTTGCGGGAGTCATTCCTGCATAGGCAGGAATGACGAAGATGCGGGTACAGGCACTGACGAAGTGAGCAAGCGGTTACGACACGAAGCGCCGGTCGCGTCAGCGACCGGTGCCCCTTCCGGCAGCCGCTCGGGGCGGTCAAAAGGATGGGCGGGGTGCGGAGCACCCCGGTCGCGGTCAACAGGATGGGATGGCGACTATGGGGCGCGTCAGCGCGCCCCATAGTCCACGCGCAGCAGCGTCAGGCCGCAGGCCGGGGTCGTCGGGCCGGCGGTGCTGCGGTCCCGGGCGGCGAGCAGCGCGCCGAACGAATCCGCCGCGCGCCGCCCGGCCCCGACTTCGAGCAGCGTGCCGACGATGTTGCGCACCATGTGGCGCAGGAAGCCATCGCCCTCGAAGTCAAAGCGGATCTCGCCGCCAGCGGCGCCGCTGATCTCGAGACGGCTGAGCGTGCGAACCGAGTGCGTGCGCGAGCTGCCGGTGGCCTCGAAGCTGCTGAAGTCATGCCGCCCGAGCAGCGCCCCTGCGGCGCGCGCCATCGCCTCTACATCGAGGGGGACGCGCGTGTGTGCGAAGCGGCGGCGGCGCAACGGCGAACGCAGCGCGCCGTTCCAGACGCGGTAGCGATAGTGTTTGGCGCGTGCGTCGCGGCGCGCGTCAAAATTTTCTGCCGCCACGGCGCAGGCCCGCACCGCGACATCGTGCGGCAACCGCGCATTCAGCGCGCGCAAAAGATTCGCGGCGTCAAAACTTGTGGCCAGGCGCACACTCGCCACCTGCCCCTCGGCGTGAACACCGGCATCGGTGCGCCCTGCACCCGTCAGATGCTGCGGCGCGCCCGCCAGTTGCGCGAGCGTCGCGCGCAACACCCCCTGCACGGTGCGACGCCCGGCGGCCTGCTCCTGCCAGCCTTCGAAGTCGCCGCCGTCGTATTCGAGAGTGAGTTTGAAGCTCGACATGGCGGAACACTACCCCGAGGGGCTACCGCTCCTCCCCATCCTTAAGAACCCTCTCCCCACAAGCTACGCCCTGAGTACTCCGGCAGCCGCTCGGGGCGGTCAACGGGATGGGACGGGGTGCGAAGCGCCCCGGTCGGGGTCAGCAGCCGAGTTTTTCGAGCACGCGGTCGGTCATCGCTTTGCTGCCCAGGGCGCGGCTCGCCGCTTCGACGGGAAGCAGGTCGCGGGTGCGATGGCCGTCGTCCAACACTGCGGTCACGGCGTCGTGGATGCGCCGGGCGCAATCGGCCTGCTCGAAGCTGTGCTCGAAGAGCATCGCCACCGACAGGATGGCGGCGAGCGGGTTCGCGATGTCCTGCCCCGCGATGTCCGGCGCCGAGCCGTGCACCGGCTCGTAGAGACCGACGCCGCCCGCGCCGAGGCTCGCCGAGGGCAGCATGCCGAGTGAGCCGGTCAGCATCGCCGCCTCGTCGGAGAGAATGTCGCCGAACAGGTTGCCGGTGACGATGACATCGAAGCGCCCCGGGTCGGACAGCAACAGCATCGCGCAGGAATCCACGAGCTGATGCTGAAGCGTCACATCCTCGTACTCGCGGGCGACCTCGTTCACCACCTCCACCCACAACTGCGAAACCTCGAGCACATTCGCCTTGTGGACATGGGTGACGCTGCGGCCCCGCCGGCGCGCGGCGGCGAACGCGACATGTGCGATGCGCGCGATCTCGACCTCGTCATAGACCATGGTGTTGCGCGCTTCGCGGCGGCCGCTGACCAGCGCGCGGCCACGCGGCTCGCCGAAGTAAATGCCGCCGGTGAGTTCGCGCACCACCAGCAGGTCAATGTCCCGCACCACCTCCGGGCGCAGCGTCGAAGCCTCGGCCAGCGCGGGAAACACCACGGCGGGGCGCAGGTTGGCATACAGGCCGAGCTCGCGGCGGATGCGCAGCAGGCCGCGCTCGGGACGGCTCTCTACGGGCAGCGCATCCCACTTCGGCCCGCCGACGGCGCCGAGCAGCACGCCGCGACACTGTCTGGCGCGCGCCACGGTGGCGTCGTCGAGCGGCGCGCCCTGCGCATCAATCGCCGCGCCGCCGATCAGGCCCGCTTCGATTTCGAGCGCGAGCTCCGCGCTTTGGGCCACGGCTTCGAGCACGCGCCGCGCCTGGGCGGTGACCTCGGGGCCGATGCCATCGCCCGGCAGCAGCAGCACGCGATCCGGTCGGGGGTTATGTTCTTTAAAGTTCACTCTTTTAAAATTAAGTCCCTTGTGTTAAATGCCCTGTGTTTAAATGCCCCGTGGTTCGTCGCCGGCGCGTCCCGGCATGGACTCGAGCTTGTTGATGGCGTTCACATAGGCGCGCGCGCTGGCGACGATGATGTCGGTGTGCGCGCCGTGGCCGATGGCCCGCTGGTCGTCCCCGGATATTATCACGGTCACCTCGCCCTGCGCGTCCATGCCGCCAGTGATGCCCTTCACCTGATAGTTCTGCAACTCGGCCCGCGTCCCGGTGAGTTCGGTGATCGCGCGGAACACCGCATCCACCGGCCCGTCGCCGCTGGCCGTCGCCTTGTGCGCCTCGCCGTCAATGAAAATCTCGACGGTTGCGCCCGGCGTCGCGAAGGTGCCGCTCTGAATCAGCAGGTCGCCGAGTTCGAAGCGTCCCCGCCGCGCCACCACGCTCTCGCCGACCAGCGCTTCCAGGTCTTCGTTGTAGATCACCTTCTTGCGGTCGGCGAGATCCTTGAACTGGCGGAACACGCGCTGCAGCGCCTCGGCGTCCAACTCGTAGCCCATCTCCTTCAACCTGTCGCGCAGCGCGTGACGGCCCGAGTGTTTGCCCAGCACCAGTTCATTCGACGGCCGCCCGATGGACTGCGGCGTCATGATCTCATACGTGATCGCCTTCTGAAGTACGCCGTGCTGATGAATGCCCGCCTCGTGCGCAAAAGCATTATCGCCGACGATGGCCTTGTTCGGCTGCACCGGCACGCCGATGATCGAGGAGAGCAGCCGGCTGGTCGGGTAGATCTCCCTGGTGTTCACCCTGGTATCGAGTCCGTCGAACACATCGGGGCGCGTCTTCAGCGCCATCACCACTTCTTCCATCGCGGTGTTGCCGGCGCGCTCGCCGATGCCGTTGACCGTGCACTCCACCTGCCGCGCGCCCGCCTGTACCGCAGCCAGGCTGTTCGCCACCGCGAGCCCCAGGTCGTTGTGGCAGTGCAGGCTGAAGATCAGGCGCTCGCTGCCGGGGATGTGCTCGCGCAGATAACGGATGAGTTCGTGGTACTCGACCGGCGTCGTGTAGCCAACCGTGTCCGGCACATTCAGCGTGGTCGCGCCGGCTTCGACCGCACAGCGGAAAACCTGCACCAGATAATCCCAGTCGCTGCGCGTGGCGTCCTCGGCGGAGAACTCCACATCGTCGCAGAACTCGCGGGAGCGGCGCACCGCGCGGTCCACTTCTTCGAGCACCTGCTCGCGCCCCATCTTCAACTTGTGTTCGAGGTGAATGTCGCTGGTGGCGATGAAGGTGTGAATGCGCGGCAGCGCGGCGGGTTCGAGGGCCTTGGCGGCGCGGTCCACATCCATAAGCCCGGTGCGCGCCAGGCTTGCGACCTTCGTATCGCCGATCTCCTTCGCAACCGCGCGCACCGCTTCGTAGTCGCCCTCGCTGGCGATGGCGAAGCCCGCCTCGATGACATCCACGCCGAGCTTTGCAATCTGCCGCGCGAGCGTGAGCTTCTCGGGCAGGTTCATACTGCAACCGGGCGACTGCTCGCCGTCGCGCAGCGTGGTGTCGAAAATCCGAATGTGGTCGTCCCTGCTCATGCCTCGTTCTCCGGACACCCCTGCGGGGTGTCCCCCCGTGGGGCCATCTGCTCTGCTCGGGCGGGTGCGGGCTGCGAACGCATTTCGGTTGTACCAACCGCTTCGAGTTCGAGTCCGCGATGCCGGCGCCACAGCCAGAGCAGCGGCCCCGACACCAGATACCCCATGCCGAACAGAAAGAAGGTCAGTGAAGGTTTACTCATGATCAGCGCAAATGCGAGCACCATCAGCGCGCGGTTGCCGGCGGGGGTGCGCAGCGGGCGGTGCAGGGGCAGCGCCTTGAAGCTGTAATACGGCACGGAGCTCACCATCAGCACGCCGAGCAGCGCCACGCCGAGGGCCGGCAGCCAGGGCGAGAGCGCGAAGGCCAGGCCGGCGTCGCGCAGCAGGCCGGCGAACCACACCGTGGAGAGTACGACGCCCGCCGCCGCGGGCGTCGAGAGGCCGTCGAACCAGCCCCGGTAGCGGCCAGCGCCCAGGTTGAAGCGCGCGAGGCGCAGGCCCGCGCAGGCCGTGAACAGGCTGGCCAGCACCCAGCCCGTCCAGCCGAGTGCGGCCAGACCGCCGGCGCCGTAGGCCAGAAGCGCTGGCGCCACGCCGAAGGAGACCGTGTCGGCGATTGAATCGTACTCGGCGCCGAAGCGGCTCTCGGTGTGTGCGAAGCGCGCGACGCGGCCATCGGCGATGTCGAAGGCGATGGCGAACACGATCGCCAGCGCGGCCATGTCGTAGTCGCCCCCCGCCGAGCGGGTGATCGAGAAGAAGCCCGCGCCGAGGTTGCCCGTGGTCAGAATCTGCGGCAGCAGCGTGCGCAGGCCGAAGCGGCGCTCCCGGACGCGCCGCCGCTCCCTTTGTTGCGGACGCAGCGCGCTCAACGCAGCGCCTCGGGCAAGGTGGCGAGCACGCTCAACCCGGCGCGAACGCGGTCGTCCTTCACCACCCGCACATGGCTCGCGTGCGGCAGCAGCACATCGGTGCGCGAGCCGAAGCGGATCATCCCATAACGCGCGCCGCGCGGCAGCCATTCGCCCTGCTGCGCGTGACACACGATGCGTCGCGCGAGCACGCCGACGATCTGGACGACCTCGACCTCGGCGCCGCTCTCCGTCACCAGCTTGAGCGCGAGCTGGACATTGTCCCTCGGCGCGCGCGGGTTGAAGGCGGCGAGAAACCCCCGCCCGCTGCGCGTCACCGAGAGCACGCGCCCGGCCACCGGCGCGCGGTTGATGTGCACATCGAAGAGCGACAGGAAGATGCCGATGCGCCAGGCGCGCCCGCCCTCCGTCGTCTGCACCTCGTCCACGCAGAGCACGCGGCCGTCGGCGGGCGCGAACACCTGCGACGGGTCGCCCGTCGGCAGCGCGCGCGGCGGGTTGCGGAAGAAGGCCATCAAGCCCGCGCCGAGCAGGACTATGGTTCCCCCGACGAGCACGAAAAAAGCGAGAGCATCGGAATCGCGATTCAAGATGGTGAGCATCAAGCCGATGGTCACCACCAGCATTCCGAAAGAGACGGCCTCGGGCAGAACCCGCGCGCGCAGGCGCTCCTCGAA
>JAHRAN010000213.1 GCA_020027245.1 Myxococcota bacterium
TGCAGCAGGCCATCGAGCAGTTGCTGGCGGGGCGCACGGTGTTCATCATCACCCACCGGCTGAAAGCCATTCAACACGCCGACAAAATTCTGGTGCTCGAAAACGGCGCCGTGGCCCAGGTGGGGCGCCACCAGGAACTGATGGCGCAGGACGGGCCTTACCGGCAACTTATCCGTTCGCACGATGAGCAGAGAAGGAGTTGAACTTGTTCAGACGGGTCCGGATCAGCAACAGACACTTCCCGGCCTGGCTGGAGCGGAACGCTCTGTTCAGAAAGATTTTCATACTGTATAAGCTGCTCCCCCGCTTGAAACCGCGCGGCTACTACGGGCTTCCGTACGAGAAACGATTTCTAAACGGGAACTTCCCGGCGAAGTACAAGGGTTTCTTCGTAGATGTGGGCTGTTTCCATCCGACGAAAAGAAACAACACCTATTGGATGTACAAGCGCGGCTGGAGCGGCATCAACATTGATATGGACTCGCTCAAAATCGAAGCCTTTAATTTCGCGCGCCGTCGCGACACAAATGTGCACAGCGCAGTGAGTGATCGAGCGGAGGAAGGGAGCACGATTCGCTACTTCAGCCAGGGCATCTGGCACGGATCAACCAGCGTGGAGACACTGGGCGCTGGCGAGAGCGATCTGGTAGAAAGCTCGGTCGAAAAGACCGCGCCTGTGCGCACCTTGACCGCCATCATTGACGCGACAAAGTATCGAGACCGCGTAATTGATTTCTTGACGGTGGACGCCGAAGGGCACGACCTTCAGGTGCTGCGCTCGCTGGATTTCGCGCGCTACCGCCCGCGCTTCGTGGTCGTCGAACACTGGAGTGAAACCATGGACGAGATTCTCGAATGTGACTTGTATCGCTTCATGAAGCAGCATGGCTATGAGTTGATCAACTGGGTAGACTTGAACCTGATCTTTCGGCGGAGCGCCGCCGAAACCAAAAGGAGACACTGAACGATGGGACTCATGCGCAACCACCACAACGAGCACTACCCGGCGTGGCTCGAAGAGAACTGGCTGTTCAGGAAGCTCTTCGTGTTGCGGATGTTGCTGCGCCGCAAGCCGCGCCAGCACCACGGCCTGCCCTCTGAGCGTCAATTTCTGAAAAACAACTTCCCGAAAAATCATCGAGGCTTCTATGTGGATGTGGGCTGTTACCACCCGGTCAAAGACAACAATACCTGGCTGATGTACAAGAAGGGCTGGAGCGGGATCAACATTGACCTGGAAGAGATCAAAATAGATGCATTCAAGTTGCGGCGACCACGGGACATCAACATCCACATGGCCGTGAGCAACCAACCCGGCGAGCTTCGCTACTTCAGCAGGGGGATTTGGTCCGGGGCCACCGGCGCAGCGCTCGATAATCCCGCCAGCACCAACATCTGGCACGGCGGCGCCGGTGGATCGGGGGGGGGGGCAGCCCCAGGTCATCGAGAAGACGGCGCCAGCGGACACACTGACCAACATCATAGACGTCACGAAGTACCGCAACCAGCCGATTGATTTTCTGACGGTGGACGCAGAGGGGTTCGATCTTCAAGTGCTGCGCTCACTGGACTTCGAACGCTACCAGCCGCGTTTTGTGGTCGTCGAAAGCTGGCTCAGCACCATTGATGAAATTCTCGAAAGCGAGCTGTATCGCTTCATGAAGCAGCAGGGCTATGAACTGGTCAACTGGATGGTCCATAACCTGCTGTTCCGACGGAGCAAAACCGAGTGACGGTCGCTACGGCCTGAACTCTGCAAGCAGCACGGACATGGCGGTGGCGGTGCGGGCGGGGTTGTACTCGGCGGCGCGGGCGAGGCCGCGTGTGCGCAGATCTGTCGCTACGGACTGCGAAGTCAGAACGCGCGAAATGGCATCGGCGATGGCCTCGGTGTTGCCGGGGTCAACAAGCAGGGCGGCGTCGCCGAGCACCTCGGGCAGGCTGGTGCGGTTGGACGCGACGACGGGCGCGCCACAGGCCATCGCTTCCAGCGGCGGCAGGCCAAAACCCTCGGCGAAGGAAGGGAACACAAAGACGGCGGCGCCACGATAGAGCGCGGGCAGCGCCGCCTCCGGCGCTTGCTCGATGAGCTGCACCTCGTCACCGATATGCAGGTCGTGCAGCAGCCTTCGGAGTTCCCGTCCCGCGCGGTGCGCGCGACCGACCAGCACAAGCGGGTGCGCGTGGCGCAACGCCTTGGGCAAAAACGCAAAGGCGCGTAACAAACCCTGCCAGTTTTTGTGAGGGCGAAGTGCGCCGACATAGAGCAGGTAGCGTTCGCCGAGATCGAAAGCGGCGCGATGTTTGGCGTCGTCGCCGTCGGTGTCCTCGGCCCGGAAGTGCGCCGCCGCATACAGGGGCACGACGCGCAGTCGCTCCCCGGCCGCCGGGAAAGCATCGGCGATCCGTCGGCGCGCATCCTCGCTGCAGGTACCGATGCGCCAAGTGGCGTCCAGACAACGCCGCACCTCGCGCCGGAAACGGGCCGCGCGCCACCGACGCCGCAGCGCTCCACGCCCGTCCGGGAGCAGCGGGTTCACATCGTACAGCATGGCGACGAAGCGCGGGCCGCTGACACCGGGCAGCGCCATCTGCGGCGACCACAACACATCGCTGGAATCCTTTTTCCCGCCCCACGGCTCGAACGCAATCCCCGCCTCGCACGCCGCGTGCTGCAACAGCGCGAGCACGCGCGCAAAGGAAGTGTGCGGGCGCACGCGGGTGTCGAAAGCCAGCCGCGTCACGGGAAGCTCACAACCCCGGCTTCGACGAGTTCGCCGATGTATCGGTCCACACCCTCGGCGATATCGAGAAACGCGGCGCTGTAACCGGCGCCGCGCAGCCGCTCCAAGTTGGCCTGCGTGTAACTCTGGTACTTGCCGCGCAACGCCGGCGGCATCGGGATGTAGGAAATCTCCCCGTCGCCGACCGCCTGTTCAAGGGAAGTCTGCGCCCTGCCCTGCCGACGGCGGCAGGCGTTGATGACCGCCACGGCAACCTCATTAAAGCTCCGGCTCTGCCCCGTGCCGATATTGTAGATGCCGCTGATGGCGGGGTTGTCCATGAAGAACAGGTTAGCCCGGACGACATCCTCCACCGAAATAAAGTCCCGCCGCTGCTCGCCGTCGGCGTACCCGTCGCTGCCCCGGAAGAGCCGCACCTGACCATCCTCCAGATACTGGTTCAGAAAGTGCCACACCGTCGAGGCCATCCTGCCCTTGTGTTGCTCGCGCGGGCCATACACATTGAAATAGCGCAGGCCCACGCACGGAAACGCCGCTGCGGGCTGCTGCCGGACAAACTGATCGAAGAGCAGCTTCGACCGCGCATATAGATTCAGCGCGGACTCGTGCTGCGCATCCTCGACAAACACCTTCCCGGCGCCATACACCGATGCGGAAGAGGCATAGATGAATGGCACCTGGTTCTCCGCACAAAAGCGATACAGCGCCTTCGAATAGTTGAAGTTGGTCTCGATGACATACTTTTCATCCGTCGCCATCGTGTCGGTGCACGCACCCTGATGCAGCAGCATGGAAACCAAACCCCGCCACTTGTCGCTCTGGGTCGCGCGCAGAAACGCGTCCTTGTCCACGCAGTTGCTGATCTTGAGATCGCGCAGGTTGCGTCGCTTGCTCCCAGCACCGAGTTCATCCACCACCAGAACGTCCCGCACACCTCGCCGGTTCAGCCCCCTCACCAAGTTGCCCCCAACAAACCCCGCACCGCCGGTGACGACAATCATCCCGCGCTCCCTTGCCCGGCTTGCTCCACCGCCCAAGCTGTTGACATCACACAACTCCCCTCGTTCGTCGCCGCTCAAGATAGGCAAATCCAGTAGGACACGAGGAAGAACCCTCACCCTTTATCCCTCTCCCAGAGGGAGAGGGGGCCGCGCCTTCGTAGGATGGCGCCTCATTGCTTCTTACCCCTCTCTTGGGCGAGCGATAAAACAACCGCTCCCTATGGACGACGGGCGGGCACGGGTGCTACTTTGGTGATACCAACCGAAAGGAGACCACGACATGCCTGAGTTAGTGCCCGACTTCTCGAAGCTGAGCCCGAGAGAAGAGGCGTTGACCAAAAAGCTGAAGGAATCGGCCAGCAAGCCGATGACGAAGGCGGAGAAGCGGGAGCAGAGGATCTCCTGGGTATATGGGAACTTGCCGTTTAGAAGCAAACTCTCTCGCGAGGATGTCGCCAGGATGATAGACGAGAAGGAAGGCGTTTAGTACGCCCCTTTACCGATGTTCTTACACGACATCACCCGCACCGAGGATGATCCATCCTATCAGCGACTCGAATCCGACAATCTCGACCGGCAGTACGATTTCCTATTCTCAGTCATCGCTGCGGCGCTGGGTGTCGGACACAGAAAAGTTTCGGCGGGCATCATCAACGCCTTGAACTACCACGCCATCGCCTGCCTGCACAGAGGCGCAGGCGAGTTGCGGATTGTTCCTATTGAAGTAGGGGGTTACCGCCCGCCGCATCACGACCAGGTCCCGGCGCTGATGGACGAATTCATCGAACTACTGAACCGCAACTGGGAAACGGCGAGCTATGCGACACTGGCGACATATGCGCTCTGGCGGTTGAACTTCATCCACCCCTTTGTCAACGGCAACGGCCGCACCGCGCGAGCGCTCTGCTACTACATCATCTGCGTCAAGTCCGGCGGCCTGCTGCGAGGCGCGCCCGCTTTGCCTGAACTTATGCGGCGTAAGCGCCGTGAGTACGTGCGCCTGCTTCAACACGCCGACAGCGCTTACGAAGCATCCGACCCGAACTTCCTGTCAGACCTGCACGACTTCGTGATGCGCCTTCTGGAAGAGCAGACCGGAATCAAGTAACTCGACGCCAGCGGCGCCGCGCGCCTATGCTCCCGCCATGGGCCGCCCTTCCCCGCTGCGCGATGCCACGGTGCTCGTCGCCAACCTTCACCCGCGTTTTGCGGGGGTGGCGGCGACGGTGCTAGCGCTGGTGCCTCGGCAGCGGGAGACGCGGGGCGTTGCGGTGCTGGATCTCGGCAAGCTGGGGCTGGCTGACACAGTGCGGCCGCTGGATCTGCTGCGCTTCGGGTGGCGGCCGCCAGCGGGGTGCCGGCAGCGCGTCTGGCACGGGCGGCGCTCTCTCGACCTCGCCGTGGGGCTCTTGCTCAAGTATGCGCTGCGCCAGCCGTGGAAGTTTGTGTTCACTTCACCGTCGCCCCGGCGACACGGGTTTTTCTGGCGCTGGATGATCAACCGCACGGACGCCGTCATCGCCGTGTCCGAAAACGCCGCGTCATTCCTGGACTGGCACACGGTCATCATCCCGCACGGCGTGGACACCGACGCCTTTCATCCGCCCGCAGACAAACGCGCGGCCTGGGCGGAGACGGGGCTGCCGGGGAAGTACGGGGTTGGCATCTTCGGACGCATCCGCCCCGGCAAGGGCACCGACCTCTTCGTGGACGCCATGTGCGAACTGTTGCCACGACACCCGGACTTCACGGCTGTGCTGACGGGACTTTGCAAGCCGGCGCACCAGCGCTTTCAAGCGGCGCTGAAAGAACGGATCCGGC
>JAHRAN010000163.1 GCA_020027245.1 Myxococcota bacterium
TCAGCCCCTCGTCGAGTCTGCCAGACACGCGGCGGCGGCGCGCTCGCCGGAGCGGATGGCGCCCTCGATGGTCGGCGCCTGCAAGTAATCGCCGGCGAAGTAGAGGCGACGCCTTTGCGCTTCCGGCCCGGCGTGCACGCGCGCGAGCTTTGCGAGTTGGCGATAGCGACCGACATCGAAGCGGGTAAAGGCGTCGCGATGGCGGTGCAACACGCTGAAGCGCGGCACAGCACCCGGCAACACCTGCTCGAGTGCGCCGAGCAGCGCGCGCTCGACGATTTTATCGCGCGTGTCCTCGTGCGCGCGGCTCCAGTCGGCCCGCGCCATCACGGTGGCGAGCGCGGCGTCGGCGGGCGCCGCAGCACCCGGCCCGCCCGGCTCGAAGGCGACGAGGGCGGCGGGCAACCCCTCCCGCTCGGGCACGCGGATGCGGGTCGCCTGTCCGATTCCCCCGACGGCCCCATCCGGCCCGGCTTCGAGTGCTGTGGACAAGACCAGCGCCGGCGCCGTGCGGCCAGCACCGAGCACATCGCGCTCCGCCGGCGAGAGCAGCTTTGTCAGGCAGGCGCGCGCCGCCGTGGCGGGCAGGGCCGACACCACCGCGTCCGCTTCGAAGACGTCCACACTTCCCGCGCGCGCGTCGCTGTTCAAAGCCCCGGGCGTGAGCGACGCATACACCGCGGGGCTTCCGGTAACCAGACGCGCTGCGCCTTCCAACTCGATGCGAAGCTTCAAGCCGCCGCCGCGCCGTTCGACGCGCCGCACCGCCTGGCCGAGACGGATGTCGAGCCCCTGCGCCAGCGCGGCGCAGAGTTGCCCGAGCCCGCCGCGCAGTGTTCCGACGGGCGCTGCGGCGCGCGCCTGATAGTGGCGCAGCAGCAGGGCGCGGCTGCAGGTGGTGACATCTGCACCGGTCTCGGCGGCGAGCCAGGGTTCGATCCAGTACGCGAGCACGCCCTGGCCGAAGTAGAGCCTTATGAAGTCGGCGACGCTGCGGTCGTCGAGCGCGCTTGCGGCCTCGGGATGCGCGGGGTCGAGTTGCCCGGCGTAGCGCTGCAGCAGGCGCGCGAGGCGTTGCACGCGAAAGGCCTGCCAGGGGCGCACACCCGGCAGCCGCCTTACGCCGCGCGGGCCCGTCGGCTCGATGGGCAACACCCGGCCCCGGTGCAGTTGCGCCAGCGCCACCGGGCGCAGCGGCAGCATCACCGCGTCGAGTTCGAGCGCGTGCAAGAGCGCCAGAAGCCGCTGGTCGCGCGCGCTCACGAGGTGCGGGCCGCTGTCGAGTGTGAAGGAGTCGCGGCTCAGCGTGGTGGCGCGGCCACCGGCGCGCGCGGCGCGCTCGAACACTGTCACCCGGTGCCCGGCCTGCACGAGCCTGCGCGCCGCGACCAGACCCGCAAGGCCCGCGCCCAGCACCGCCACCACCGGGGTGCTACGCACCCCGCCCCCGTCTTGGGCCACGCCGGTGGCGCGGCCAGTTGACAACATGGTTGGCGCTTCTCGTCGCTACCGCTTGCCACTTCGTCATTGTCTGCACCCGCACCTTGTCATTCCTGCTCCGCACCTTCGTCATTCTCGCCCCCTACTATGTATGTCATTCCCGCGCGAAAGCGGAGATCCAGTCCGGCAGCCGCTCGGGGCGGTCAAAAGGCGTGGCGGGGTGCGTAGCACCCCGGTCGGCGGGTATAGCCGCTCTGCGCTCGTTTCGCCGTCCATCACCCCCGAACCTTTCTTGCCGCCGCTTCGTAGTACCCGCAAACGGGTTGAAGCGGGGACGAAGGCGCCCGCCGCGCCCGGAGCTTCGATACCTTTGCCCTCCGTGATCCCGGATGAAGAGTTGATGGTGCAGGTTCAAAACGGTGATGAGCAGGCGCTCGCGCTGCTGATGGAGCGCTGGCGCAAGCCGCTCTACAGCTTCCTCCACCACCGCGTGGGCGATGCGGCGGACGATCTGTTTCAGGAGAGCTTCCTGCGTCTGGTGCGCGCGCGCCAGCGCTACGACCCGAGCCGCCGCTTCTCGACCTGGCTGTTTCAGATCTCGAACAACCTGTGCCGCGACCGCTGGCGACGGCTCTCGGCGCGCGACCGCGCGCACGAAGCCTTCCGCAACGAGTTGCTCGCCACGCAGGGCGAAGGCGGCGGCGGCGGTGAAATGCGCTCCGACGAAAGCGCGGTGCTGCGCGCGCAGCTATTCGCCCTGCCCGAGCGCCTGCGCGAAGTGCTGGTGCTGCGTTACTTCTTTGATCAGTCCGAGGCCGAGATCGCCCGGGTGCTCGACATTCCACGGGGCACGGTGAAGAGCCGCGCGCACGCTGCACTCAAGGCGTTGCGCGCCGCACTCGCCGGGCAGCAGCGGGAGGCGGTGGAATGACGGCGCTGCGCGAGACCGAAACCGAGCGCGAACGCGACGAGCGGGAGCAGGCGCACCGGGAACTCGGCCCGCGGCTCGCAACCCTGCGCGCACCCGAGCCCTCGCCCGCGCTGGTGGCGCGCACCCTGCGCCTCGCGCAGGCCGAACTGCGGCGCGCCACAGCCCCGCGCGCCGCGCCCCAGCCGCTCGTCGCTGGTTTCGGGCGCGAGTTGCTGCGCATCTTCGCGGTGGCGCTGCCCGCGCTCGCCCTCGCGGCCGCGGTCAACCTCGCGCTGCTTCAGCGCTTGCCGGCCTGGCTCGGCGTCTGGTTGCCCGAGCCGCTGGCGCTGGCGCTGACCCTCGCCCACGCCGCGGGCACGCTCGGCTGGCTCGCGCTGACCGGCTTTGCGCTCCCCGTTTTCGCCCACCGTCGCGCCCTCGCGCGGCTTTGAGATGCTCCGCACATCACCCCATCCTTTTGATCGCAACCCCTTTGACCGCGCCGAGCCGCTGACCGGGGTGCTGCCGCACCCCGTCCATCCCGTTGACCGCGCCGAGCCGCTGTCGGACTCGCTGCCGGAGGTACTTCGATGACCAACACAAAAGAGTGTCCCTTCTGCGTCGAGGAGGTGCGCGCGACGGCGATCAAGTGCAAGCACTGCGGCTCGTATCTGGGCGCGCGCAAAAACGCCATCTCGGACTGGCTCCGAAGCTCGCAGGACAAAATGGTCGCGGGCGTCTGTGGCGGCTTGGCCCGCGAGTTCGGTCTGCCGACGGCGGTGCTGCGCCTCGCCTTCGTGCTGATGACCGTGATGTTCGGCGGCACCGGCGCCGTGCTCTACCTGATCCTCTGGGTCGTCATGCCCGGCGAGAGCCACGGCGATGAATTTGGCCGCCAAGCCTCGGATTCTGTTACCACGAGCCGCGAAAAGGGTTAGCATCGCGCATCACCAGCGAGGGAACCCGATGCAGAAACTCGTCACGATCTTCCTTTCCGATGACGACGACGACGACATGGAAGTCCAGGAGCACCTCGAAGACTACTTCGAGGAGGGCTGGACCATCGAGTCGCTCACACCGCTCGGCGTTGGCGTCGGCGTCGGCGCGGGGGGCGAGAGCGACGACGATGGCAACGGCTATGTCGCAGGCTGGCTCGCCGTCGTCCTGAAGCGCCAGGC
>JAHRAN010000219.1 GCA_020027245.1 Myxococcota bacterium
CGGTCTGGTGCATGCGGATTTCTACCGCGTCGAGGCGCTGGCGGAGCTCGAAGATGCGGGGCTTTCGGATTGGCTCGCGCCCGGTATTTTGCTGCTCGCCGAGTGGGCGGATCGTTTCCCCGCTGCGCTGCCGGGCGAGCGCTTGACGCTGCACTTCGAGACGCCGCAAGGCGCGCCGGAGCAGCGGCGGGTTGCGGCCCGGGCCAGCGGGCAGCGCGCCCGGCAGACCCTCGAGCGTTGGAGAGCGCAGTGTCCCTGATCGTTCAAAAATTTGGCGGCAGCAGCGTCGCCGACGCCGAGCGCATCCGTCGCGTCGCGCGTCGCGTGGTTGCGTCCCGACAGGCGGGGCATCGCGTCGCCGTCGTCGTCTCGGCGATGGAGGGCGAGACGAACGCGCTGCTGACGCTGGCGGATGACTTCGGCGGCCCGGACTGCAGCGCGCGCGAATCCGATGTGTTGCTCGCGACCGGCGAGCAGAAGGCGATCGCACTTTTGGCGCTTGCGATTCAGCAACTCGGTCAGGATGCGCAGAGTTTCACCGCCACGCAGATGGGCCTGCGCACCGATTCGCAGCACGGTCGCGCGCGCATCGAGCACATTGACGCCACGCGCATCTCGGCCGCGCTCGACGCGGGCTGCGTCGCCGTGCTCGCCGGTTTTCAAGGCACCGATGCCGAAGGCCAACTCACCACGCTCGGCCGCGGCGGCTCCGACACCACCGCGGTGGCCGTCGCCTGCGCGCTGAAAGCGGACCTGTGCGAGATCTACACCGATGTGGATGGCATCTTCACCGCGGACCCGAAGCTGGTACCGGCGGCGCGCAAACTCGAACGCATTGCGTACTCCGAGATGATCGAACTCGCGAGCCTGGGCTCGAAGGTGCTGCAGATCCGCTCGGTGAAGATCGCCATGAACTACCGCATCCCCCTGCATGTTCGCTCGTCTTTTCACGAAGGCGCGGGCACCTGGGTGATGCGCGAGGAGGACGTGATGGAGCGCCTGATCGTGTCCGGTGTCACCTACAACAGGGGCGAGGCGAAGATCCGCGTCAGCGGCGTCAAGGATACGCCCGGCGTGGCCGCCCGCCTGTTCGGCCCGCTGGCCAGCGCGGGCATCGTGGTGGACATGATCGTGCAGAACGTGTCCCACGATACGACCACGGACATGACCTTCACCGTGCCGCGTGCGGATTTCGCGCGCGCGATGGCGATCGCAGAGAAGATCGGCCCGAAACTGGGCAGCACCGGCGTCGAGGGAGACGATGGCATCGCCAAAGTTTCGGTGGTTGGCCTCGGCATGAAGGATCACGCCGGCGTCGCCGCAAAGATGTTCGATGTGCTGGCGCGCGAGAACATCAACATCGAGATGATCGGCACCAGCGAGATCAAAATCTCGGTGGTGATCGAAGAGAAGTATATGGAGCTTGCGGTGCGCGCCCTGCACGCGGCCTTTGTCGAGGATGGCGCCGAGACCCCTGCCGCCGAGAAATGAACCCCGCGGTCCCGCGGAGCTTCGATGCAAGTGACAAACGCGGCGTGGGCCGCCTGGCTGCTGGTCTTCGTGCTGGCGCTGCGCGGCTTCGGCTCCTGTGGCGGCGCGCCGCCCGAGCCGCAGTCTGCGCCGCCCGGTGAACTCGGCGCGGGGGCAGGGCGGCTGCTCTGGGGCCTGCCCCTCGACCTGAACCACGCGCCCGCCGCCGCCCTCGAAACGCTGCCCGGCATCGGCTCCGGTCGCGCGGCGGCGATCATCGCCGCCCGGCCCTTCTGCCGCGTTGCGGATCTGTTGCGCGTGCGGGGCATCGGTCAGGTCATTTTTGAGCGCGTGCGCGCTCAACTCGAAGTAGCGCGTCCGCTGCCGGCGGGCTGCGCCCGGGGTGCTAACGCACCCCGCCAACCTTAAGAACCCTCTCCCCGTCGGCGGGCTTTATGGCCCGCCGACCCTCTCCCGGAGGGAGAGGGGGATAAGAGTATGGGAGCCGGCGGGGTGAGGGTTCTTGATGTCCAGCGGCGGGTGGAGGCCGCCGGTGGCTATCTTCAACGCGACGCGCCGGTGGCAAGTGTTGACCCGCGCGCTGGAGGCCGTCTCGCTCGCAGGCATCGAACGCATTCGCCGCCGTATCGGCGAGCAGCTCTGGAGCACGCGGCCGCTCAGTCCGGCGCCGCT
>JAHRAN010000221.1 GCA_020027245.1 Myxococcota bacterium
ACGCCCGGCTTCGAAGCGCCGACCATTCTGGCGCTCTCCGCCCGCAACCGCTCCGCCGCCTGCCGCATTCCGATGTATTCGGACAACCCGAAGGCGCGGCGCGTCGAGGTGCGCTACCCGGACCCGACCTCTAACCCCTACCTGGCTTTCAGCGCCATGCTGATGGCCGGGCTCGACGGCATCCGCAACAAGATTGACCCGGGGCAGACCGTTGACAGCGACCTGTATGCGATGAGCGCCACCGAACTCGCGCACTGGAGCGTGATGCCGGCCAGTCTGGACGAGGCGCTCGAAGCACTCGAAGCCGACAACGCCTTCCTGCAAGCCGGCGATGTGTTCAGCGCCGACGCCGTCTCGAACTGGATCGAATACAAGCGCGAAAACGAGGTTGACCCCCTCCGCCTGCGCCCCCACCCCCACGAGTTCGAACTCTACTTCGACGCCTAGGCGGCGGGGTCGGCGGTGAGCCCGGTGCGGTGGTGCGGCGAGTCCATTCGCTTGGAAGCGGGCGCTGGCGGGACGCTTCGGTGACGGTGACACCGCTGCTGCGCTTTCTCCCCGACGCGCTTTCCATCATGCGGATTGCGCTCGCGCCGACGGGGCTGCTCGTCGCGTGGCAGGGCCACCGCGCCGTCTGGCTCGCCATTCTGGTCGCGGCGCTGCTCAGCGACTTCCTCGACGGCTACCTCGCGCGCCGCTTCGAACTCGGCAGCGCGCGCGGCGCACAACTCGACAGCTTTGCCGACCTCGCCACCTACTTCTGTGCACCGCTGGCAGTTTGGTGGCTGTGGCCCGAAGTCGTCGCGCGCGAAGCGCTGTGGTTTGGCGCGATGGTCGCAGCGTTCGTCACGCCGCTGGTGGTGGGCTGGCTGCGCTGGCGCCGCTTCCCGAGCTATCACACACGGGGCGCCAAACTTAATGCCGTGCTGCTGCCCGTCGCCAGCATTGTGCTCCTGCTCGGCGGCCCGCCCTGGCCTTTTCGCGCCGTCGTCATCTTTCTGGTGCTGATCGTGCTGGAAGAACTCGCCATCACCGCCGTGCTCCCCGCCTGGCAGACCAACATCAAGAGCCTGCGCCACGCCCTCACCATCCGCCGGGCGGCCAAGCGGGACGGGAAGTGAGACGGCGCGGGACGTCTCGTTGTCGCGGCTTTACCAAGTCCCGCCCCCGTTGCCTGCCAGCTAAGCCGCTCGGTGGAACTTCGAAATCTTGCGCTTCGGGCGCGTGGCGGCGAGGTCGTGAGCGGTCTGCAGGTTGAGCCAGAACTCGGGGCTGGTGTTCAGCGCCTGCGCCAGCAGCCACGCCGTTGCCGGCGTAACCCCGCGCTTGCCGCGCACAATCTCGTTGACGCGCTGCAACGGCACATCCAGATGCCGCGCCAGAGCAGCCTGCGTCTGCCCGAGCGGCGCCAGAAATTCCTCCTTGAGGACAGCCCCGGGATGCGTGGGGATACGGTTTCTGGGACGCATGGTTGCTCCGGCTTAGCGAGTTGACAAAACGGTCAAAGCCGGACTAAGATAGCGATACCCCAAGCACTTCCAACCCACCGGTCCCTGAGTCATCAAGCGATGATGGACGGGACCTCGGTTGTCCGCCACAGCACCAAGGAGCCTACCAGTGGCATCGCCCGCCGCCGCGCCGCGCCGAGCTATATCGGCAGGCGTCTGCGCTACCGGAATTCGGTGGCATGAGCGCAGGGCGGTCGCGTCAGGCCACGCTCCCCGGACTGGGCGTTGTGAGCACTAACCAGTTGTTCAAGAATGCGCTTCAGCAGCACACGCCGCGCCAGATCGCGCAGCAGTTTGGATTGAACGCCAACACAGTTCAGCGTTGGGTGGAGAAGCGCCGCGTCCCCGAGAGCTATCGAGGCGACTTGATGCGACTGCTCGGGGTGAAATATGAAGGCGGCACGGCACGAGACAAGGATCAGTACTACACCAAGCCGGAGATTGCCGAGCGGTGCATTTCTCGCTTCTATGCAGTTGCGAATAGGCTCGGAATCAACCTTGCTAACTATCACTTCATCGAGCCCTCGGCGGGCTGCGGCTGGTTTTACAAGCAACTTCCGTGTGGTCGCAGAACAGGAGTTGATATCGACCCCAAAGCTCGTGAAGTAACAGGCGACAAGTTGATCAAGCATGACTACTTGACTTGGAAGCCACGCAAAAACGGGCGACGCTACGCTGTCATCGGAAACCCGCCGTTCGGCCTTCGGGGGCATCTGGCGCTCCAATTTATCAATCACTCTCGGAGCTTTGCCGATCTTGTGGGTTTTGTGTTGCCTCCAATGTTTGACAGCGATGGCAAGGGCGTTCCGTGCAAGCGTGTCATCGGCTATCAGTTGGCACACACCGAGAAGATGCCTGACAACGCCTTTATGTACCCCGACGGTCGCGAGGTTAGTGTGGCTTCGATCTTTCAAGTGTGGACCCAGATCAACACCGACAAAATCAAGCGCCGCGCGACCAAGACCTGTGCCAACTTTGTCAAGGTGTATTCGCTTTCCGATGGCGGCACGCCTTCGTCAACGCGCAACAAGGCGATGCTCTACCGGTGCGATGCTTACCTGCCCTCTACCTGCTTCAATGGTATGAAGCTGTATCGAGACTTCGAGAGTTTGCCGCACCGGCGAGGATATGGTGTGGTCATACACCAGAAGAAGCGCGAAATTATGCGCCTGCTGCGGGGCTGTGACTGGTCCAAGGTGGCGTTTACGTCTACCAACGGAGCGCTCAACTTGCGTTCGAGCTTGATAGAAAACACCGTGATCCGGGGAGGATTTTATGACAGAGAAAATTAAGGATCTTGTGCTTAAGGCCGTTAGCGAAGCACAGGCTAAGCGTTCGGAGAGTCCCACAGATTGGGATGGCAGCACCTACGAGGCGTTGTACGGACTTTCCATAGACGAACGTGGTCACATCGGTGAGCAGTTGTGCGCCGGTATTCTCCAACGAGCTGGGCATGTGGTCGAGTGGGACCCGAATGTCACGCTCAGCGAACAGGACTACGATCTAATGTGCGACGGACTGCGAATCGAAGTGAAACTTGCTTGCAGGGGTCGTAACGCCAATACTTTCCAGCACGAGCACTTAGACCGCACGCGACATTTCGACGGGATGGTGCTGATTGATATAGCGCCTAACGCCGTCTATGCCGTGTGTCAGGCTAAGGAGGACTTGCCGTGGGACGATATGCACCGGCGCAAGGATAGCATCGTCTATAAGTACGATCTGAGCGTTAAGAAACATGAAGACGCTGGCAACCGTGTTGAGACTGTGAGCGATTTCGTAGCCAAATTTCAACAGATGAAGAAGAGAATAGAAGGATAAACAAGTAAAGCAGCTACTCGGCAACGCACTATGCTCAACGGACTTTGTGCCGAACCGACTTTCGGCCCCCACCGCTCACCTTAATCCCAGTGCCTGCTCCATTGTGTAGCTGCCGGGTTTGCGGCCGATGAGCCAGGTGGCGGCGCGGAGGGCGCCGTGGGCGAAGTGGTCGCGGGTGGTGGTGCGGTGGGTGAGTTCGAGGCGCTCGCCCTGGCCGACGAAGAGGACGGTGTGCTCGCCCGGGTTGTCGCCGCCGCGCAGCGCCACGATGCCTATCTCACCGGCCTTGCGCGCGGCGTGCTCACCTTCACGCGCCGCTGCGCGCAGCGCTTCGAAGTTCTGATTGCGGCCCTCGGCCAGCGCATCGCCCAAGCGCAGCGCGGTGCCGCTCGGGGCGTCGCGTTTTCCGGCGTGGTGGAGTTCGACGATCTCGGCGTCGAAGCCCGCGCCAAGAAGTTCCGCCGCGCGGCGCGTCAGGTGAAACAACACATTCACCGCGACGGAGAAGTTCGGGGCGAGCAAGACGGGAATGCGCGCGGCAGCGTGCTCGATCGCGCGGCGCTGTTCGCCTCCGAAACCGGTCGTGCCGATCACGCAGGGCACGCCCTGTTTTGCGGCTTCGCCCACGACGGCGAGGGTGGCGTCCGGG
>JAHRAN010000004.1 GCA_020027245.1 Myxococcota bacterium
GACTGGTGAGCGCGTGGGTCGCCGCGAGCCACGGCTGGCTGGCGGGCTACCGGGCAGCCTTCGGTGTGGCGGGCCTCGCCGAAATCGCGCTGGCGCTCTGCGCCTTCCCCATCCTCTGGCGCTTCGAGCGCGCGCGCCGGGACTTGAAACCCGTCGCCGGGTGAGGGTTCCGGCAGCCGCTCGGGGCGGTCAAAAGGCTGGCGAGGTGCGTAGCACCCCGGGCCCCTCGGGTCAGGCGGGGTCGAGGATCAGCACCGGTATCTTGCGCTCGGTGCGCGCCTGATAGTCGGCGTAGGGCGGATAGATTTCACAAAGCCGCGGCCACAGCGCCTGCTTTTCCTCGTCGCTGGCCTGGCGCGCGCGGTAGGGGTGATCCGCGTCGCGCGTGCGGAACCAGGCCTGCGGATTGGCGCACAGGTTCAGATGCCAGACGGGGTCGCGCACCGCGCCCCCCTGCGACGCCACCAGCACGATGCGCTCGCCGTCCTTCAGGTAGATGAGCGGAACCGTGCGCCGCTGGTTGGAGCGTCGCCCCGTGGTGGTGAGCAACCCCACCGGCGCGCCGCTGCCCGGGAAGCGGTTCCCGAGCCGCCCGCCACTCGCGCGAAAGATGGCGTTGTTGGCGAGCGTCATCAGCTTCATGACGGGCTTCATCCTGCGAAGCTCCGCCTCCGTCGCCCTCGGCAACCGCCGTCCCGTGTCCCCGTCGCTCATCGCTGTCTCCTTTGGCTGATGGTTGTCTGGCCGCGCAGTCAGTTTTCGTTGTAACCATACCTGCTGTTCCGGGTCAAGAGTACATCCTTCCAGTACTTCTCCCGGGCCTTGATATCCGCCTCCGGCGCACCGGTCAGGTTACTCAACAGAGAGAAGCGAAAGTTTTTGCGGCAGTACTCTAATTTCTGCTTGCCTGCGCGGTCTCTCAGCAGCTTTTTGAGCCCGGCGTTGCCTCCGTGCCCTGTTTTGATGTACTGACTCCAGCGCGCCCAGATGCCCGTGTCGCTGTAAGCCGCACCGACATATCGCTTACCCGTCCTGGTATCGGTGATCAGATACACCCCTTGGATACTTTCCAGCGCTGCTTTCCAGTTGGGTCGCTCGTTCTTTATCGTGGCCTCGAGTTCGCCGAAGGGCGCATCTATGTTGCCAAGACCGGGGAAAGGCTCGCCCGTGTACGGCTCGCGCAGAATTTCTGCAACCTCGAAATTCGCATACCATTTGTTTTCAAAATTTTGAGCCTGTTGGCGCCCTACGCCTCCGGGCGTGAGCAGCTTCAAGCGCCCGATGAAGGATTCTCCCCGTTTCGTAAGTTCGACTTCATACCGGTCACGATGCCGGTTTGTGATCCGGAAGATGCCGCCGAAGAGCCATGCATCCTTTTCACGGTAGAACTGCATCAGCGAGAAGATTAATTGTCGCTTGCCCCACCGACCTCGACTCCATGATACCTGCCACCCCAGCCACTCCTCTTTGTCGTACGCAAAGACATCCAAGGGTTGTTTATATCCGTTCCAGTAAGCGAAGTGAACCTTGTACGCCTCTGGATTCTCGATCGGCCAGATGTCTTGCAGTCGAATGGGGTTGTCGCCCGACACGTTACCTCCGTCCTTCACTTGGGAAACGGCACGCCGGTGCCGCCGAGGCCGCAGTAGCCGGTGGGGTTCTGGTCGAGGTACTGCTGGTGATAGGGCTCGGCGTAGTAGAAGGTGGGGGCGGCGACGATCTCGGTGGTTGGCGCGCTGTGGCCAGCGGCGGCCAGGGCATCGGCGTAGGCTTTGAGCGCGCGCTCGGCGGCGGTGCGCTGCGCTTCGCCCTCGACATAGATACCGGAGCGGTACTGCGTTCCGACATCGTTGCCCTGACGCATGCCCTGTGTCGGGTCGTGGCTCTCGAAGAAGACGCGCAGCAGTTCGGCGAAAGCAAGTTGCGCCGGGTCGAAGACCACCCGCACTACCTCGTTGTGTCCGGTGCGTCCGCTGCACACCTCTTCGTAACTCGGGTTCGGCGTGCCGCCGCCGGCATAGCCCACTGCAGTCGTGAACACGCCGGGCAGCCGCCAGAAACAGCGCTCGGCGCCCCAGAAGCAGCCGAGTCCGAAGTGCGCGCGCTCCAGGTGCTCGGGGAAGGGCGGCGCGAGCGGTGTGCCGAGCACGCGGTGACGCTCGGGCACCGGCACTTCCTCGCTGCGTCCGGGCAGCAACTGCGCGTCGCCGGGCAGCCGGGTCTTGTCGAGGTGTGCACGCATGGGTTAAACGCCTCCGCCCCACAGGCTACCATCATCGCGCGGGAGGGCCGAATGCGGATCGCCACCTGGAATGTGAACGGCTTGCGCGCGCGGCTGGACTTCCTGCGCCACTGGCTGCGCGCCCGGCAGCCCGATGTGCTGGGCCTGCAGGAGTTGAAGCTCAGCGACGAGAAGTTCCCCCACGACGCCCTGACCGACGAGGGCTATCAGGCCGTGACGCACGGGCAGAAGAGTTGGAACGGTGTCGCCATTTTGAGCCGCGCGCCGGCGCGGGTGCTGCAGCGCGGTCTGCCCGGTCAGCAGGATTTCGGCGCGCGCCTGCTTTCGGCCGAGGTGGCGGGCCTGCGCTTCACCACCGTGTACTGTCCGAACGGCAAGTATGTCGAGCACGCGG
>JAHRAN010000009.1 GCA_020027245.1 Myxococcota bacterium
TCGGCGTGCTCTCGCTCTCGAACCCGGACGGCGCCGATCATCTGCCGACGCTGCTGCAGTCGGTGGGCTTCACGCAGATGGCGAACTACTGCGGCAACCCCGCGATGTCGGTTCCGCTCTACTGGAACGACGCCGGCCTGCCGCTTGGCGTGCAGTTCACCGGCCGCCATAACGACGAAGCCACACTGCTGCGCCTCGCCGCCCAACTCGAAGAGGCCCGCCCCTGGTTCCAGCGGCGCGCCGCGCTCGCAGCGTGAGCACTTCCCAAGCCGGCGCCTACACCATCGAGCTCGCCAAACCGGACTTCAAGTTCGCGGCGGCCCACTTCACGCTGCTCTCCGATGGCGAGAGCGAGCGGCTGCATGGCCACAACTACCGGCTGCGGGTTCGGCTGCATGGCGCGAGGCTCGACGAGCAGGGGCTGCTGTGTGATGTCAAAGCCGTGAAGCAGCGCATCCGCGCGCTCTGCGCCGAACTCGACGAGCGCACGCTGATTCCCGAACGCAGCGCGCGGCTCGAAATCGAGCGCGCGGGAGAGTGCGTGGAAGTTCGCTGTGGCGCGCGCCACTACCGGTTTCCGACGGAAGACGTGAAGCTGCTGCCGCTCACAAACATCAGCATCGAAGAGTTGGCGCGGCTGCTCTGGGAAAAGCTCGCGCCGGCGCTCGCGGGCGCGGCGCTGACACATCTTAGTGTCGAGGTCGAGGAGAGCAAGGGGCAGCGTTGCCGGTACCATGCCGCGCTGCCCTGACACATCGCCGCCTCTGTTGCGCGCGGCGGTGACGCGGTATCGTCGCGCTCGATGACCGCTCCCCTGCACGACATTCGCGTGGTCGAGATCGCCAGCTTCGTTGCGGTTCCCTCGGCGGGGGCGCTGCTCGCTGACCTCGGCGCCGAGGTGGTGAAGGTCGAGACGCCGCAGGGCGAGTTGATGCGCAGCGCGCGGCCGGGCGTCGTCGGTTACCCGAGCAAGTTCAGCGAATCGCCCCACTTTCATATGGACAACCGGGGCAAGCGCTCGCTGACCCTCGACCTCGGGCGGGCGGAAGCGCGGCGGGCGCTGCTTGCGGTCATCGCGCGCGCCGATGTGGTGCTGACCAACCTGTTGCCGGAGCGGCAGCGGAAGTACGGCCTCGACGCGGCGAATCTGCGCGCACAAAAGCCCGAACTCATCTTCGCCTCGCTGAACGGTTACGGCGCCCTGGGCGACGAAGCCAACGCGCCCGCCTTCGACTACACGGCCTACTGGGCGCGCAGCGGTTTCATGGACTCGCTGCGCGACGTCGGCAACACGCCCAACTTCCTGAGCCCGGGCGTCGGCGATCACGCCGCAGCGCTCGCCCTCGTAACCGGCATCCTGTCCGCACTGCGCATGCGCGACCAGAGCGGCAAGGGGCAGGAAGTCGCCATCAACCTGATGCACATGGGTTTCTACATTCAGGGCAACGACATGGCGCCGGTTATGACCACGCAGCAGGAAGCGCCACGCCACGACCGCAGCAAACCACGCAACCCGATCTGGAATCACTACCAGACGCGAGACGAGCGCTGGCTGTTTCTGGTGATGATCGAATCGGATCGCTACTGGCCACTTTTGTGTCGCGCCATCGGGCGCGAAGACCTGCTCGAAGACGAGCGCTACCAGGGCGCCGTCGCGCGCTACCGCGCCAAGGAAAGCCTTGCCGCCACGCTCGCTGAAACTTTCAGGCAGCGCACGCTGGCAGAATGGGAAGCGGCGCTTTCGCCGCACCGTTTGATCTGGGCGCCCGTGCGCACACTGCTCGAAGCGAGCCGTGACCCGCAGGCCGAGGCGAACGGAATGTTCGCCGAGGTTATGCACCCGGCGGGCGCGATGCGCACGGTGACGCCGCCGATCCGGATGTCGGCGCATCCGATGCGCGGCGAGCAACCGGGGCCGGAACTCGGCGCCGATTCAAAGAGCGTGCTGCGCGAAGCCGGGCTCGACGAAGCGGCGATTCGGGCCGCGCTTGCTTAGTCCTGAACCCGCGTTGCGTCGGGGTGGTTCCGCACCCGCTCGGTGAACTCGCTCGAGCCCTTCCAAGTCATCAGCAGTTGCTCTTGCGCACGGGTCAGGGCCACATACAGCAGGTTGATGTTTTCCTCCGGGGTATCCCGGTCATCGGGCAGTTGATCGAGCGCAACCAGAATCACGGCGCTGAACTCCAAGCCCTTGGCCGACTTGATGGTGCTGAGTCGCACACCCGGTTGCGAGGTGAAACTGTCCCGATTTTGCTCTCTCACCCAACAAAGCTCGATGCCGTCTTCTTGCAGATCTCGATGAAGCCGGTGGATACGCCCGCCCCGATCCTGAGCGTACAAAATTCCGATCCGGCTGCCCGAAATGCCCAGCTTCTGGAGCCGTTGAAGCTCCCGAACGACAGCGCGCTTTTCGTCTTCCTCATCGCTGGCCTCGAAAAATTTCGGCGGCGGCCCGTGTCGCCAGACTTCTCTTGGCGCCACCCGTACATTGGTTTCTGTATCGGCAACTTGCAAAGTGTCCTGCGTCAGCCCCCAGGCGAAAGAAAGCAATTCGCGGGTGTTGCGATAGTTGCGGTCTAGACTCCGGCTGCGACCTCGCGCCTGAACGCCGACCGAGATCCAAGTGGAACCTTTGGGGCGGCCGTACAAACTCTGCGCTCCATCCACCGCAATCAGCAGGTCGCCATGCTCCGGGTCACGCAGCGCCTGAACGCATGTCTTGAACCATTCCAATTCGAAATCCTGAGCCTCATCTATCAGGATCGCGTCGTACTTTTTCTCCGCCGGAGCATCGCGCACCACATCCGGCGCCTCCTCACCGATTCTCGTGTGATACGCAGGCCATGACTCAGGGTCGCCTTTATACAATCCCCAGCACGACGGAAGCCAACTGTCGAAATGATAGACCTCGACCTGCTCTGAAACATCCTTCAACTCGGCTCTCAACGAAGCGGCGAGCGCCTTGTTGAAGCACAGGAACAGAATTCGCTTGTTCCTGTCATGCTTGGCCAGCATACGAGCGCGGGCCTGCAACAGCACCGTCTTCCCCGATCCGGCCACACCATTAACGATGCGATGTCCATCCCCAATGCCTCTAGCGATACAATCTTGGTCACGGTCGAGCACTCTGATCATCTCGATGCGATCTGCCGTAGTGTCGAGTGCAAAGGATGTCTGCACCAGCTCCCGTTTCACCTTCGTTTCCGGCAAGATCACCCCTTGAGCGGTTTGCATCTGCTCATCGCTCAGCGGCGGAAAATCAAAGTACATGTGGAAAAGCCGGCGCAGGCTCGCCAGTGTTTCGCCCTCTTCCGGGTTAGCGCAAAGCGCATCCAGTTCGTCTTTGCAGATCACGGAATCGTGCGGGAAGATGGTTGACAAGTCCCGTTCGTCGAGTTGCTGCCGGGTGATCTCGGAAAACACGGCGCCATAGGCCCATGGGAAACAGGGTCTCTCCCGATACGGGCCGGATGTATGCAACAGCAACTTCTCTTGCCAGAGTTTATTGACGAGCGGAAGAAGGTAATCGCGCGCCTGCTCAATCGGATTCTTTGAACTCTCGTTCCCACGCTGAACGGTTTTGCTGCTGGCACCTGAAATCTTGCCCGCGCTCCAGTCCTTGACCTCCAACAACAGCAGACCAAAGGCTGGCGCGAGCAGCACGAAGTCCGGATAGCGGCTCTTGATTCGCGGCTCATACCAGACCCGGAAATCATCCGGCAAGGCGTCCCGTAACAGTCTGAACAGGCGCTTCTCGCCTTCGGTCTTCAAGTTCGTCGCGCTCTCCGGGACCATCACCGCCATGTCGGATTCTCCTCGTGTAAGGCAGCCGCCAGTGTATCAAATCTGCCGCTCTGCGCTGGCAATCGGTTAGCATCAACCCCATGTCCGCCGTTGGGATTATTCCGGCTCGTTTTGCTGCGACGCGCTTTCCCGGTAAGCCGCTCGCGCAGATTGCGGGCGCGCCGATGCTTCGGTATGTCGTCGAGGGCGCGCGGCGCGCGAAGCGGCTGCGCGAGGTGATGGTCGCCACCGACGACGAGCGCATCGCCGAGGCCTGCCGAAGTTTCGATGCGCCGGTGGTGATGACATCAAAGCATCACCCGACCGGCAGCGACCGGCTGGCGGAAGTCGTGGCAGACCTCGACGACGCCATCGTGGTGAACATTCAGGGCGACGAGCCGCTGATCGAGGGCTTCGTGATTGACGCCGTGGTCGCGGCGCTCGAAGCGGCGCCAGCGACGCCGATGGCCACCGCGGTGCACACCGCCGACGAGGCCGCGCTGGCGGACCCGAACCGGGTGAAGGTGGTGCGCAACCAGCGGGGCGATGCGCTCTACTTCTCGCGCAGCCGCATCCCCTTCCCGCGCGACGCGCAGGCGCCGCCGGCGACCATCTGGCAGCACATCGGCCTGTATGCCTACCGCCGCGAATTTCTGCTGCGCTTTGTTGCGCTCGCGCCGACGCCGCTCGAGCGCAGCGAAGCACTGGAGCAACTGCGCGCGCTGGAGCACGGCTTCCCGATCCACTGCGTTGAAATCGAAGGCTGGCGGAGCACGCCCGTGGATCGTCCCGAAGATCTGCCCCGGGTCGAGGCGGCGCTGACAGAGAAAACCCCGGGAGCAGGTTGACGGGCCGGTGGCCCGTTCAACCCCGAAGCGGCTACGGCGTCCGCGCTCCCGGGGGCGGTGGTTTGGGACCGGCGTCCCCGACAATCACCGAGAAGAAAGAATCATCGGCGTAGGTTGGCGTCAGGACGCCGCCACCTCACTCGCCGCAGTCTTGGGTTGGTCCAATTTGTTCACCTCCTTCTCGGCGTTGGATTGATCGGGTGAGCCCCAGCGCCCACCGCGCCCCGGTTGTGGGGGCGCCGTTCCCGCCGCCCCGGGTCGCTCCCGGCGACCCCATGGCCGCCCGGAACTCGCGAATGAGTGAACTCCGCTGGCCCCACTCTACAACAGCCAGCGCCGGGTTCAACCGGCAGCCGGCGGGGCGGTCAAAGGGCTGGGCGGGACGGGGCGCGGTAATGCGCGCCGCCGGATAAACTCCGCCGCCATGAGTGCGCAGCTTCGCATCGGCCTGCTCTTCTTTCTCGCGCTGCTGGTCTTTGCCATGTGGCTTGCGACCTTTGCGTCGAAGCGGCAGGAGCGGGTGATCGAGGGCATCGCGCCGCTCGAAAACCGAAACTTCGAGGGGCTGACCCTCGTCACCGTCGGCAGCGGCGGCAGTTTCGAGAATCATCACCGCTCTGGCCCCGCGCTGCTCGTCGGCCACGGCGAGACGGCTTTGCTGGTGGACGCCGGGCGCGGCGTCAGCGAGGCGTTGCGCGCGGCCTCGGTGCCGGCCCGGCAGCCGCGCCACCTGCTGCTCACGAGCCTCGCCGCCGAGAACCTGATCGGCTTCGACGATCTGTGGCTCGACGCCTGGCTGCACCACCCGCGCGAGCCACTGCGCGTCTATGGGCCGCCGGGAACCGCGCGCTTCGTCGCGGGCATCGAGCGCGCCCACCGGGAATCCGCGCGCGCACTCGGCAGCGCCTGGCAACTCGAGGCGCCGGGCGGGCGGCTGATCGCGCAGGACATCGAAGCGCCGCTGCGACTCGAAATCGGCGGCATCCAGATCCGCAGCGCCGCGATTGCGGGCGGGAACCAACCCGCGCTGGCCTGGCGCTTCGAGCATGATGACGCGCGCGGCGACGCCACCGGTCACGCCATCGTGGTCGCGCCCGGCGGCGCCGACGCGGATGCCATCGCCACCTTCGCGCGCGGCGCCGCGCTGCTGGTAGTCGAGGGGGTGTATGGCGCGTCGCTCGCACTGGCCGAGGAGGCCGGCGTGCCGGGCATCGCCACGCTGCGCCGCGAAGCCGCCACTCACCTGCGGCTCGAAGACATCGGCGCCATCGCCAACCGCGCCGAGGTCGGCGCCGTGGTGTTGACGCGCCTGCGCCCGCCGCCGGTGTTCGACTTTCAATACGAGAATCTGGTCGCCCGAAGTTTCGGACGCGGCCCGGTCTTCGTCGCAGCGGACGGCGAAAGCTTCACCCCCTGAACGCAGGGGCCGCCGCCGACCCGAAGCAACGGCGGACAACCGCACGCCGAAGAAGGAACAAAGCGAATGCTGGAAGCGCCGCTCGTGCTGCCCATAACCGGCCTGGTTGTGGGGCTCGTCATCGGCTCGTTTCTGAACGTGGTGATTCACCGCATCCCGCGCGGCGAGTCCATCGTCAAGCCGCGCTCGCACTGCCCGGCCTGCGCCACGCCCATCAAAGCCCGCGACAATATCCCCCTGCTCTCATGGCTGCTGCTCGGCGGCCGCTGTCGTCACTGCCACGCGCGCATCAGCGTGCGCTACCCGCTGGTGGAACTCGTCTGTGGCGTAGCCTTCGCGCTGCTCGCCTCGGTGTACGGGCCTGTGCCGCTGACGCCGCTGCTTTGCTGCTTCGCCGCGCTGCTGATTGCAAGCGCCGGCATTGACTACAGCGAGCACTGGATTCCCGACCGCTTCTCACTCGGCGGGCTTTTGCTCGGGCTCGTGGCGGTGCCGCTCGCCCACTGGCACGGGGGCGACAGCTACCTCAGCGCGCTTGCGCGCTCGGCCCTGGGCGCGCTGGTCGGCGCCGCTGCGCTCTGGAGTGTGGGCTTTCTGCACGCGCGCATTTGCGCGCTTCTGGGACGACGCTTCGAGCACTGGCCAGCGCCCGGCGCCGCGCCGCCGCGCCCCTGGCACCTCGACTACTGGCTCTGGTTCCCCGGCCTGGGCCTCGGCGATGTAAAACTGCTGGCGCTGGTCGGCGCCTTTCTCGGCGCGACGGCTGCCCTCTGGACCATCTTCGGCGCCGCGCTGCTCGGCATCCTGATGGGTCTGCAACACGCCCGCCGCCAGGGCGACGCCACACAGCCCTTCGGCTTCGCCCCCGCCATCGCCGCCGCGGCCCTTGTCGTGGCGCTGCTCGCCGAACTGCCACTGCCGGGACGCTGAGCGAAGAAGTTGTGCGGGGGGTTGCGGCAGTGGCGATGGTCGAAGCGGCGGGGCCGCGACCCTCACCCGGCGACGGGCTACAAGGCCCGTGGCGATGGGCTTTATGGCCCATCGCCCCCTCTCCGAGGGGCTTACGCCCCTCCCCATCCTTTTGACCGCGCCGAGCCGCTGCCGGACAGGGAGAGGGTTAAGAAGAGATGGGCGGCGCCGCTCGATTAAGGTTCGGGATCTTCGTTGGGGTCGTCGAGCACTTTGGCGCCGAGTGGGGCGGGTGACACCACGACCATGCGGTTGGCCTGATACAGGTCGGCCACGAAGCTGCCCTCGAACAACCCGAGCAGGCGGCGCAGCGTGGCTTCGAGCGTGTCGCGCTTGATCTCGAAGGGCGCCTCGATGCGGCGGTCGCTCTCCCCCTGCCACTTGATCTGCCAATTGAAACCCTTCACCAGCTCGCGCACATTTTCAGACAGCAGGCCGTTCTGGACCGTAAAGACGAAGGGGTTGATGGGCGGCGCCGCTGCCGACGACGATTCTTCCGACTGCTCCCACGGGAGCGGCTCCAACTCCGAAGATGCGTCGCCTTCCCCGCTCCCGGAGTCAGAGGGATCGGACGAGAGGGAGTCCCCCAGCAGCCACGGCGGCAACGCCTCCGCGTCCGGGGATGACGCCGCCTCGGGCGACTCCGGCGCGCCGGGCGCGTCCTGGACGGGCGGAGGCGTCGGCACGGGCGGGGGCGGAGCGGCGCCGGCGCAGCCGAGCCCCCAGGCGCCTGTCGCAAGAACAAGCCCGGTGACGAGGGACAGACGAATCCGCTTCTGCTTCACGATGGCGATCCCACCCGGCGCGTATCGTACCAATAAATACGGCGACCGGATGCAGAAATGGTCTCGATGCGGGAAACCGCCGCCCGCTGGCGCAGCAGCGCCTCGAAACGGCCAGCATGGTAGTCCGGGAAAATGTCCTCGCGCAGCGCCAGCAACTGCTGAACCCGGCGATCCTCCCGGGGCACGAACTCGATGAGCCCCCGTGGCGCGAGCGTCAAAAGCCAGTCCAGCACCCGCGCCAGCGGCAGGTTGCGGCCTATGACCAGATGGTGGAGCAGCGCCAGCGCCAGCAGCGCGTCGGCGCGCCCGCGGGAGCGCTCGGCCAGACTGCGGCGCTCGCTGCTCTGGAAGCCCTGCCCCGGCGTGGGGTTTGCAACATCCTGATAGAGCGGCAGGAAGCGCAGACCGGCAGCCTGTGCGCGCGCGCTGGCGCGTTCGAGCGCGCCGAAGTCGGCATCGAGGCCCACCACAAAGGACGCGCCCGCCGCCAGCGCCGCCTCGCTGAACTCACCCGTGTTGCAGCCCAGGTCGAGCAGCAACGCCGGCTTGGTTTCGCGCGCGAAGTCTCGCACCAGCGCGTGTTTCGCGCGCGCCTCGCTCTCGTCGTAACTCGCGCCGCTTTCGTATTCGCTCCAGAGCGTTTTGCCCTCTGCAGCGCGAAGGCCCGAAATCCAGCGCCGCAGTTGCGTGAGCAGACCTCGGAACGCCGCCAGCGGCAGACCGCCAGCCCGGCGCACGCGCCGCGCCGCCTGCTCCACGCCGCCACTTCGCGCCTGCAGGCGAAGCGGCAGATACAGGTGCGTCTGCATACGCAGCGAGCCGAAGCGGCGGTGCAGCGGCAGCAGGCGCGCCAGATGCTCGCCGCGAATGCCCTCCTGCTCGCCGCGATACCAGGCGTTGTGCGGCACGCCCAACTCCGCGCGCAGCAGCAGGGGGTTCAGAAACTGCTCGCAGAACTGACGGTGCGCCAGCCAGTACTCGCCCTGCCGGTAGCGGCGGAAGGAAAGCCAGTCAATGAAGACGGGCTGCGCGCCATCAAACTGCAAGTTGTAGGCGCTGGCGTCGGAGAGCGTGATGCCGTGGTCGAGCAACTCGAGTTGCAGGTCGAGGTGCTGCAGCGCCGCCGCGCGGAGCAGCGCGAAGGGCCACTCATAAGGGTACGAAATAAAGGGCAGCGCGGGGTGTTCGAGCGCGATGCCGCCCGCGGGCGCGTGCTCGCCGAGCAGCGCCGGGTCCACCTCCACTGCGTCCACAACCGCGCCCGCTTCGATCAGCGGATCGAAGGCAAAGTGCTTGCGGACGAAGCGGTACTCCTCGGCCGCCGCTGCCGAAACCGCACGAAAGATGCGGCCCGAAGACTCGAACACGCGCCCCGCCGGGTCGCGAAAAGATGAAGGCTCCGGCTTCATGTCCGGTCGGCGGGAGGCGGCCCGGTCGTATCATCGCCCGCTGCCGGCGGCGGCGGCGGTGGCGTGGACGGCGCGCTGCCGCCGCCACGGCGGAAGCGGCGGAACAGGAACTGCAGCCGCTCCCACCACAGACGCGCCGCAACCAGCGCCGCGGCGATGGTGCCGGCGATCACCTGCAGCAGCAGGCTGCCCGTGCCGGGTTCCAGGTACGCGAGCGCCGGCGCCGGCAGAAGTGCGACGGCGGCGACGACGAGCAGCACGCGGCCAGAGCGCAGCGGGGAAAGTGAGCCGTTCATACTTCGGGTCTCCTGTCTGTCGTGGGCCTTGCGCCAAGTTCCGGCTCGGCGTCGGGTGGGGCCGCCGCAGCGGCGGCGCTCTGTGCGTCGAGGGTGCGGGCTACGATGTAAAACAGCGCGTGCTTCATCCTTTCGCCGCCGCCGCCGCGCTCGCTCACCCAGTGGAACAACTGCAGCACCTCGTCGTAGCGCTCGAGCTCATAGAGCGCTTCGCTGGCGGCCACGATCAGAAAGTGCAAGTTGGGCACGCGCACGAGATTCGCATCCGGCGGCGCCAGCGCGCGCGTCCGCTCCCAGAGCGCAACCACCTGCTCGTGATCCTGCAGCGCGAGCGCCTGAAACAGATCGTAACTCTCGGGGGCGACTTCGCGCAGGCCAGCGGAACAAGGCCGCGTCGTGATGTGCTGCCAGACGCGGCGCAGATCTTTCTCGCCGCCGTGCAGCAGCATCAGGTTGAGCAGCGGCGTCACGCCGTTCAACCAGACGGGGCGCAGATTTTCGGGGCAGGCGGGGCCAGCGAGCGGGGCCACCTGCGCGAGCATCAGCGGTGGATTCGCTCCGAACTCGTCCAGCGGCGCGCCCTCGAGCAGGTGGTCGCGAATCGTCAGCGCGCCGTGGGTGAGGATGGATTTCCGAAAATGCTTTGCGGTGGCGGGCCGCCAGTCGGCCGGGCGCTCGGCCTGCGCGTGAAACTCACGGGAGAGCCGCGTCTGCCAACTGCGGAAGGGCTGGAAGCGCTGACGCAGATAGAACGCGCGCAGCGAGCGCGATTCGAGCAGCGGGAAGTAGTCGGAGTTGGCCGGCGTCTCGAACAGGTCGAAGTAGGTGCGGGTGGTGCTGCGGTCACCGACGAAGCGCAACTGAAAGTCATCCAGACTCTCGATGCCGTAGCGGGCGAGCAGCGGCCGCGCCTCCTCGTATTCGAACACCTTTGGCGAAAGCGGCGGCGCCTGGCCTTTCTTCCAGGCCACGATCAACAGGTCGTTGTCCGTGCCCAGATAGAGCGCGTAGTCCTCGAAGTGCACATCGAGCGCCGCCACCACCGACGCCACCATCTCGACATCGGTTGTATAGAGGCTGATCCACTGCATCAGCAGGCCGTCGTCTTCGAGCGCGCGCGCCACCACCTGATAGAACTCGCGGGTAAAAAGCCCGGAAACGCCGCTCACCCAGAGGTTCGAGGGGTTCGAGAGCACCACGTCGTAGCGGCGCTCGGGACGCGAAGCGAAAAAAGTTTTCGCGTCCGCAATGTGCACCTGACTGCGCGGGTCGCCGAGCGCGCGGGGCACGGCCTGTTGAAAGAAGGCCGCGCTCTCGACGGTGCGCTTTTCGATTTCGATCACATCGAGCTGCTCGACCTTCGGCGACGCCAGCGCCGCATGCGCGGTGAGCCCGGTGCCGAGGCCGATGCAAGCGATGCGCGCGGCGTCGGGCTTGAAGGCCAGCGGCAAAAGCCCCACCAGGCCGAAGCTCGGCTCGTCGGCGCTGACCCGCTCGCCGCTCTGGTCCAGAAACAGACCGCCGTTGCCCTTGCCGCTGGTCAGAAAGCCGCGGGTGGTGATGCCGTCCCCGTGATTGCTCTCGGTCACGGTGAGCGCGCTGGTCTTGCCGTCCTTGTGATACAGAATGCGGTGGTTCTCGGAAAACTCGGGGAGTTGCGTGCGCGCGTTCTGAAACAGACCCGACGCGAGCACGCGGCTGTCGAGTTGCGGAATCAAGATGCCCAGCAGCAGCACTGCAGTCGCCGCCACCGCGCCAGCGAGCCGCCTCGGGTGATACCACGCGCCCGCCGGCTGCATGGCCCGGCTGACAAGCCAGGCGCCGAGCACCAGGTCGAGAGCCGCGCCGGTGAGCAGCGCGCCCTTCACACCGAGGCCGGGCAGCAGCAGGTGCACCGCCGTGAACACCGCCACAATCGAGCCCAGTGTGTTGGCCGCATAGGTGCGGCCGATGGCGCGCTCACCGCCCTCACCGGCAAGCTGATACCAGGTCAGAATCGGCAGCGTCATACCGGCGCAAATTGTCGCCGGCAGCATCACCACCAGCGCAATTGCGTGACTGCCGATCTGGAAGATGAGGTAGCCGGGGTCGCTGCGCTGCAGGGCCTGAAGCAGCCAGCCCATCAGCAGAAAGACTTCGCGGTAGAAGAAGAGCGTGGCGGCGGCCAGCGCGCCCATCACGAGTTGGATCACACCGAGGGTGAAGAGCGGGTTTTTCAGCTTGTCCACGCGGTTGCGGATGAAGAAGCCGCCGAGCGCGAGCCCCAGAATGAAGGCGGAGAGCATCAACTCGAAGGCGTGGTTCGAGGAGCCGAGCACCAGCGCGAGCAGCCGCACCCAGGCGATTTCATACACCAGCGAGGCCGCACCGGTGACCGCGGCGGCGAGCAGGCAGAGCCAGGGCGCAAGCCGCACGCTTTGCTTCGGCAGCGCGCCATCCAGAGGCTGGCTGCTCGAAGCCGGGAACAGGCGGTCGGTCAACGCCACCGCGAGCCCCACCAGCGCGTTCAGCAGGCCCGCCATCAGCACCGCGCCGGGCAGGCCGAACCAGGGGACGAGCAGGAAACCGTTCAGCAGCACGCCGCAGGCGCCGCCCAGACTGTTGGTGAAGTACAGCCAGGCGAGCACGCGGCCCGAGTCCGCCGGGCGCGAGCGGGCGACGCCGGCTGCCAGCAGCGGGAAGGTGGCGCCGAGCAGAACCGCCTGCGGCAGCAGCAGCAGGCCGCCGAGCAGCCACTTGTAGATTTCGATCAGGGTCGGGTTGGCGAGCCAGGGCGCGACGCTCTCGAAGCTCACGCGGGTCGCGCCGACGAAGACCGGGTGAAAAATTATAGCGAGCAACGCCACCACACCCTCGACGCAGGCGTAGGCCAGCAGCGGGCGCGGGATGCGCGAACTCAGGCGTCCCGCCAGCGCAGCGCCGAGCGCCAGACCACCGAGGAAGATGGCGAGCACGAGCGCCTGCGCGTAGGCGTCGTTGCCCAGAAAGAGCTTCAGGTAACGCGCCCAGACGGCCTCGTAGATGAGCCCCGCCACGCCCGAGACCGTGAAGACCAGATAGAGAAAGCGCACCGGCAGGCCGCCAGCCGACCTGTTTTCCGCCCCCGCTGATGCCGGCCCGGCAGCGCTCATTTAACTCCTCCCCCACCCTCTCCTGCTCTGACGCTCTCGACGCGCTGCGGAGATTAACGGATTTCCGCAGCGTGTGGTGGGGTCTGGTGGGGGTGATACGGCGAAGGGGGGGGTTGCGGCAGTGGGGGTGGTCGAAGCGGCGGGTGGACTGCGGCAGTGGCGATGGTCGAAGCGGCGGAGCCGCCACCCTCACCCGGCGGCGGGCTACAAGGCCCGCCGCCCCCCTCTCCCCTAGAGGGAGAGGGTTAAGATGAGATGAAGCGGCGCTCAATTAAGGGCTCGGTTCCCCTCTTCTCCGGTTCCCCTCTCCCTATGAGGGAGAGGGGCCAGGGGTGAGGGTGGCGGCGCCAAACCTTAATGGGGCGGCGGGGGGGGTCGGGGGCTGCTGGCCCCGAGAGGGCGCGAGGGGGCTTGGGGGGCGTTTTGACAGTGGGCGGCGCGCTCTGTCATACTTCTGCGCCCTCTGGGAACCCTGAAATTGACTGAAAAAGAGCGCCCCGCCGCAAGCGATTTTGGGATTGCAACGGCCGCCTCGGTGGCCGTCTGCCTGACCCTTATCGGCAATCTGACGGCGCACAACGAGGATATCATCTGGCGCAGCGACCTGATTCGCGCCCTGTTCGCCCTGCCGCTCATCTGCCTCGCCCTGGGCGGCGTCTTTTACGCCCTGCGCTGGCGGCAGGCCGTGTTCCTGCTGCCGCCCCTCACCATTTTGTTCTTCAGTTTCAACTGGGTGCTCAACGAGGTCGTGCTGGAAGCGATGCTGCCGGTGGGGGAGCGCTGGCATGAGCAATTCCCCGGCATCATGCTCATGTACTACTTCCTGCCCCATCTCACCGCGCTGCTGCTGTTCATCGCCCTCTTTTGTTATGTGCTGCTCTTTCGGGTGATCGAACCTCGCCGGCTCAGCCTGTTGCTGCTGGCTTTTGTTATGGCGACGGCGGCCGTCACTTCGCCGCCGGTATTCCGCATCCTGCTGGAAGGCAGCGACGATAAAGCGAGCCTCATCTCCGCCGAGTTGCAGCAGCAACTCGAGCGCGCCGAACCCGTCGCTGATTTGCCGGACATCTTTCTGATCGTTCCCGACCGCTACCCCAGCGCGCGGGTGCTCGAAGAATCCTATGGCTTCGACAACGGCGCCTTTCTGGAAAATCTGGCGCAGCGCGGTTTCCGCATGGCCAGCAACGATATGCGCGCCAACTATCCCTTCACCTACCTCTCGCTCTCCTCGACCTTCAACCTCAACCTGCTGCCGGAAACATTCAGCGTTCGAAGTATGGTGCCCTCCCTGCACCAGAGTCTGCTCGTCCGCACCGTGAAACGAATGGGCTACGAGTACGTCCATCTGGGCGGCTGGTGGAGTGGAACCCGCTTCGCGCCGCAAGCCAACCAGGTGTACAACGGAACCTACGCGCTGGAAGCGAAGCTCACGACCTTCGAGCTGCGGCTCGTCGGCATGAGCCCCCTGCTCGGGCTGTATCGAACCGTCATGGGCAACTGGACGGGCACGGCGAGTGATGCCGACTACTACGAGTGCCACCGGCTCAAGCGGCAACTGGAGCACATCAGAACCCTGAAGCGCGGCGAGCGGCCGCTCTTCGTGCTGTTTCACGCCTACATTCCCCACAACCCCATCACCATGGACCGGGAGGGCAACTGCATACCGCCCATCCGCTCGCCGCTGACCGAGGAGAACCGCCATCTGGACGCCAGCGCGGAGGACTTCGACCAGCAGCTCCAGAAGCTCGCCGACAGCTATAATTCCTACCGCAGAATGTTCGTGGGCTATATGCTGCACTTCAACGACGAGGTGCTCGATATTTTCGACGCCCAGCGGGCAGCGAGTTCGGCTGCCGGGCGCGGGCTCATCTTCGTTCTACACGGCGATGAAGGCCCCTACACGCTGAGTTGGCTCTCACACAACCTGAACGACAACGAGATCCGGGTCAAACCCTTCGAGCTGCCCGCCGAAACGCTGCGGACGAAATTTGGTATCCTCGGCGCCATCTACGCCGAAGGCTTTCCCGGGGGGCAACTCTGCGCCATTCACTCACCCGTCAACATCTGGCGCAGCCTGCTCGGCGGCCTGCTCGGCCTGGAGTTGCCCTTGCTGGACGATGGTCAGTTCTCACCGCCGCTTTCCCCACCGGAGCGCGACACGCCGCTGCTTTCGATTGATGAACAACTCGGCGCACGCCAGCGCGCGCCGGGGCCGGGCTGCGAGCAGGTGCAACTCGCCAGCCGCTCTCCCTCCCCCCAAGAGGAACACAGAAAATGAAGAGAAGCGTTTCCGTTCTGCTCGTCCTGCTCACCTTCGCTCTGGGTTGCCTGACCAACCCGTCCTCCGTGTACCGGCGCGGCAGCGGGCAGATCGAGGATGTGAAAGAGCGCGTGGATGAACTGCGCGAGCCGGAGCAGCGGGAAATCGTGCTCGTGCATGCGGGGCCGTACCTCGACCAGGATCCCGTGGAGCGCAGCGTGAGCCACGCCTACCTGGACGAACAGGTGAGCGTGCACAGCGTTGGCGCCCCGCTTGGCCTGACGCTGCAAAAGGCCATCGCCCAGCTTTCGCGCCCGGTCTCGGTGAACTACGGGGAGGACGACGAAGCGATTGGCGAGATTCTCTTCGATGTCGCGCCACAGGACATCCGGGTGACCCTGCGCTACGACGGCCATTTCGAGGGCATGCTGGATGTCCTCGCCGACTCCTCGGGCCTGGGCTACGACATCGGCGAGCACGGCGGCCTGCGCTGGAGCCGCCTCATCACCCGCACCTTCTCGCTGTGGCGGGTGCCCGGCAACCGCAGCTTCACGCTGGGCAGCGGCGGCGACACGGGGCAGGCGCTGACCGGCGGCGGCAGCGGCGCCGTGCGGGCCGCCCCGACGGGGGGCGGCTCCGTGTCGCTCAGCAGCAGCGGCAACTTCTGGACCGAGATCGAAGAAACGCTGGAGACGATTCTGGGCGCGGGTGGCGAAGTGAACACCAGCGAAAGCCTGGGCGCGATCACGGTTACCGGGCTCGCGCCCAGGGTGCGGCATGCCGGCAACTACATTCAGGCGCTGAACGAAGATCTGGCGCGGCAGATTCTTCTCGAGATTCAGGTGCTCGAAGTGAACACCAGCGACAGCGGGACGGTGGGCGTGAACTGGGAGTTGCTCCGCAGCAATGTCACGGAAGCGGGGGAAACGGCCGCGGCGGCTCTGCTCGATGTCCAGGGCAACCTCGGCGGGACGCAGTCCGCCAGCGGCGCAACACTGCCGGCCTTCACTTTCCGCACCCGCCCGCGCGGGCAATCGAGCGCGGAGTTCTTTCTGCGCGCGCTGCGCGAGCAGGGGAATGTCAGCGTCCAGACCAGCCCGCGCATCGTCACGCTGAACGGCGAGGCGGCGCGGGTGCTGATGCTGGGCGACCGCAGCTATGTGGCGGAGACCGAGACCACCATCGGCGGCGTCGGCGACCTGACCTCGACCGAGGTGCAGACCGGCACCATCTCCACCGGCTTCGCGCTGCATATGCTGACGAAGATCGTGGACAACGACATCCTGCTGCAGACCAACATCTCCATCTCCTCGCTGCTGGACCTGCGGGAAGTGTCGGCGGGCGATAACACGATTCAGTTGCCCGAGGTGCAGCGCAACAGCTTCTACCAGAGTTCGCTGCTCAAGACCGGCGAGTTGCTGGTGATCGGCGGCATCCGCCAGCAGCGCGCGTCGCGCGGCGGCAACCACCTGCCCGGCTCGAAGCTGCTCGGTAACCAGGATGCATCGGTGAGCGATACCGAGACGGTGCTGCTCATCACGCCCACGCTGGTGCCCGGCGGAACCCCCGGTCTGTGAGCAGCAAGGAGTATCTGCAGCGCTTCGCGCGGGGCGCTGTGCGGCAGACCATCGAGGCGAAGAACCTCGGCGAGCAGCGCACGCGCATCAAGCAGATGTCGGGCTTGATGCGCACCATCTTCCAGACCACCACGCTCTACGCCCGCTTCGAGCGCATTGATACCGGGCGCTTCACGATGGTGTTCCACAACGAGGAGCAGTATCTCCTCGGCGAGACGGTGCGAAACTGGCTCAAAAGGCGGGTTTCGGATGACACGCTGGAAGAGGACGCCGAAAAGATCTCCTTCGTCTGGAGCGAAAAAATCGGCAACGAGTTCGCGCTGGTCGGAATCATGGGGCGCGAAGTGGTGGCGGAGAGCGTCGCCAACGAGCGCACCGCCGGCAGCGAAATCCAGCAGTTGATGGGCGCCATCGAGCAGCGCAGCACGCAGGTGCC
>JAHRAN010000022.1 GCA_020027245.1 Myxococcota bacterium
CCGCCGGTGGCGGGCAATAACGCAGGCCCGTCCATCAACGGAAACGGCAACATCTTCCCCGGCATCTATGACGCCCTCGGCCGCTACCTCTTCGTCGCCGTAAGCCTGAGCTACTAGCCCAAGCCCAACGGCACCATCGCCAAGCGCCCGCCCCGCCCACCCGCGAGGCGGGCGCTTCGCAATTGGCCGCGCCACCCTCACCCCGCCATCTCCCATAGGGGAGACGGGGCGACGGGCCCTGAAGCCCGTCGCCGAGGTGAGGGTTCTTCAGGCTGGGTGCCGAGCAGCAGACCCGGGCAAGCGTTTGACTTCCAGCCAGCCCGGTGATAGGGTTCCCTGCATCCGCCCCCAGGCAGTACGCTCTATTCCCACGCGAAAGCGTCGGCGATCACGAATGGAGCCGATCCCTGGGGGCTTTTTCTCTTTTTGGTCCCGCAAAGGAGCAGGAGCATGACCAAAGCCGCAATTCTCATTGACGGCGGCTACTTGTTGAAGCGGCTTCCAAGTGTGCGACCTGACATTGATGCAACCGATCCTGAAGCGGTTGCCCGGTCTATCAAGCAGTTGGTCCGAGGACACCTGAGCCAACTGAACGAAGTTCATGGCGCTTCAGATATATTCCAGCTCTTGTACCGAACTTTCTACTACGACGCGAAGCCTTACAGCGACAAGGATCACTTGCCTGTTAGCGAGAAATCAATCGATTACAACAACTCACCCCAAGCGCAGTTCAGGAGAGATCTTTTTAAGCAGCTGCGCGCCCACCCCAACCTTGCTGTGCGACTGGGGCATGTAATCCGGGTTAACGATCACCCATGGGCCATGAACGCACAGAAACAAAAACAGCTTCTGAGAGGAGAAGCAGAAATCGCCGATCTTGGCGACGACGACTTCCGTCCGAATTTCCGACAGAAGGGCGTGGACATGCGCATCGGTCTTGACATTGCATCCATAACGCTGAAGCGCCAAGCGAGCATCATCATCCTCGTATCCGGTGACGCCGACTTCGTCCCTGCGGCGAAGCTTGCGAGGCGAGAAGGTGTGCAGTTCATCCTTGATCCCCTCTGGCACTCTATATCAGACGACCTTTCCGAACACATTGACAGGCTTAGAAGCGGTTTTGGTCCTCCTCGGAGTTGAACCCGGTTGCGACGAGCACTCCAACAGCGGAGGCGCCGGATTAAACCCGGCGCCCCCGCTTTCGTTTGTCTCTTGCCGTTAACGCCGCGCCGGTTTTGCTTTGCGGCGGATTGCCATAAACTAACCCGGCTTTACAGGAGGGCGTGATGACGGGAAGGCTTGCGGGGGAGGTGGCGTTCATCACGGGTGCGGCGTCCGGCATCGGCGCGGCCTGTGCGCTGCGCTTTGCCGAGGAGGGGGCAGCGCTCGCGGGCTTCGACCTCGAGACGCCGGCATCCGACACGGGCGAAGACTGGTTTGCGGCGCGCGAAATCGCCCCCGAGACACTTTTTGAACGCGGCGATGTGCGCGACGAGCAGCGGGTGCAGCAGGTCGTGACCAGTGTGCGCGAGCGCCTCGGGCGCATTGATGTGCTGCTGAACGCCGCCGGTGTCGCAGGTGGCGGCATGATCCACACCCTCGACGCCGAGGAATGGGACCGCGTTCTCGACATCAACCTGAAGGGTACTTTTGTGGTTTCCAAACATGTGCTCACGGCGATGCTCGAACAGCAGAGCGGCAGCATCGTGAACATTGCGTCCGTCGAGGGCATCGAGGGTTTTCTCGGCGGGAGTTCATACAACGCATCGAAGGGCGGCGTGGTGCTGCTCACCAAGAACATGGCGATTGACTACGCGCGCGCGGGCATTCGCTGCAACGCCATCTGCCCGGGCTTCATCAACACGCCGATGTTCCGCGCGGTGATGCAGGACGGCCCGGGCAAGGTCATCGCCGAGCAGGTGCGCGAGGCCCACCAGTTGGGTCGCTTCGGCGAGCCACGGGAAATCGCCGCCGCCGCGCTGTTTCTGGCCTCCGCCGAAGCTTCCTTCGTGACCGGCGTCGCCCTCCCCGTTGACGGCGGCTACACCGCCGGCCACCGCTTCCATTTCTGAGCGCTAGAACAAACCGAGCAGGTGGGCGACGCCAGCGAGCGTGGCGGAGAGCAACCAGAGTACGGCCAGCACAAGGCCGGTCGGGCCGAAGCCGCGCCGCCGCCACTCGCGCAGGACGAGGTCGCCACTTGCGAAGACCAGCAGCGCCACCCCGGCCAGCGCCGGGAGCCGGTGAAGTTTCAGTGCGAGCAGCAGCAACCCCGCCACGAGGGTGGCGGCGACCAGCGCCATGACGATCAGCACCGGCCACAGGAGGGGGTCGCGGATGGCGGCGCGCAGGGCATCCGCCAGACGCTCCGGGGGCCTGCGCTTCGGCGCATCGGGAGGCGTTGCCGTCATACAGTGCTCCTCCTTGCCGGGACAGTGTACTTCAAACGCCGGCGCGGCTTGCTAAAATTGCACCATGGCCGGCTTCCGCATCGCTGCCCCGTTGCTGGATATTTCCAGACGGGAGCCGTAGGGTTTCACTGATGTCCCATGAAATCGAGCAGAAAGCGCTGGCGTCCTATCTCGAGGACCACAATCTCAAGCACACCCGGCAGCGCGAGGCGATCCTCAATGTTTTCCTGAGTGTGAAGGGGCACATCACCGGGGACGAACTGCAGCGGCGCGTGCGCGAGCGGCACCCGGGCATCGGGTACACGACCATCTACCGCACGATGAAGCTGCTCTGCGACGCGGGGCTTGCGACCCCGAGGCACTTCGATGACGGCGTCACGCGCTACGAGATCGAGCACGAACACCACGACCACCTGCTCTGCGTGCGCTGCGGGCGGATCGTCGAGTTCGAATGTCAGATGATCGAGCAGGCGCAGGATCGCATCGTAGCGCGCTACGGCTTCCGCCTGCTGCGTCACCGGCACGAGCTGTATGGTCACTGCGCCGACTGTCAGCGGCACACGCCGGACGCGTCAGCCGACGCCAGCGACGGGAGTTGACCGCGCGCAACCCATTGCAATTTTCTACACTTTCTATCTGACGCACTCGGAGAGAGAAAATGCCCGAAGCCCGCCTGGTCTTTCGCAACGCCCGCCTGCTCGATGGTGAAAACCCGCCGCGCGACGGCGTGAACCTGGTCGTCGAGGGCGAGCGCATTGCGCAGGTCAGCGAGACGCCGCCGCAAACGGGTGAGGGTGACCGCGTCGTTGATCTCGGCGGACGCACGCTGATGCCGGGCCTCGTGCAGTGCCACTTCCACACGGGGTTCGGCCCGACGCCTTCCGGCGGCGCGGCGCCGATGCTCGGGCTCGAAGCAAGCGCCACCTATATGGGCATGATCGCCGTCTACAACGCGCGCATCGCGCTCGATTGCGGGGTGACGAGCATCATCGCTTCGAGCAACCCGGCCGGGCTCGATGTCTCGCTGAAGGAGGCGATTCTGCTCGGCATCGCCGAGGGGCCGCGCATGCTGGCCTGCACGCGCGAGTTCATCACTTCCGGCGAGCAGGCCGATGGTACGAACCGCTGTTGGTTCATGGGCATCGCCAACCACGGCCTGCTGCGCCGGCTCGACGGCGCCGACGCCTGGCGGCAGGCCACCCGCGAGGAACTCGGCCGTGGCGCCGATGTGGTGAAGGTTTCCATTGCGCACGGCCACGGCGCGGACTCGGTGCGGGACATCAACTACCTGACGCCCGAGGAGTTGAACGCGGTAATCGAAACCGCTCACGAGCGCGGCAAGAAGGTGCGCGGTCACTGCCCCTCGCGCATCGGCGTGATCGAGTGCGCCCGCGCGGGTATGGACATCATTGATCACGCGGACCGGATTGACGAAGCCGGCATCGAAGCCGTGATCAAAGCCGACGCCACGGTGGTGCCGAGCATGCTCTGGAGCGAGCGCTTTCTGGCCTTCGCCGAGAGCTGGGATCACACAGCAGCGCCTCTCCCGATTGGCGATGGCTTTCCCGAGAAAATCGAGGACACCATGGCCCGCTTGCGCCGCGTGCGCGAGGACTTCGAATACACGAAGACGATGCTGTCGCGCATGCACGAAGCGGGCGTGCGGTTGGTACTCGGCGACGACTATGGCTTCCCGATGATGCCGCACGGCGACTATGTTTCGGAGATGGAACTCTATGTAAAGCTCGGCATTCCCGCGCTCGATGTCCTGCGTTGGGGCACGCGCAACGGCGCCTGTGCGATGGGCCGTGGCGACGAACTCGGCCTGCTGGCGCCGGGGCGGCTCGCCGACCTGCTGGTCGTGGCGGGCGATCCCTCGGCGGACATCAGCGTGCTGCGCAGCGGCGTGCAGATGGTGGTGAAGGGGGGAGTGGTGCTGCGCGACCACTTGACGGCGGCAGCGCCCGCCGTCTGAAAGCGCGCGCCGACCGCAGCGTCGCAGCCACGGGCGCGCCGCGTTTCAGATGCCCCGCCCGGCGCCGCCGTCGAGCACGATGACTTCGCCGGTCAACTGCTTCGAGCCTTCGAGCAGCGCGATGATGGCGTCGCGCACATCGTCGGGTGTGCAGACGCGCCCGAGCAGCGAGCGCTGCGCCTGGTTTTTCTTTATGGCGTCGAAGGCGGGGCCGAGACCCTGCTGCAACCAGCTTCCATCAATGAAGCCGGGGCAAATGGCGTTCACCTGCACCTCGGGGCCGAGCACCCGCGCGAGCGTCACGGTCAGGTTGTTGAGCGCGGCCTTCGATGCGCAGTAGGGAATCGAAGAGCCGGTGGCGTAGACGCCCGCCACGCTCGACACCATCACCACGTGCCCGCCCCCGTTCGCCCGCAGCGCCGCCGTCGCCGCGCGCGCGCACTGAAACGGCCCCTTCAGGTTGACGCCGAGGATGCTGTTCCAGACCGCGTCGGTGACGGCCTCCAGATCATCGTGCGCAATGAAGGTGGTCGTGCCCGCGTTGTTCACCAGCACATCGAGCCGCCCGAACGCGCTCTGCGCCGTGGCGACCAGTTGACGACAGTCCGCGTCCACCGAGACATCGGCGCGCAGGGTCTCGGCGCGAACACCCAACGCGCGCGCCTCGGCTGCAACCGCCTCGGCGGCTTGCTCCGAGCGGCTGTAGTTCACCAGCACATTGCAACCGCGCTTGGCAAGCGCCAGCGCAGTGCTGCGCCCGACGCCGGTGCCAGCGCCGGTAACGATCGCCGCGCGCCTCTCGAGTTCCACTGCAAGCCCTCCTCGAAACGCGGAGCATACCTTAAGAACCCTCTCCCCAACCCTCTCCCATAGGGAGAGGGAGCGGAGTCCCTATGCCGCTCATGTATTCCCTCTCCCTCCGGGAGAAGGTCTTTCTCCGGCAGCGGCTTTGCGCGGTCAAAAGGTGGGGCGAGGGGCGCAGCCCCTCGGTGCGGTCAGGGAAGAAACTTCTCGGGGTGTTCGAGCTTCGCCGGCAGGTATTTTTCGATGACATAGTTGAGCCCCCACTTGGCGAGCGCCTGCTGCTCGGCGCGCACGCCCATCTTGAGCAGGTCTTCGATGGCCTTGCGCCAGGGTTTGTGCGCCTGAAAGAAGGGGTCGTTTTTGAGTGCGTCGCGCGCGCGCTTGATGTCAACATCCAGCAGCGGATGGGTGGGCAACTCGTAGTCGCGGATGTCCTGCGGCGTCACGCCCAGAAAGTGCGCCTGCGGCACACAGAAGAAGCGCGAAAGATGCGCGGCGTTGCCCGAGCCAACCTTCAGCGTGCGGTAGATGTTCGAGATTCCATACGGGTCGCAGTCAACGAAGGCATAGACGGGGAGGCTGCGCTCGTCCGACAGCTTGCGCACGAAGCGACGGCATGCGCGCGAGGGCACGCCGCCCATGGAGATGAGGATGCACTTTGCGCTCTTCCAGAACTTGTGGTTCTGCAGGCGCTGAAAGACGCCGCCGGTTTCGACGCAGAGAATGAACTTCGCATCGGTTTCGAAGGAGAGCGGCTCGACCGAGGAGGGGATGGCATAAGCGCCGGAGCCGAAGCCGGTGCAGTCAATGTGCACGATTTCGCCGGTGTCCCGATCCGGGTCGAGCACGATGAGTTGCCCCGCCACCGAGCCGTTCGAGGCCTCGTCCGGAATGAAGCGGAACTGTTCGCGCGAGATGCCATCCACCGAGAACATCGCCTCGATGTCATCCATCACGGCGTCACTCTCGCTCTGCTCGTTGAAGCGCGCCTCCTCCCAGTTCTTACTCTGGTAGTACGCGTCGCGCTTGGTGGCGAAGTCGTTGGTCTGCACCAACTCCTTCGAGAGCCCCATCATGCGAAGCGTCTGCGCAAAGTTCTTCACCGTGTTGACCGTCAGCGTGCGCGTCTTCTTCTGCCTGCCGATTTCGAAGTACCCCTTGCGCCCGGAATACGAGACGTTCTTGAGCGAGCGGATCGGGAAGTGAAGATCCGGCTTGCGGCGCTTGTTGATGTGCCCGTGCACCGCCCGCGCCGCCCGCTCGATAGCGCCCACCGTCACCCGGTCGAGCTTCTCATTCTGCTTCCGCACCCGGCTCCCGTGCTGCGCCGCCCCGGCCCCGCCCTTGGGCTTGGTCGTGGCCTTCGCCGCCGCCCTCGGCTTCGCGCGGGTCGCCTTCCTTGTCCCTGCCTTCTTGCGTGTCGCCATGATTTCCTCGTTGCTTCGCCGGGTTCGCACGCCCCCGCCTTACATCTTGCGGCTCTTCTCCAGCACCTTGGTCAGGTTTGTGACCACCTTGGTTCGTTCCTTGTCCGGGAAGCCCAGGATTTCCTGCAGGCCGACGGCGACCTGGGGAATGTATTTTTCGATGTAGGCGCGCTTCTTGGCCTCGTCCGCTTCGCGCCTTCGCTTGCGGATGTGCGTGGCGACGCGACGCCCGCACTCCTGTAGCGCAAGGCGAATCTCTTTGATGATCTCCGGGTAGTGCGCGATGGCTTCCTTGCTCTCGGAGGTGAAGGGCACCCACACCGATGCGATGTGCACGATGATCAGCATCGGCCCCACCGGCAGCGCGCCGCGCGGTTGCTGCATCTGGTAGAGCTTCCAGTCGGTGCCGGTCACGGCCTTTGTCACCGCGCAGGCGCCCTGCTGATACTGCAGCGGCACGCGGTTTGCGAAGCGGAACACGGTTGCGGGGTCATCCGCCGGGAGTTCACCGCCGTAGGCGATGCCGGCTTCGACCGCGAAGGGATTGCCACGGTACACGGTGGGGCGTCGCGTAACCGATGCGTAGAAATCCGCCGTCACTTCGGCGGCCAGCGCGCGCTCGATCAGCGCATCGCCGATGGGTGCGATGCAGTCCGTCGCTGGCGCCATAATTTTCGCCTGCCCGATGGCGTGGTGCAGACGCTCGGCCTCTTCGCGCGTGACCTCCGACGGGCGGCGCGTCTCCCGCACCCCGGCGCGCTCGCAGAGTTCGCTGGCGAGCCGCCCCGAGATGCGCGAGAAATCGCTGTGCAGACAAGCGCGCAGGTTGCGGCTCTTCGTGTCGCGGAACATCTGCATCAGCACGCCGAGTTCGACGCCGTGGGGGTGCGGCTTGATCTCGACCGTCTCCGGCGGCAACGCCTCGCTGACGCGCGGGAAGTGGCGGCTGCCGCCGTTCTTCTCCGCCTTCGGCGGTTGGTATTCGAGGGCAGCGTGCGGGTTCGCGAGTGAAATCTGGCGGATGTAGGCGTCCACCGAGTGCTGCCCGCCACGGTAACTGCCCTCGAGTTCGATCTCGACGCGCGTGCCGTGCGGCGGCTTCCATTCAATTTCCCGGTCGCGGCGCAGCTTCGGCTCGTTGCTGCGCGTGTCAATCGCAAGCTCGAACTCGTGCGCCGGTTTTTTCGCCCCCGTGCGCGTAACGATGCGCACCGGCCGCCCCGTCGTCAGCAAGCCATACATACCCGCCGCGCTGATGCCGATGCCCTGCTGCCCACGGCTCTGCCGCAGCCGGTGAAACTTCGAGCCGTAGAGCAGCCGCCCGAAAATTTTCGGCACCTGCGCCTTCACAATGCCGGGGCCGTTGTCCTCGATGCAGACCCGAAAGCGCGTCTCGCTCAGTTGATGGATTTCGACGCGGATCTCCGGCAGCACGCCCGCTTCCTCGCAGGCATCAAGCGCGTTGTCCACGCCCTCCTTGATGGTGGTCAGCAGCGCCTTCGCCGGGTTGTCGAAGCCGAGCAGGTGGCGGTTCTTGGCAAAAAACTCGGAGACGGAAATGTCGCGCTGCCGGCTCGCCATCTGCTCGGCGGAACTCGTCGCACGCGGCTTCGGCGCCCGCGCGGCCTTGCGCGCCGCCCCGGCCTTCGCCGTCCCGACCTTTCGCCGCGCGCCGCCTTTTCGCGCCGCTGTCCTCGTCGTCGCCGTCGCGCGCCGCCCCCCAGCTTTCGGCTCGGACGCCGCGCCCTTCCCGCCCTTCTTCTGCGAAAACGAAAGGCTCCCCTGTCTGCTCATCCCCCAACCCCCGGCGGCATAGTGATACCTTGTGCGCCGAAGGGCAAGGCGCCGTGTCAGCGCGGGGCGGTGTTTGGGTTGCGGAGGCTGATGGCTTCGGCCATTTGCTCGGGGCCGACGGGTTCCTGCTCTTCGAGATCGGCCAGGGTGCGCGCGACGCGCAGGGTGCGGTGTGCGGCGCGCGCCGACAGCGCCAGCCGGTCCACGGCGCGGCCGAGCAATGCGCGCGCGTCCGCAGTCGCCGCCACGGCGTCGTCGAGTGCGGCGACGGGGATCGTGGCGTTGCTTTGCACTTCGTAGTGCGCGAGCCGCTTCAACTGAATCTCCCGTGCGTGGCTCACGCGCGCGAGGACGGCCTTGCTGGTTTCGGTCGTGGCGTCCCTTGCGGCGCCGAGTTCCCGCCAGGGCACGGGCTGCACGCTCACGTGAACATCAATGCGGTCGAGCAGCGGGCCGGAGAGTCGCGCCTCGTAGCGGGCGATGGCGCCGTCGTCGCAGCGGCAGTCGCGCACGTTGCTGCGGTACCAGCCGCAGGGGCAGGGGTTCGACGCGGCGACCAGTTGAAAACGCGCCGGGAAGGACATGCGAAAAGCCGCGCGCGAAATCAGCACGCGGCCCTCTTCGAGCACCTGCCGCAGCGCTTCGAGGCTCGAGCGGCTGAACTCCGGGAGCTCGTCGAGGAACAGCACGCCGTGGTGGGCCAGCGAGACTTCGCCCGGGCGCGTGGGTGCGCCGCCGCCGAGCAAGCCCGCGCGGGTCGCCGAATGGTGGGGCGCGCGGAAGGGGCGATTCAGAATCAGCGGCGCGTCCGGGTCGAGCATGCCGGCGGCGCTCCAGATGCGCGTGGTCTCGATGGCTTCGCCGCGTGTAAGCGGCGGCAGAAGTCCCGGCAGTACGCTCGCCAGCAGGGTCTTGCCCGCGCCCGGCGCGCCGCGCATCAACAGGCCGTGGCCACCGGCGGCGGCGACTTCGAGCGCGCGTCGCGCCGGCGCCTGCCCCCGCACGATGGCGATGTCGGGAACCCCACGCCGCTGCGACAGAAGCGGCGCGCCTTCGGCCTCCGGCAGTGCGGTGTCCTCCACCAGTGCGGACACCACCTGCGCGAGCCCGTCGGCCAGATGGATCGCCGCGCCCGGTGCGAGCGCCACTTCGGGGCCGTTGTCGCGCGGGGCGATGATGCGCGTGCAGCCCGCGTTGCGCAGCGCCAGCACTTGTGGCAACGCGCCCCGCACCGCGCGCAAGCGGCCATCGAGTGCGAGTTCGCCGACCAGCCCGAGCTTGTCGGTGGCCTTCGCTTCGATCACACCGGCGGCGGCCAGAATGCCGATGGCGATGGGCAGGTCGAGCCCCGCGCCGGACTTGCGGATCTCCGCCGGGGCCAGGTTCACCGTCACCCGCCGCTCCGGGAAGCCGTAGCCGATGGCCGTCACCGCCGCGCGCACCCGGGACGCACTCTCGCGCACGGCCGCTTCGGGCAAGCCCACGATGTCAATGCGCGGCAGTTGCGAGGAGAGGCGAACCTCCACCTCCACGGGAACACCATCAACGCCGACGAGGGCGCCACCCAGCACGCGCGACAAGCCGTGTCTCCAGGGACCGGAGTGGGGTCAACACTTTAACGACGCCGGGATGATAGGGAAGCGGGCGCGGAATTTCCGTTGGCGCGATGGCGTGGCGACAAAAAGTGGTGAAATTTAAACCCCGCCGGTGAACGCCAGTTCGCGCGGCGTTACCGCCGGTTCACATTTAACACCACCGCCGCCGCTCAAACCCGCGCCAGCGCCTGCTCGAGGTCGGCGATCAGGTCGGCGCTGTCTTCGATACCGCAGCCGAGCCGCACCAGATTGTCGCTGATGCCAAGCGCCTGCCGCTCCGCTTGCGGTTGATCCCAGTAGGACATCAGCACCGGCATCTCGATCAGGCTCTCGGCGCCGCCGAAGGAGGGCGCGTTGTAGGGCAGCCGGCAGCCGTCGGTGAAGCGGATCGTCGCCGCCAGATCGCCCTCGACTTCGAAGCTGATGACGCCGCCGAAGCCGCTCATCAACTCGCTGGCGACCCGGTAGTCCGGGTGACTTTCCAGCCCCGGGTAGAACACGCGCCGCACCTTCGGGTGCCCTTCGAGCCAGCGCGCCACCGCAAGCCCGTTGGCGTTGTGTTGCGCCATGCGCAGGCCCAGGGTTTTGAGCCCGCGCAGCAGCAACCAGGCGGCGTGGGGGTCGAGGATGCCGCCGAGCACGCCGGCCAGCGCGCGCACCGGCGCCGTCGCCTGCGCCGAGCCGACGACGGCGCCCGCAATCAGATCGTTGTGCCCGCCCAGGTACTTGGTCGCGCTGTGCAGCACCAGGTCGGCGCCCTGCGCAAGCGGCTGCTGGTTGATCGGGCTCGCGAGCGTCGAATCCACCAGCACTTTAATATCACCGCCACGCTCGTGGACGATGCGCGCCGCCTCGGGCAGCTCGATCACGCGCAGATACGGATTGGTCGGGCTCTCGGTGAAAAAGAAGCGCGTGTTGTCCCGCAGCGCCGCCTTCAGCGCGCCGGTGTCGGCGGGTTCGATCACCGTCGCCGTAACTTCGAGCTTCGACAAAATCTGCTTGATGAACTGCCGCGTGCGCCGGTAGCAGTCGCGGGTCACGACCACATGGTCGCCGCGTTCGAGCAGCGCCAGAAAAGTAGTTGTCGCCGCGGCCATGCCGGATCCCGTGAGCACCACGGCCTCGGCGCCCTCGAGCGCAGCGAGCTTGCGTTCGACCACGCGCCAGGTCGGGTTGGAGTAGCGCCCGTACTCGTCGCGCTGCAAGCGCCCCTCCGCGTATTCGCGAAGCTCCGCCGAGTTCTCGAACCAGAAAGTGGCGGTCTGATGAATGGGCGTGGCGAGCGCGTGATCCTGATGATGCTCGCGCTCGCCAGCGTGAACGCTGCGCGTCGAAGCGCCGGGCTTCGGGGGAAGCTTCGCCATTTCTACCTCGTGCGAGGGGCGCTTAGCAGGAGCGAGGCGAAGCTCTGGAACCGATCTCGGTAGCGAGAAGAGCGGTCACCGGGTTCTGCAAGCGCCGGAAATCAACCCTGTCGAAGCGGAAGGGTAGAGGTCACGGCCGGGAAGTCAAACCGCGCGGCGGTTGCCCTCTCCCGCTGGGAGAGGTCAAGGGTGGGGGTATTCCTCCGGCAGCCGCTCGGGGCGGTCAAAAGGTGGGACGGGGTGGCTAAGACACCCCGGCGGCAGAGGCTCGAATTCGCAGCTCTGGGGGCGGATCGCGCCCGCTCCCCGCCCGGCCTCGAATTAAATTGACGTCCGGGCAAAGAAAATGCTGGAAATACTGGACGCCGTCCAACAAGATGGACGCTCCATCCCGCACGAGATGACGGACTCGAAGCGCTGCGGGATGAAGCCGCCAACCGATCCCCACCCCCCAACCCAAACGCTGGTCGGTCGTGGCCGTCGCCCGCCTCGCCGAGGCAGGCCGGGCTTGGCGCCCTGCGGGGCGCACAGGCCTCGGGCAGAAGCCGACCGGGCCCGAAAGGATCCAGGTGAAGCTCGAAGACAAGTTCCAAGCCGCCATCCAGGGCGCCACCAGCACCGGCGACCCGGCGCGCCGCGCGCGCAGCAATGGCATAGACACCACCGAGACCGGCCCCGACGCCAACCGGGGCGCGCTGCGGCCACTCGAATCCTACTTTCAGGCAATAGGCGGCACGCGCACCCTG
>JAHRAN010000030.1 GCA_020027245.1 Myxococcota bacterium
GCCGCTTGGCGGGGGTGGCGGGACAGCGGTAGGCTCGGGTGGCCGGAGGTGGACGGGGGATCGCCGGCGGGCAAGCACCGCCCGCGGGAGGAAAGTCCGGGCACCACAGGGCCAGGGAGATCGCTAACGGCGATCCGGGGCGACCCGAGGGAAAGTGCCACAGAAACCATACCGCCCGCGCGAACCCGCCAGCGCTCACGCGCCCGGCGGTGCGGGTAAGGGTGAAAACGTGGGGTAAGAGCCCACGCGCGACAGCCGGGTGACCGGCGGCGGGGCAAACCCCTCCCGGTGCAAACTCGAATAGGGATGCTGTCTGGAGGGCCCGTTCCAGCGCCACGGCGCCGGCATCCGGGTGAGAGCGCTCGAGCGCCGCAGCAATGCGGCGCCTAGATGAATGATCCTCGCCGGCGAGGGAGCAATCGCTCGTCGGAACAGAACCCGGCTTACAGTCCACCTCCGGCGGCGGGCTTTGCCCGCCGGCACGCCCCGGGCCGCGCGCAGGGGCGCGGTCAACGGACCTGGCGCAGGTGGCAGTGGAGCTTTTGGCGACGCTCCGGGTCGTAGCCGCGCCACTTGGCGGCCGGGAGCGAATCCTTGGCGACACGGGCGAAGCCCTGACGCTCGAAGAAGGCGCTGACGCGCTCGTCGGCGGTGCAGGCGAAGACGGCATCGAAGCCGCATTCCCGCGCGCGCACACAGGCGAAGTCGAGCAGGTGCGGGCCCACGCCCTCGCCGAGGAAACGGGTCAGCGTGTACAGACCAGCGAGTTCGCCGAGCGCGCTCTCGCCACAGCGCAGCAGCGCGGCGACGCCCGCCAGATGACGCTCCTCGATGAAGGCGCCGAAACCGCTCGCCAGCACCGCGTCGGTCCCGGCGGCGTCGCGCGGCAGCAGGTAGCCCTCCCGGGCGCCTCGCTCGAGCAGCGCGGCGGCGCCGTCGTAGTCGTCGAGACCGAGACGCCGCACGCGGATGTAACGCTCGCGGGTGAACAGCGTGCCCGTGCCCGCGTAGCTGAAGAGTTCGGCGTCGAGCCCGCTGGCGCTGCACACATTGATGGTGGGCACACCGGCTTCGAGCAGGCCGACGATCAGCCGCCACAGCGGCAGGCGCGTGGCATCGGCCAGCAACGCCTGCGGCTCCGTGAGCAGCGCGCGCAGAGCCTCGCCGTGGACGAAGGACTGCCGCTGGCCGGCCCGCGTCGCAAGGCCACCCTGCCGCGACAGCCAGACCAGCTTGAAGACCCCGAGCCGCAGCGCGACCCAGCCCGCTTGTTCAACTACGCCAGCCGCGCCGGCGCCTTGAGCCGCACCCATCGGTGGCGGCAAGGTCAGACCGAGTTGCGGTTGCTCGTCGAGCGCGCGCCAGGTTAACCCTTCGAGCTTCGGGTGCGCCGCATCGAGGACGGGCTGCGCGCCGAGGGCAGCGAGGACTTTGCTGTCCGGTGACGCAACCACCACGCGCGCGCCGCCGGACACCAGCACGTCGCACGCCGCACGCAGCGCGGCCTGGTCGGAAGCGTCGAGCGGCTCGGCCGCCACCAGCAGCAGCGTGCGCCCGCGAAACTCGCGCTGATAGAAGTCGCGCTCGGAAAAGCTGGCGCCCGACATGGCCGCGCAGTGTGGCACGTCCCGGGCCGCGCTGCGCGCCCGGGGCGCTGACGCGCCCCGGAGGGGCTAACGCCCCTCCCCAACCATTAAGAACCCTCTCCCCTGACCCCTCTCCCAAGAGGAGAGGAGGACAAGAGAGAGACCAAGCGCCGCCTCATTAAGGTTCGGCACCGCCACCCGAACCCCCGCGCTCTCCCATAGGGGAGAGCGCGCCTCTCCCTCAAGGGAGAGGGGAACCGAGCCTTAATTGAGCGGCGCCGCCCATCTCTTCTTAACCCTCTCCCTCTAGGGGAGAGGGGGGCGACGGGCCTTGTAGCCCGTCGCCGGGTGAGGGTGGCGGCCGCGCGTCAGCTACCACCGCCACTGCCGCTGCCGGAGTGCTGTCGCACCCCGCCCATCCTTTTGACCGCGCCCCGAGCCGCTGACGGAACCCTCGTCCTGTAATCCGGTATTGTCGCGCGCGCGATGGGACTCGACGGCTGGTATACGCTCGCGGTTCTGGCCGCGATGATCTTCGCGCTGGCCCGCGAAATCACAGGCCCCGATCTGGTGGTGCTGGCGGGTCTGCTCGCGCTCGCGGCCCCCGGCCTGCTGACGCCGGAGGAGACCTTTCGCGGCTTCGCCAACCCTGCCGTCGGCGCCGTCGGCGCGCTGTTCGTGGTCTCCGCTGGCCTGCGCGAAACCGGCATCCTCGAAACCACCGTAAGCAGCCTGTTCCGCACCGCGCGCACGCCCCGTCAGGCCCTGCTGCGGCTCTGCCCACCGCTCGCCGCGGCCTCCGCGTTCCTGAACAACGCGCCCATCGTCGCGCTGATGACGCCGGTGGTCACAGACTGGGCGCGGCGCAGCGGTCAACCGGCGAGTCGTTTTTTGATCCCGTTGTCCTACGCCACCGTGCTCGGCTCGGTGCTCACCGTCATCGGCACCAGCGTCAACCTGATGGTCGCGGGGCTGCTCACCCAGAACGGCCTGGCGCCGATGGGTTTTTTCGAGTTGCTGCCCGTGGGCCTGCCGGTGGCGCTGGTTGGGCTCGCCTACCTCGTGTTCGTGGCGCCGCGCTGGCTGCCCGCGCGCCGCGAAGCCGCCGAGGAACTCGGCGAGCAACGCCGCGAATACACCAGCGTGATGCGGGTCGAGCCGCACTGCCCGCTGATCGGCCAGAGCATCGAGCAGGCGGGCCTGCGGCAGTTGCCCGGCCTGTTTCTGGTCGAGATTGACCGGCAGGGGCGCACCATCACGCCGGTGGGGCCGGAAGAACTGATCGCCAGCGGCGACGCGCTGGTATTCGCCGGCGTGGTGGAAACCATCGTGGACCTGCAGCGCATTCCGGGGATGGCGCCCGACACCGGCGATGAACCTCCCGGCGACGAGCGGCAGCGGCGTCTGATGGAGGCGGTGATCTCGGTTTCGTCACCGCTGGTTGGACGCAGCATTCGCGAGGCCAACTTCCGCACCACCTACGACGCCGCGGTGCTGGCCGTGCACCGCAACGGCGAGCGCGTCGGCGGCAAGATCGGCGAGATCGTGCTGCGTCAGGGCGACACCCTGCTGCTGCAGACCGCGCCCGGTTTTTCGCGCGCGCACGGCAGCAGCCCGAACTTCTATCTGGTGAGCGAAGTGCCGGGCGTCACACCGCCGCGCCGTGAAAAGGGCGTGCTCGCGTTGCTCGTTCTGGGCGCGATGGTCGCCAGCGCCGCGCTTGGTTGGCTGCCCATTTCAATTGCCGCGTTTCTGGCCGCCGCGGCGCTGATTGCATTTGGCGTCATTGACGGCGCGGCGGCGCGGCAATCCATTGTCTGGTCGGTGCTCGTCGTCATCGGCGCCAGCTTCGGCATCGCCACGGCCATGCAGAAGACGGGCGCGGCAGACTTTCTCGCCACCGGGCTGCTGGCCCCCGCCGCAGCGTTCGGCCCCATCGCCGTGCTCGCCGTGCTCTACGCAACCACGCTGCTGCTCTCGGAGCTGCTGCACCACAACGCCGCCGCCGCCATCATGGTGCCGATCGCACTGGCCAGCGCCGCCGAGACCGGCAGCGATCCGCGCAGCTTCGTGCTGACGGTGGCCATCGCCGCCACCTGCGCCTTCGCCAACCCCGTCACCTATCAGGCGCACCTGATCGT
>JAHRAN010000045.1 GCA_020027245.1 Myxococcota bacterium
GCGGCGGGCGTAGCCCGCCGGGCACGGGGCGCAAGCGCCCCGGTCAGCGTTACTTCTTCTTCGCTCCACTCGCTGAGCCAGGCCAGCGTGGCGCGCAGGATGGCGCGCGCCTCGTCGTTCAGCGACCGGTCCACTTCGGCTTTCGCTTTTCGAAAAACGCTGCGATGCCCTCGGCGGCATCCTCGGAGCGTGAAGTCAGCACCGTGGTCTCGCGCAAGTAACGCAGCGCGGCCGTCGCCTCCATTTCGCTCGCGCTGTAAATGGCCTCCTTGCCGATGCGCAGCGCGTAGGGTGAAAGACTGGCGAGCTCGGCGGCGAGTTCGGCGACCACGGTGTCGAGTTCGGCGTCCTTTACGACGCGGCTTGCGAGTCCGATGCGCTCCGCCTCCTCGGCCGATACGCGCCGGCCCGTCAGCACCAGATCGAGCAGCCGTTTGCGCGAGCCGAGCGCGCGCAGGATTGGCGCCGAGACCATCAGCGGCAGCAGGCCGAGTGTGATTTCCGGCAGGCCGAAGACGGCGCGCGCGCCGGCGATGGTGAAGTCTGCGGCCACCGCCAGGCCGCAGCCGCCCGCCAGTGCGAAGCCGGGCACGCGCGCGATCACCGGTTGCGGCGCCTGCTCCATGGCCGTCATCACTCGCCCCACGCCGCCGAAGTGACGGCGGCTCTCTTCGATGCTGCGGTGGCCGGTGACCTCGCGCAGGTCGGCGCCGGCGCAAAAAGCCTGGTCGCCGGCGCCGCGCAGCACGATTGCGCGCACGGAAGCCTGCACACTCGCGTCGCGGAATGCGGCTTCGAGTTCGTCGAGCGTGGCGCGGTTCAGCGCATTGCGCTGCGCCTCGCGGTTGATGGTGATGGTGCGAACGCCCGAGGCGTCGCCGCTCGTGACATTGGCGTCGCTCACCGCGCAAGACGCTCCGTCTTTTGACTGCCCCGAGCGGCTGTCCGAGCCGCTGCCGGAAGGGCTGACGCCCCTCCCAACTTATGACCGCCCGGGGCCGTTGCCGGCAGTTCGCCGTCGTCGAGCGCGCGGTCGAGCAGCGCGAGCATGGCGCCGTCGTTCAGCGGTGGCGGTGTGCGCAGCGCCCCTTCCGGCAGCGGCTTGGCGCGGTCAACGGGATGGGGAGGGGCGCGAAGCGCCCCGCTTGTTCCGTGGCGTTGCTTCTCGATCTTGTCCAGCACTTCGAACTCGAAGCCGGGGTCGTTGGCGTCGTCGTGACAACTGCCGCAGATCTGCAGGATGACGCAGGAGTCGCACTTGTCGCCGAGTGAGAGAATGGTGCCGCGCTTGCTCGCTTCCGGCGGCGCGTGGTTGCCGCCCGGGCCGTGGCAGGACTCGCAGCCCACGCCTTCGAGCCCGGCGTGGTCGTCGGCGCCGCCGGTGGGAAAGCCGGTCGGCTGGCCGTAGCCCGTGGTGTGACAGCGCAGGCAGTCGCCGTTCCCGGCTTCACCCTTCGCTTCGAGGGTCTGATACGCGCGCGCGTGCTCGTGCGCGGCCCAAGTCTCGTACTCCTGCTCGTGACACGAAAGACAAGCGGGCGTGCCGACGTAATCGGCCTCCATCGGCAGCCGGTTGCGGGGCGGGCGCTGCTCGGCCAGACGCTGCGCGCGCTGTTCGGCCGGCAGCGCCGCGATCGCCAGCATTGCCGCGTGCGAAACTTTTGGCAGGAAGCTCGCATACTCGAAGCCGAGCGAGTGCTCCGGGTTGTGGCAGGTGACGCACACCGCTTCGTAGTCGTGACCGGGGGCGAAGCCCTGTGAAAGGTGCGGCCCGCCGCGGCCGTGGCAGGTCTCGCAGCCCACCGCTTCGAGCGTGGCCAGCGGGCGCGCGAGTTCGAAGCCGCCGGGCTGCCCGTAGCCCACCACATGGCAACTCACGCACTCGCCCTGGTGATCGGCCCCGTGCTTCACCAGCGTGTCGTAGGCGCCGGCGTGGCGGGTCAACTCCCAGGTGACGGTCTCGCTCTCGTGGCAGACGCCGCAGAACTCGTTGCCGCTGTAGCCGGTGCTGTGCAGCAGCATCGGCGGCGTCCCGCCCGCCAGTTTGATGAGCCGCATGCGCATCAGCGCCGGGTCGCGCTCCTCGCGCCAGCCTTCGACGCGCGATTCGATGCGGCCTTCGGAGTTGATCAGCAGGGTGACCGGGACGGCGTGCACTGCGCCGTAAGCGCGGCGGATCGAGGCGTCGGGGTCGCGCAGCACGCGGAACTCCTTGATGCCCTCGTCTTCGAGCATCGGCAGCACCGAGAGCGGGCGGTCGAGGCTCGACACGCCGACGAGCAGCGGCCGCTCGGCTTCGGGGATGGTGTCGAGCACCGTCTGGATTGCAGTGAGCGCGCGGTGGCAGTGCGGGCAGGTGTGCAGGAAGAAGACCAGCGCGACGCCGCGCGAGAGGTTGTCGGCGAGGCGGAAGGTGCTGCCGTCGCGCATGTCGAGCGCGGTCAGCGGCGGGGCTTCGGGTTTCAAGCCGCCGCCGAGCAGGGCGAGCGCGTCGGGGTTTTCAGCGCCGCCGCCGCCCGGCAGCCGCAGCATCTCGCGCAACTGCCCGGTGATCTCCGCCACCGAGTCTTGGTTGGGCGGCAGCCCGAAGTTGCTGATGACGCGGAGCATGTTGCCCTCGGCGTCCACCAAGAGCAGCCAGACGGGAGAGCGGAAGCCGATGCGGCGGCCGATCTCGGCGCGGTTGTCGTCAAAAGCGCGGATGCCTTCGAGCCCGTGCGCTTCGAGCAGCGCGCGCGCCTCGGCGGCCGGCGCGCCGACCGCCACGCCGACGATGTCGAAGTTGTAATCCGCGCGCGCCGCCGCCACCTGGCCGAGGGCAGCCGCCGCCCGCTCTGCACTTTCGACCTGCGGGTTGAAACCGAAGAGCACGAAGCGCTTGCCGATCAGCGCCGAGAGCGAGAGCGGCTGCCCGTCGAGGTTCACCCCTTCAAAAGCCGGCAACGGCACCCCCCGCCGCTCATCAGCGGCGACGGGCTCGCCTGAAGCATCCACCCGCGTCTGCGTCTCGGTGGCGGCGGGCGCGGCCGCGTCGCCGTCCGCATCACCAGTCGCAGCCGGCTCCCCATCCGAGCACCCAAGCGCCAGCACAAGCAAGCCGACGAGCAACGCCGCGCACCCCGGTCGGCGGTCAGTCAGGTGATGTCTCCGCACGCTCGATAGAGTAGGCCGCGAAGCGCCCAAGCTCTAGGGCTTCGTGAAACGCCGGCACCCTCACCCAGAGGGAGAGGGTCGGCGGGCGCAAGCCCGCCGGGGTGAGACGCTTGCGTCAGCGCGAAGCCTTTGCGCCCGGCCTTGGCGTGTCCTCAACTCCGAATTCGGCCACGGCGTTCAGGCATCACAAGGTGTGGATCATCGAACCATGATTCACGGAGGAGAGTGAACTCATCCACGGCGCTGGTAAGTTGTCTGCCCGGTGAGGCGCTGGCAGCGCATACGGTTTTCCCCAAGCGCCTCGCTTCCGTGACAGCCGGAACGAAGTCTCCGTCCGCTGAGAGCAGATAGGCCACATCATACTCGTTCCGATGCGCCTTGCTGATCAGGTCAACTGCGAGGCGCACATCGGTTTGCTTTTCGACATAGTATGGGATGCTTTCTTGGCAAATTCGGTTGAGTTTTTCACGAACTGCCTCGGGGATGACCGCTTCCGATGAAGTGAGGATTTCTATCAACTCTTGGGCCATTGGGTTGCGAGTTGGGTCCATCCTGTTCTTTTCGATGCGTCCCAGGCTCACCCGAACCCCTTGCGCTTCCAAGCGCTTCAGAAACCTGTTCTGCGCAGCAATGCGGGCGCGGCCACTCGAAATTTTTCCCACATAGTAATGGATCGCTTGTGGTTCCCGGCCGTGCATGAGCTTCTTGGCGACGCGGCGGTAATCCAACCATCCACTGTCCACTTGGATTTTCCTGAGCCCGTGGTACCAGTTGCTGCCGTCAATGAAGACCATGAAGCGATTCTGAGGCATGGGCTATGACGCGACCTCAAAGAAAACCCCCGGGGCGCCGTTGCCGGCGAAGGCCCGGGGGGGGTTAGGCTTCTCTTTATATCGGCTTGGATTCAGATTGTCAACCCCTGTGTTTTCGGTGGCGGGCGCAGGCGCGCTGCGGTCAGCGTCGCCAGCCGCCGGGCGGCTCCGCATCCGAGCACCCAAGCGCCAGCACGAGCAGGCCGACGAGCAGCGCCGCGCACACCGGTCGGCGGTCAGTCAGGTGATGTCTCCGCACGCCCGATAGAGTAGGCCGCAACCCGCCCAGTCTCTAGGGTTCCTTGCGACACCGGGACCCTCACCCCAACCCTCTCCCAAAGGGAGAGGGGGCAAGAAAAAGTCCCGCTTCATCGGGGGTCGGTTCCCTCTCCCTCCGGGAGAGGGATAAAGGGTGAGGGTTCTTGGATCGGAGCGAGGTCCTTGCGCTGGCCCCCGATCTTAAGGCGCCTGTTTCTTCTCGAGCAGAAACAGAAATTCCCGGTTGGGTTCTTCAGCGTCCCGCAGCCACTCGTTGGTCCACTTCATGCCCGCCATGACATTTTTCTTGTGATTGATCTCGACGACATCAATCAGCCGACCGTTGGCGCGCAGGACGCCGTTGAGTTCCTCTGCGGTTGCGCGGCCACCGGAGCTGTAGGAGAGGATGATCCATCTGGCCTGCGTCGCCGCGATGAGCTTTTCAATCGCTTCGAGTGCGATGAAGCGGTTGCTGCCATTGCGCCGGAACTCCTCGAAGGCGGAAGCCGCGACCCCGTCGGAGGTGTCCATGCGTCGGCGGGCCTTGCCGAAAGTCTGCGGTTTGTCGTTCAGACAGATGGTCGTCCAGATATGGTAGTAAGAGGCGTAGCGCACACGGGACGGGGGCATCTTCTCGTTGTTTGAGCCGTACGGCGGGTCAAGGTATGCAAGATCAACGGCCATTTGCGGGGCAAGGTCGAAAATATCGCCCTTGAATACCTTGTGTTCTTTTTCGGTCACGAGGACACGGGGAACCCTCAGTGTGAGTTGCTTGTACGACCTCGGAGACCAGTCTTTCAGGTAGGACACGAAGTGGCCAAGCGTGCTGTCAACCTGATCGAGGGCAAGCATCAGGCTCGTCAGTGCGACGGCCCGATCAACAGGCGGCAGGGCGAGGTTGTCTATTTCTTCCCGGATGCCGTCGAGCTTGCGGGTGTTGTGAACCTGCCAGGGTTTCTTCAACCCGTCTGATTGCACGGCGCAGCCGCTGTTTGGATGTCCGCCATAGTGCTCGGTGAACCATCCGTCGTTGGGCTTCACGGCGTTGAGATGCGCAATCAGGTCGGCGTATTCGCTGGGCTGTTTCTGGTTGAGCAGGTAGCAGGTTCCGAAGATTTGGGACCAGACGGCGGAGTCATTGCACAAAACCGCATACCCCGACCGCGCCAGCGCCTGCGATACTCGTGTCGTTCCAGCAAAGCCATCGAGCACGGTGCGCGCCCCGACTCGTCTGGCAAGCTGCAAGATATGCGGGATGAGCTTGAGCTTTGAGCCCGCATACTTGATGCCCTCCGTGGGAGGCGCTTCAGGCGCCAGATCATCAAAGAGGGTAAGCGCTTCCATCAGCTTGGAAGCCCCGACTGTCTCTTGAGCCTCACGATGTCCTCCTTGATCTTCTCCAGTGCGGCCCCATGCCCGGCCTCCGAGGAGACCAGTGCCTGAGAGAATAGCTCGACGAGGATGAGGTTGTGAGAGTAGTCAATCCATCCGCCGGTGATGCTGTCGAAGTACTGCAGTGCTCTCTTCGTGTGTGTCCAGAGCCCACGTTGATAGGCGTTAGCCGTCGCACCCCCATACCTCACTTCACAAATGTACTCGTCCGCTTGGTTGTAAAACTTGTAGACCGGATG
>JAHRAN010000057.1 GCA_020027245.1 Myxococcota bacterium
CGCTGCGATAGCGCTTGCGCATTTCACTGATGAGGCCCGGGATCAGTTCACCGTATTCGCGAAAGAACCGGACCTGCGCCTCGTGGATGGCGGACATGTCTCTCCAGTAAATGGCCTGAAGCGCGCGAAGGCGCTGCGACAGCATGCGCTGCGACTTGCTGATTCCATTTATCTACCACACCCCGGCCCCCCTCCGCCATACTGATTTTAACTCTTTTCCACTTCCCCTCCCCTCCCCGTTTGGACGCTCCGAAGCGGCCAGCCCGCCGGGCGGCTGCCACCCCGCGCCACGCCGGGCGGGCGAGCGCATCCACCACCACCACCGTCGCCGCTCCCGCAATGAGATTGGTGTAGCCTTGTGGCTTTCCGTCCCGGCCACCGCAGTGATCGAGGAGGCGTCATGTCCCAGACAGTTGCAACTCCCGCGCCCGTGCTGCTGCGCGCGAACAAGGCCGGTGTGGCGACGCTCACGCTGAACCGCCCCGCGCAGTTCAACGCGCTCTCCGAGGCGCTGATTGACGCGCTGCAAGGTGCGCTCGACGACATCGCCCGGGATGAAGAGGTGCGCGTCGTGGTGCTGCGCGCTGCGGGGCGCGCCTTCTGCGCCGGTCACGATCTGAAGCAGATGCGCGAAACCCCGGAGCAGGCCTACTACAATGAACTCTTCGCCTGCTGCGGCCGGATGATGCAGAGCATCCTGCGCCTGCCGCAGCCGGTGATCGCGCGCGTTCAGGGCGTCGCCACCGCTGCGGGCTGCCAGTTGGTGGCGACCTGCGACCTCGCCGTTGCCACAAGCGACGCGCGCTTTGCGACCTCGGGCATCAACCTCGGGCTGTTCTGCTCGACGCCGGCGGTGGCGGTTTCCCGCGTCATGCCCCGCAAGCATGCGGCGGAGCTTTTGCTGCGGGGCAACTTTCTGGACGCCGCGCGCGCCTGCGAACTGGGGCTTATCAACCAGGTCGTGCCCGCCGAAGAACTCGACGCCGCCGTCGGCGCCCTCGCGCAGGAGCTCGCGCAGAAGAGCCCGGTGGCGCTGCGCACCGGCAAGCAGATGTTCTACCGCCAGCTCGGCTTGCCGCTCGAAGAAGCCTACGACTACGCCGCCGAGGTAATGGCGCAGAACATGATGGCCGAAGACGCCACCCGCGGCATTGACGCCTTCCTCGACAAACGCAGCCCTTCTTCACACCGGCGTTGAACCCACTTCCGATTCACTCCGCTCCCAATTCACTCGAAAAGCCGCGAAGAACACTCCTTTAGAAAAGTTAAATAAGACTGGCGCCCCCGGCAGGATTCGAACCTGCGACACCCGGTTTAGGAAACCGGTGCTCTATCCAACTGAGCTACGGGGGCGGGGCGACAGCATGACAGCGACAGTCAGTAGCGAATCACCGCGTGACAGGGCGCGCCCGTTCGCGCGCGCCCTTCGAGTTTGCAAAGTTCGATCAGGAACGCGCAAGCCACCACCTCTGCGCCGCTTTGTCGCAGCAGCGCGACCGCGGCGGCTGCTGTGCCGCCGCTGGCGAGCAGGTCATCCACCAGCAGCACGCGCTGGCCCTCGAGCTCTTTGTCCTGCTGGATCTCGACCGCGTCCTCGCCGTATTCGAGGGCGTAGCGCTGCTGGTGAACCGGACCGGGGAGTTTGCCGGGCTTGCGGATCAGGCCGAAGCCCGTGCCGAGTTCGAGCGCCACCGGCGCGCCGAACAGAAAGCCGCGGCTCTCGATGCCGAACACCCGCTCGACGCCCTGCTCCCGGAAGGGTGCTGCAATTTCCCCCACACTCGCGTTCAGGGCAGCGGGGTTTTGCAAGAGCGGCGTGATGTCGCGAAACAGAATGCCCGGTTTGGGAAAGTCGGGAACGGAGCGAATCCACTTCCTGAGCGCGTCGGCGTTCATTGCGGCAGGTAGCGTAGCGGATTGAGCGCGCGCGCGTTGTGGCGCACCTCGAAGTGCAGATGCGGCCCGGTCGCCCGCCCGGTGGCGCCTACCTCGGCGATGACCTGCCCGCGCCGCACGCGCTCGCCCTTGCGCACCCGGTTGCGTCGGTTGTGCGCATACACGCTGCTGAAACCGTTTTTGTGTTTGACGACGACCATGTTGCCATACGCGCCGAGCCGTCCCGACTGAACCACCCTGCCCGCTTCGATGCTGCGTACCCTGGCGCCCTTGCGGGCCGCAATGTCAATGCCCTCGTGCATGCGTCCCCAGCGCCAGCCGAAGCGCGAGCTGATGCGTCCCGAGAGCGGCCATGAAAAACGCAGCGAGCCGACCGCGCGGGTGGCGGCAAGGTCGCGCTGCGCCGAGCCCGGCGGCAGCAGGGCATGGCGCGGCGCCTTCTTGCGGACGCCGGGAATGCGCAGCCGCGCGCCGGCGCGCAGGGCGGTCGCATCCCGGATCCCGTTTTTCCTGATAATTTTCTTCACCGGGACGCCGTAATACCTTGAAATTCGGTATAAATTCTCGCCCGGCTTCACCTCATGCCAGGTGCCCCCGCCCAGCGTGCTGCAGGCGAGGGACAGCGCGAGCAGCAGCCCGCAGGCCTTTTTCAGACTGTCTACGCCAGCGCGCACGGTGCTCATGCCTGCCACCCGTATTCGCCGATCAGCGCGACGAAGCGGCAGTCGGCGATGGCCTGCTCCTGCAGTTGACCGCTCGCGTCTTTCTCGATGCGAAGCAGGCGCTGGGCCTGCATCGGGCCGAAGGGGCCGACCAGTCGCCCGCCCCGCGCCAGTTGATCGAGCAGCGGCGGCGGCGCGACGGGGCCGCCGGCGGTCACCACGATGGCGTCGTAGGGCGCGTATTCCACCCGGCCCCGGGTGCCGTCGCCGAGACAGACGGCGACATTGCGCACGCCGAGTGCGTCGAGCGCCTGGCGCGCCTGCCTGGCCAGCGCGGGCAGGCGCTCGATGGTGATGACCCGCGCGCAAAGATGCGAAAGCACGATGGCCTGATAGGCGGAGCCGGTGCCGACTTCGAGCACCGTCTCGTGCCCCCGAAGCGCCAGCGCCTCGCTCGAGAGCGCGACGATGTCGGGCGAGGAGATGGTTTGACCCTCGCCAATCGGCAGCGCCTGAAACTCGTAGGCGCGGTGCTCGAAGGCCTCCGGCAGCAGCCGGTGACGCTCGACCTGGCCGAGGGCCTCGAGCACGCGCCGGTCGCGCACGCCGCGCGCGGCCAACTGCGCGACCATCTGCTGGCGCGCGCGCGCCTGGCGCTGCGCTTTAACAACCCTCCCTCGCGTGGCCTGCTCCACCCGAGCCCCCCTGTGGCGGATCTTAGAGGCGCGCCTCGTCGTCGCCAGCGGCGTCGCGCGAGGGCGAGATCTCCTCGAGCTCGCGACGCGCGGACTCCGGCACCGTCAGCCACAAAAGCAAGGGAGTCAGAAGCAGGAAGGGCAGCAGCATGCTGATGGCGGCGACGTGCGAGCCGAGCCAGTCGTAGAGGGCGCTTTCGAGAAACAGGCCGAGTGAGCCGACCGAAATGCCGATGCCGGCGCGCACCATGGTGGCGGTGCTGCGGTGTGAGGTCGGGAACAACTCCGCGCCCAGCGCTTTGAAGAGCACGCCGAGCCCCATCGCCGAGAAGTTCACGCAGACCCAGGCCATCTGCACGACGAAGCCCGCGCCGTTGTACAGCACCCAGTAGCCCGTGCCGAGGACGAAGATGAGCACGGTCATCACCGGGCGGCGTCCGTAGCGGTCGGACAGACCGCCGGCGTAGAGGTTGCCCATCAGCACCAGCAGGCCGCCGAGCAGATACAACCCGCTGACATGGTGCGGGTCGTAGCCGTGCACCTCTTGCAGAATCTTGGGCGTGAACATCACCGCCGTGGTCTCGACGAACTGGAAGGCGGCCGTGGCGGCGGTGATGGCGGCCAGGCGTCCGGGATACTGACGCAGCAGCGCGACAAGCGAGTGATGCCAGGGCTTGTCGGCGGCGGCGGCACTGTGCCGCTCGAAGCGCCCGGTCTCGGGCAGCGAGCGCCGCAGCCAGGCGACGAGGAAGAGCGGCGCGGCGCCGATCACATACAGGTCGCGCCAGCCGTTGGGCAACCACTCGATGACGGAGAAGAGAATCGCGCCGAGTGCGTGGCCAAGCGCGCCGAGCGCGCCGAGCATGCCGATGCCGAAGCCCCTGTCCCGCGCTTGCAATTCCTCCACCAGCACGACGGAGGCCAGCAGCGGCTCGGCGTAGAGGAAGGTGCGCGCAAAGAACTGAAACAGTTTGTATTGCGCCTCGCTCTGGGCGAGTCCCGAGAGCAGCGTAAAAAGCGCCGAGCCGATAACGGTGACCAGCAGCAGGCGGCGACGACCGAAGCGGTCCGAGAGCACGCCCACGGCGACAGCAGGCAGCGCGCCGAGCCGCACGATGCCGAGCAGGCTGCCGAGTTCGTTCTCGGCGATGCCCAACCCCTGTTGAATCTGCAGCAGCGCCAGACTCAGCAGGCCGATGTCGAAGTGCTCGAAGAGTTCGGCGATGACCAGCAAGCCGAGCAGCCGCCACTGCCGGGCGGGCAGCCGGGGCGTCGGCCCGGGATACGGAACCGCCCAGGTCCACCAGGGGCGCTTCAGCAGCCGGGTTTCCCCGCCGCCGCTGTCGTCGGGCGAGGTCGGCGGCGGCGGACTGGCGCTGCTCATTTGTGGGCCCCAGCGGCAGCGCAACGGACGGGCACTTGCCTCGTCGTCACACGGCGCAAGCTGCTGCGATGCTGCGCGCGCGGATGGGTTACAGGGCAGCGGCAATAGTCGAAGAGGCGATTGTAGTGGGATACGACACTCGCGAGGTAGGCAGGTGGTTCGCAACGTAGCGCCGGTCGCGTCAGCGACCGGCGCCCCAGACGAGCGCGAAGCGCCTGCCATGTTGTAACTGGCCGCGCCGAAGGCGCGGCCCAAGGCGGGCGCGTCTACCCACAAGCCACGCCATGAGCCTGTCCGGCAGCCGCTCGGGGCGGTCAACAGGATGGGACGGGGTGGCTTAAGGCACCCCGGTCAGCCGCTCGGGGCGGTCAAAAGGCGGGGGGCGGGATGCGAAGCATCCCGGCCTACGGGTCGGAGATTTCCAGCACCGAGCGGGCGACCTTGCCGCTCTTCATCAGGTCGAAGGCGTGGTTCACATCCTCGAGCCGGAGGCGCTGGCTCACCAGCCCGGTGAGTTCGATGCGCTTCTTCATGAACAAGTCCACCAATTTGGGCATGTGCTCGCGGAAGCGCGTGCTGCCGTACATGCAGCCGATGAGTTTCTTTTCGAGCAGGAAGTCGGGGCCGGCGACGCGGATCTCGGAGCCCTGCGGGTGCATGCCGACCACCACGCAGGTGCCGCCGGTGCGGGTCAGCGCGAAGGCCTGCGTCACGCACTCGGGGGCGCCGATGGCCTCGAAGGCGAACTCGACGCCACAGCCTTCGGTCAGATCTTTCACCTCGGCGACGATGTCTTCGCTGCTGGCGGCGTTCAGCACCCGGGTGGCGCCAAACTTTCTGGCCATTTCGAGCTTCTCGGGCACCACATCAATGGCGATGATTTCGGCCGCGCCGGCGAGCCGGCAGCCCTGCACCACATTCAGGCCGATGCCGCCGCAGCCGATCACCGCCACCGTCGCGCCGCCGGGCACGCGGGCGGTGTAGAGCACGGCGCCGATGCCGGTCGTCACGCCGCAGCCGATCAGCGCGGCTTCGGCCATCGGCATCTCTTCGCTGATTTTCACCAGACCGCTCTCGCGGGTCACCATCAGCTCCGCAAAGGAGCCGACCGAGGCGAACTGAAGCACCGGCGCGTCCTTCCAGCGAAGGCGCTGCGCCATCGCCGCGTTGACGCTCGGCGCGCTGCAAAGCTGCGGCTCGCCCCGGTTGCAGTGGTAGCAGTCGCCGCAATAGGGCTTGAAGGACATGATGACGCGGTCGCCGGGCGCGACATAGGTAACGCCCTCGCCCACGGCCTCGACGACGCCACTGGCCTCGTGGCCGAGCACGGTCGGCAGGGGCAGCGACCACTTGCCATCCACGAAGTGCAGGTCGGAGTGGCAGACGCCGCTGCACACGGTGCGCACCAGCACTTCGCCGGCGCGCGGGTCAATGATGTCAATGTCCTCGATGGTCAGGGGCTCGTTGGCGGCTTGCCAGAGTGCGGCTTTCACGGGCGTTCTCCTCGCTTTGGGGATGGGAAAGCAAAGCGCATTCAGTCGGCCTCGGCCAACTCGGCCATGGCGCTGAGCAGGGACACGGTGTCCGGCGGTGGCGCCGCCGCGCTGTCGAGTTCCCGGTAGATGGTGGCCACGTTGACGGCGATGCGCTCGGCGTCGCTCCAGTCCGCGAAGGGGCCGAGTTCGATGTCGCGCGCCGCGGTCGCCGCGTCGAGCCCCGCTTCGAAGCGCAGCGCCGCCTCGGCGTAGATGTATTCCAGATAGCTGCGCACGGCCTGCACGCCGCGCCGGTCGGTGATCGGCCCGTGACCGGGGACGATGACATCCACCGCCAGCGCCTCGAGCCGGTCGCAGGCCCGAATCCAGTTCGAGACCGGCCCGCTCCAGATGATGGGCGTGCCCTCGACGAAGAGGATGTCGCCGCTCCAGGCCACCCGCTCGTCCGGCGCAAAGACCAGCAGATCGCCCCGGGTGTGCGCCGGCCCTACCTCGATGAGCTGCACGCGCTTGTCCCCGACTTGCAGCGTCAACTCGCCGCTGAAGCAGCGGGTCGGCGCTTCGAGGCGGATGCCCTCGAACTCGAAGTCGCCAAAAATGCGGCGCAGGTAGCGGCCGAGCTTCGAGTCCGCTTGGGCCAGCGTGCGCTGCATTTCGGCCAGCCGCTCGGGCGGAAGCTCCACCATCTCCCGCGCCGCCGCCGCGCTGGCGATGATCTCGGCGCCGGCCAGAAGCTGGTTGCCGTGGCAGTGGTCGCCGTTTGCGTGCGTGTTCACCACGGTGTCAATGCGGTTGGTGGCGCGGGGTTCGACCGCGCGCATGGCGTCCAGCATCTCGCGCGTGAGCCGGAGGTCGAAGAGCGTGTCCACGAGCAGCGAGTGCTCGCCCGAGGCCAGCAGCCCCGCGTTGCTGTAGCCCCAGGAGCCGTCGGGCTGAAGCCAGGCCCAGACCCCCGCGCCGAGTTCGTGCAGCCCCTTCTGATAGCGCCAGCGATCAAGCCCGAGATTTGTCCAAGTCATCCATCCCTCACCCTAGCGGCTTCCATAGGGAAATACGGCGCCGCCCATCTCTTCTTAACCCTCTCCCTCTAGGGGAGAGGGGGGCGGCTGCGCCGCTTCGACTGCCGCCACTGCCGCAATCCTCCCCCCACACCGGGACAAATGACTGCCGGTCATCCGGGGTTTGAAGCGAATGACGGCACGGCGGCCAAACTGCGCTTTTAAGACTGGTAACTGACGCCGGGCGTGCTGTACTATAGGGCAACCTTTGAGGAGGTCCGAGCCATGAAACCGCGCCCGAACGTCGGGAGGCGTGTGTCCGCACGCCTCGTTCTTTTTGCTCTCACCCTGCTGTTCCTCGCCCCCCCCCCCCCGCATATGCGCAGAGCGCGTCGGCGGGGATCGAGGAAATCGTCGTCACCGCGCGCAAGCGGGAGGAGACGATTCAGGACATCCCGATCGCCATCAACGCGTTCGGCACCGAGGATCTCAAGGCCAACCAGATTGGCGACGTTTCGGATCTGCAGTTGAACGTGCCGAATGTCACCTTCACCAAGACCAACTTCTCCGGCTCCGGCTCGTTCTCGATCCGGGGCATCGGCACGCTGGTGGTGGCGGCTTCGGCGGACCCGGGCACCGGCATCCATGTCAACACCGCGCCGATGCAGGGCACGCGCTTTTTCGAGACCGAGTTCTACGATGTGGAGCGCATCGAGGTACTGCGCGGCCCGCAGGGTACGCTCTACGGGCGCAACGCCTCGGCGGGCCTGATCAATGTCATCACCCGCAAGCCCGGTGACGAGGCCGGCGGCTACCTGACGGTCGAGGCCGGCAATTATGACCACTACCGGGGCGAGGGCGGGCTGACGGTGCCGCTCGGCGACAACCACGGCCTCAGGCTGGCCGGTTACTGGCTCGACCGGGGCGGCTTCACCGACAACATCTACACCGACACCGAGATTGACGACCGCCAGTTGTACGGTCTGCGCGCCACCCTCTCGGGCGACTACAGCGAGGACACCGACTACACGCTGATGGTCTCCTGGTTCGAGGAGGACGACCGGCGGCTGCGCATTCAGAACCAGGGCTGCACGAACGACGACGAGACCTACCCGTTCTCGATCGGCTGCGTCGGCGGCGTCGGCACCGAGCCGATTCAGTGGCTCTCGAGTCTGGCCTACGGCTTCGGGCGCACGGCGTCCTTCGTGAACGCGGGCCGGGTTACGACCGCGGTCGGCGCGCTGCTGATGAATCCGGCCAACGCTCAGTTGGCGGTGGCGGCGGGCGTTGATGTCACCGCACCGGGTTTCACCTTCAACCCGACGGCGCACATCCCCGTGCTGCTCGGCAGCGCGGACCCGGCGACGGCGATGCTCGGCGGCCAGATCGCCGGCCTGTTCGGCGAAATTGATTTCGGCTTCCTGCCCCGCAACCCGGCCACCGCGCCGCCGGGCGCCGACGAAGTGGAAGGCAATCAATTCAGCCTCTATGGCCAGAGCACGCGCCCCGGCGACCTGCGCAAGCAGAGCGCGCCGATTGACCCGGTGTACTACGCCGAAGAGTTCCTCGCGACTTTCGAGCTCAACCACAACTTCGGCAACCACACCCTGACCTCGGTCAGCGGCGTGCGCGCCTCGTACACCAACTCGCAGGGCGACTACAACTATGTGCTGCCGAGTGCGAACTTCAGCGGCCCGCGTCCCGGCGCCTACGCCTGGGCGGGTGACCAGCCCTGCCCGGGCAACCAGCGCTACTACGTCTTTCCCGACAGCCCGACCGACTTCTCGGGCTGTTACAGCAGCGACCGGCAGTTCGACGAGGCGGAGGCGCGCAGCCAGCTCTGGACCACGGAGTTGCGCCTCGCTTCCGACTACGAAGGCCCCTTCAACTTCACGCTGGGCGGCTCGTACATCAACATCGAGGTGAACACGGGCTACGGCGTCTGGACTTCGGGGCTGGAGGAGTTTGCGCGCGTCCAGTTGCGCCTGCCCGACGGCACGCCGACGCCCGATGCACAGGAGCGGAGCTACTTCCGCACCCGCTCGCAGCCCTACGAACTCGACGCCTTCGCGCTCTTCGGCGAGACCTATTATGACATCAGCGACGCGTTGCGCGTGACGGCGGGCGTGCGCTGGACCAAGGACGACAAGACCTCACGCTCGCGCGGCGGCAGCCTGATCGCCTGCGGGCCCAACCCGGACTGCAGCTTCGCCATACAGGATGCCGAGTGGAGCACCTGGACCGGCAAGGTCGGCATTGACTGGCAGGTCGCCGACGACACGCTGCTCTTCTTCAACTGGTCCACCGGCTTCAAGGGCGGAGGCTTCAACCCCGGGCAGGCGGCCGATGTGCGCGCCTTCCCGATCACCTTCGAGCCGGAGGAGATCGTGAGCTACGAGGTCGGCGTGAAATCCACGCTGCTCGATGGCGCGCTGACGCTGAACGCCGCCGGCTTCTACTACGACTACACGGACTTTCAGGTTGCGAAGATCGTGAACCGCACCGCCATCAACGAGAACCTCGACGCCGAAGTGTACGGCTTCGAGATCGAGGCCTACTGGTTCCCGATTGACAACCTGTCCTTCGACATCGCCGTGGCCTATCTCGAAACCGACATCGGCAGCGGCTCCCTCTCGCTCGACACCTCCGACCCCGCCGCCGG
>JAHRAN010000068.1 GCA_020027245.1 Myxococcota bacterium
GGCGGCCTCGGCTGCGGCCGCTTCCATCCCTTCTGGCGGCGGGCTGCGCCCGCCGGGCTCCCATAGGGAGAGGGGAAAGAGAGGACACAACCGCCGCCCCATTAATTGTTCGGGGCCGCCACCCTCACCCCTAGCCCCTCTCCCTCAAAGGGAGAGGGGAACCGAGCCTTAATTGAGCGGCGCCGCTTCATCTCATCTTAACCCTCTCCCTTAGGGAGAGGGATGCGACGGGCCTTGTAGCCCGTCGCCGGGTGAGGGTGGCGGCGCCGCCGCTTCGACCAACGCCACTGCCGCAACCACCCCGAGCCGCTGACCGGGGCGCTCCGCGCCCCGCCACGCCCGTTGACCGCGGCCGGGGTGCTACGCACCCCGCCCATCCCGTTGACCGCCCCAAGCGGCTGTCCGATCCGCTGCCGGACTGGCTCCCCGCCGGCGCGGGAGCGACAGCCCGCCGCGCAAGCGCCCCGGCCCGCTCAGTGAACACCGGTTCACGCTGCGTGAACGCCTGTTCACCAGACGACGCTTCTGATATCTTGACGAGCGCCTGCGTTCGGGGGCTTCGTCGCGCACCCCAATGCGCGGTCGTCGCATCCCGCCGGGCGTTTAACCCTCCCCCCTGGTCCCACCATGCGATTCCGGTCCCAGTCGGTTTGCGCTGTCCTCGGCGCGGGCTTGTGCCTTGCGCTCGCGGTGGCGGCGAAGGCCCATCCCGGTCGGCTGGCGGCAGACGGTTGCCACAACGAGCGGCGCGCTGGAACCTGTCACTGTCACCGACTGGACGCCGCGCGTCCGGGTTGCAGCGCGGCGGCGTTACGCGGCGCGCACGACCTTCAGCGACCGACCGCCGACGCGAACAACGCCCGCTCGTCGCGTTACCACCGCGCCGACTGGTTGCCGCGCTGGGCGGATGCCGACGGCGACTGCCAGAGCACGCGGCACGAAGTCTTGATCGCCGAGAGCCGCGTGCCGGTCACCCTGAGCGCGAGCCGTTGCCAGGTGCAGCGCGGCGAATGGCTCGACCCCTACACGGGGCGCTTGTACACCAACCCGCGCGAGCTCGACATTGATCATCTGGTTCCGCTGGCCGAGGCGCACCGCTCCGGCGGCGCGGCCTGGAGCCAGCGGCGCAAACGGGCTTTTGCGAACGACCTGCGCTTCGACGCGACCCTCGTCGCCGTGAGCCGCAGCGAGAACCGCAGCAAGGGCGCGCGCGACCCGGCGCGCTGGGTGCCTCGAAACAACCCGCGCGCCATCTGCGCGTACCTGCGCGACTGGGTGCAGGTCAAAGCGCGCTGGGCGCTCGAGATGGACGCCGCCGAGCGGCAGGCCATCGCCCGCCACTCGCAGCAAAGCGGCTGCGCCGACATCGCTATCCTCACACCCGGCGGGCCATAAAGCCCGCCGACGAACCGATCCAAAGAGGAGGAGCGATGCCGCGCGAGCTCGACACCGGGACGGAAGATCTTCAGGCGCACTGCGATGAAGGCGTCGTCGTCATCACCCTGAACCGTCCGAAGCGACGCAACGCTTTTTCGGGGCCGATGCTCGCTGGGCTCAGCCAGGTGCTCGAGTGGGCGGAGACGGCGGACGAAGCGGGCGCGGTGCTGCTGACCGGCGCCGGCGGCGCGTTCTGCGCGGGCGGCGATGTGAAGGGCATGGCCGAGCGCAACGAGAGCAAGGGGCCAGCGCCCTCGGTGGACGAGGCGATTCATCTGCAGCGCATCAGTCAGCGCGCCACTTCGGGCCGTCTGTTTGCGATGCCGAAGCCGACCGTGGCCGCGCTGCCCGGCGCCGCCGCTGGCGCGGGGCTCGCGCTGGCGCTGGCCTGCGATCTGCGCATCGCCTCCGAAAACGCGGTGCTGGTGACGGCCTTCGCGCGCGTCGGTTTCAGCGGCGACTACGGCGGCAGCTACTTCCTCTCCAAACTCGTCGGCGCGGCGCGTGCGCGCGAACTCTACTTTCTCTCGGAGCGCATCAGCGCCGAGCGCGCCGAGCACCTCGGCCTGCTGAACGAAGTGACCCCCGCCGCCGAACTCGAGACGCGCAGCCTGGCGCTGGCGAAGCGGCTGGCCGCCGGCCCGCGCGTCGCCTACCGCTACATGAAAGAGAACCTGAACCGCGCCATCTCCGGCGCCGACTTCCTCGACTGTCTGGACCTCGAAGTCACCCACCACATTCACTGCGGCAATACCTTCGATCACAAAGAAGCCGCGCGCGCCTTCGTCGAAAAACGCGAGCCGGTTTTCCGAGGGCGCTGAGCAGCGGAGCGCTGACGCACCCGCGCCTGTTTGATAATATCAAGGGCGATGTCCGAGATCACACTCTACACGCCGCCGGGCATTCCCTATGGAATCAAGGTCGAGCTCGCGCTGCGGCTGAAGAAACTTCCCTATCGGGTGATCGAGCCGCAGGGGGCCGAGGACTACGCGCGCTGGAACCCCGAAACCGGTTTGCTGCCGGTGGTCGAAATCGAGGGCGAGCGCTTCCACGATTCGGGCGCCATCCTCGATGTCCTCGATCAGAAATTCCCGGAGCCGCCGCTGCTCTCCCCGGACCCGCAGACCGCGCGCTTGCAGCGCCGGCTCGAGCAGTGGGTCGAGGCCGCGCTGGCTTTCTACTGGATTCATTATCTGCGGGCGGTCAGCGACCCGGAGGCCAGAAACCCGAAGCCCGCTTCCAACCTTGCCGGCGAGTACTCGCAGCGCCTCGACGATCTGGTCAACTTCCTCGGCGGTCGCCCCTTCTTCTATTCGGATACGCCGGGCCGCGCCGACCTCGCCGTGTACTCTTTCCTGAACCGCATTTCCGACGCGGTGGGAACCCTCGCCACCGCCGAAGTGGTGCGGCGCGGAATGCTGCGCCGCCACATGGCGCGGGTAAAGACGGCGACGACGCTCGAAGAGGAGGCGCGCGATGATTGATCTGCACTACTGGCCGACGCCGAACGGCAAGAAGGTGACGATCCTGCTCGAAGAGGCGGACATCCCGTACCGCGTCGTGCCGTGTCGCATTGGTCAGGGCGACCAGTTCAGCGCGGCCTTTCTCAGCATCAGCCCGAACAACCGCATGCCGGCGATGGTGGACACCGAGCCCGCGGACGGCGGCGCATCGCTCACACTCTTCGAGAGCGGCGCCATCATGCTTTACCTCGCCGAAAAAGCGGGGCGCTTTTATCCACAAAGTTTGCGCGCGCGGCACGAAGTGAACCAGTGGCTGATCTGGCAGATGGCGAATCAGGGGCCGAAGAGTGGCGAGTGCGGGCACTTCCGTCGCCTCGGCGACGCGCAGGGCGACCAGTCCTACGCCCGCCGCCGCTTCGACGACGAAGTGAACCGCCTCTACGGCGTGCTGAACAACCGCCTCTACGACCGTCGCTACTTGGCGGGCGACGAGTACACCATTGCCGACATGATCTGTTACCCGTGGACGGTCGGCTGGGAAGCGCAGGGGCAGGATCTTTCCGAGTTCCCTTACTTCCGCCGCTGGTTCGACGAACTCGGCGCGCGCCCCGGCGTGCAGCGCGGCATGGCGGTGGGCGCGGACATGAGCGTGGACTATTCCAAACTCTCCGACGACGAGAAGACGCGCTTGCGCAAGTTGCTCTACAACCAGCGCGCGCGCCCCGCGCCCGAAGGCGGTTTGCTCTGACGCACCCCGAAAGCGAACACGCGGCGCGCGCCGTCAACACATGGGTGCCCTCGGCGCCGTTGATGAAGCTCATCTCCCGCGTGCAGACTTTTTTCTATCGGCGAAGCGGGGGGCGCATCGGCGCGCGCGCGCAGGGGCTCGACATTTTGCTGCTCACCGCTCGTGGTCGCCGCAGCGGCGCGCGGCGAACGCTGCCGCTGCCGTACTTCCAGCGCGGCGAGGCGCTGATTCTGGTGGCGTCCTTCGGCGGCAACGACCGCAACCCCGGCTGGTATCACAACCTGTGCGCCGAGCCGCGCGTCGCGCTTCAGGTGCGGGGCGCGCACTTCGAAGCCCGCGCGCGCATCGCCACCGGCGACGAGCGGGCGACGCTCTGGGCTTCCATCACCAGCGAGCAGCCGCGCTACCTCGGCTACCAGGCGAAGACCTCGCGCGAAATCCCGCTGATCGTGCTGGAGGGGCTGATACCCCGAGCGCCTGCCGTCCCTCGCCCATCCCGCTGATACTGCCGCCCACTACTTTGTCGTCGCCGCGAAGGAGGGAAGCCAGTCCGCGGCCGCCACCCTCACCCTTAACCCCTCTCCCTCATAGGGAGAGGGGAACCGGACATTAAGGGAGCGCTGCTCCATCTCGTCTTAACCCTCTCCCTGTAAGGGAGAGGGATGCGACGGGCTTTGTAGCCCGTCGCCGGGTGAGGGTGGCGGCCCCGTCTGGTCTTCTACAGCCGCACGGCGTAGTCCGTGGTATGATCGTCGCGATGGAACCCACCACCGCCGCCACGGCACATCGCCCGCCCGCGCTCTGGTTGATGGCGCTGCGCGACTTCGCGCTGTCGCTGGCGGCGCTTTCGCTCTGGGCGGCGACCGACGCCTGGTATCTCGTCACCGATGGCGCCCTCGTCGCTGCCGTGCTTTCCGTGCCGGTGGCCGTGCTGGCTGCGCTGCTGGTGACGGCGCTGGTACATGAGTGGGGGCATTACACCTTCGCCCGTCTCGCTGGTGCGCACGCGCCGCTCGCCCCGGCACGGAGTGTCGCGCTCTTCAACTTCGACCTCGAGCGCAGCAGCGCCGCGCAGTTTCAGTGGATGAGCCTCGGCGGCAACATCAGCCCCTGGCTGTTGCTGGCGCTGCTCGGCGTGGCCGTCGGTGTGGCGACGCCCGGTCGCTTCATGCTGCTTGCGGCGGTGCTCGGCTTCACTTTGTTCGCGCACCTGACCGAAGCGCCCATTATCTGGCGCAGCCTTCGGGGCATGGCGGCGGCGCAGGCGTTTGGCAGGCTCGGCCCGGCGCTGCTCGTGCGCAACGGCATCATCGGCGGCGTGCTCGCGCTGGCGCTGGTGCTGACGGCAGCACGCTGAACCACGCCGCAACATCACAGCGGAAACGAAAGGGGAGACGGCGCGATGGAGACCCACGGTTTTTGTAAGGCGGGTTTCGAGCCGGTGCGCGAGGCCTTCGAGGCGAACTTCGACAAGGGGCTCGAAAAGGGTGCCAGCGTTGCGGTCACCCGGGACGGCGAGATGGTGGTTGATCTGTGGGCCGGCGAGGCGCGCCCCGACGGTACGCCCTGGGCCGAGGACACCATCGTCAATGTGTATTCGACGACCAAGATGATGGCGGCGGTTTGCGTGCTGCTGCTCGCCGACCGCGGTGAACTCGACTTCGATGCGCCGGTCGCGCGCTACTGGCCCGAGTTTGCGCAGGGCGGCAAGGAGGGTGTGCTGCTGCGGCATGTGATGAGCCACAGCGCCGGGCTCTCCGGTTTCGAGCCGCCGGTCGAGAAGCCCGAGGAGTTGTATGACTGGGACGGCATCGTGGCGCGGCTCGCCGCGCAGGCGCCGTGGTGGGAGCCGGGCACGGCGTCGGGCTACCACGCGATGACGCAGGGTTACTTGCAGGGCGAGGTGGTGCGGCGCGTTACTGGTCGCAGCATCGGCGCTTTCTTTCGCGACGAAGTGGCGGGCCCGCTCGGCGCAGACTTCCACATCGGCCTCGACCCGGCGCACGACGCGCGGGTGGCGGAGTTGGTTCCACCGACGCGCACGCTGGGTGAAGTCGCAAGCCCGAACGACATCTCGCGCCGCACTTTCGAGAGCTGCAAGCTGACGGGCAAGGAACCGCGCATCAGCGCATGGCGTCGCGCCGAGATCCCGGCCGCTGGCGGCACCGGCAACGCGCGCGCGGTGGCGCGGGTACTCGCCGCACTCGCCTGCGGCGGCACGGCCTTCGGCTGCAAGCTGATGTCCGAAGCCGGCGTCGCGCGCATCATGGAAGAGCAGACCAACGGCGCCGACCTGGTGATGGGCGTGCCGCTGCGCTTCGGCATGGGCTTCGGCCTGAACAGCCCCAGTTGGCCCATCAGCCCGAACCCCCGCGCCTTCTTCTGGGGCGGCTGGGGCGGCTCGCTCGGCATCGTTGACCCCGCCCTGCGGGCATCCATCGTCTATGTAATGAACAAGATGGAGGCCGACCTGCTGGGCGACAAGCGGGGCGGCAACATCGCCGCCGCAGCCTTCGGCGTGCTGGTGTGAGGGCGGGCTAAAGCGAACGCGGCAGCAGCCCGCCCGCCGTCATCCCTGCGTCCTCTGCTCGGTTTCCCTCTCCCTGTGAGGGAGAGGGATGCGACGGGCCATGTAGCCCGTCGCCGGGTTCCGGCAGCGGCTCGGCGCGGTCAAAAGGCGGGGCGGGGCGCACAAGCGCCCCGGGTGGCGGCCCCGCCGTGCCGTCACTCCCGCCCATTCGTATTTTCCGTGACCTTGTAAGTATTGGATTACAAACAAGAATTCCATCAGTACCACCCTAAGCAAAGTCAACTTTGCTTAGATGACTCCCCAAGTCTGCTGTTGTAGATGCTAAGGTCAGGAAAGGAGACCACATGACGGGAAGACCGGCGCGACCGCGCGCCACGGCCAAGATCGGTTTGCAGATCGAAGGGCCGAAGGAGAGGGGCTCGCACTTGGAGTTGTCGGTTTTCGTGAAGAAGATCGGGCAGTTCCTTGAATTTCTGAAAAGCGTCGCCAAGGAGGAAGGCGCGGACGGTGTTGTTTTCCGTGTCGTCAACCTCTCTCACACCAGCCCTGCGACTGTGGAGTGTGTGCCGGAAGGGACGGATGCCTCGACCGCCACCGCCATCCTGGGCAAAGCCGGGGAGAGCTTGGGTTCGGTGGAGGAGAGGAAGCCCGGTCATCTTTCGGTCTCTGTTCTTTCGTCTATGGAAGATCTGGCCAGATGCCAGCCTTCGCAAGTTGCGCGAGTCAGAGTACAAACCGTTGCGGAAGGCAAGAGCAAGCGGGTGTACAAGTTGGACGATCGGTTCAGGGCAAACCTGAGCGAAGCGCGTAGTGCCGGAGACGCCAGCTATGTACATGAGAGAGAAATCAGCACGATGGATGGCAAACTGGAACGCATCAACATTCACGGCAGCAAAAATACCTTCCGGATATACCCGAATCTGCCTCGTGCCCGTTATGTTGATTGCGACTTCCCCGAGAATTTGCTGGAGGTCGTGCAGGGCGCGCTGGGGCGGTATGTATCTGTATGGGGAGAGTGCTTTTACAAGCCCGACGCGCCGTTTCCGTACAGAATGGAAGTTCGAGAGATGGAGGTGCTGCCGCCGTCTGAGGAGCTTCCCTCGCTGAGCGATCTTCGTGGCATCGCGCCGGATGCAACGGGCTCGCTGTCTGCCGCGGAGTTTGTGAGAAAATCGCGTGATGCATGGGACAAAGGTGTCCAATGAACAAGGAGCTGATCTGTTGGGATGCCTCGGCGATGATCGCGTGGATCAATGAAGAGGTGGATCGTATCGAAGACGTGGAAGCCGTGGTTCAGAAGATAGAACAAGGGCACTACAACCTTGTTGTTTCTACTCTGATTTACCCGGAAGTAGTGGAAACGACGATGCCGGTCGCAGCCATTGAAAAATTTAATCGGTTCATCCAAAGAAGGGAGATCATAACGGTGCTCGCCGTTAATACTCGCATTGCGAAGAAGGCTCAGGAGATACGGAACAGGACTTCCCTGAAGACGCCGGATGCCATCCACGCAGCTACGGCGATTATCAACGGAGCGACGGTACTCCACACCTTTGATGATGATTTGCTGAACCTGACCGAAGCGCC
>JAHRAN010000086.1 GCA_020027245.1 Myxococcota bacterium
TCGGCGCGGTCAAAAGGCTGGTCGGGGTGCGGCAGCACCCCGTCGTCAGCGGGCGGCGGGCTTGGGGCGGAGCGCCATTCCTCGGGCACGCCGGCCAGATTGGCCTCGATCTCGACCTCGCGCAGCCGCCGCTCGAGCCGCTCGATTTCCTCCCGGTGGCGGCGAATGGCCTGGCGCAGCTTGAAATCCACCGGGTTGTCGCTCGCGTTGTCCGCCTGATCCTGGCCCGGAAGCGGCGGCGCAAACTGCCAGGGCGCGTTCGAATCCGCCGTGATTTCGAGCTTTGCCTCGGCTTCGAGCAGCGCCTTGTGCTCGGCCTCGATCGCCGCCTGCGCGTCCGTGAAGCGGGTCTTCCACTCGCCGCTCGTGAGCCCGCCCCGGCGCTCCACGGTGTAGACGCGATCCGAGGGCAGCTTCAACAGCGAATCGAGCCCCACGCCGGGCGTCTGCGGAAACGGCGGATGCGGCGCCACCGCAGCGGGAGCCGCTTCGGCGGGCGGGGCGACCTCGACGGCCTCGGCCGGCGCGGGCGCATCACCCAACTCGTTCGACTTTTCCAACTCTTCCGCCGCTTCGGCGCGAAGCGGCGCAGCCGGGCTGGCGCAGGCCAGCAGCAGCAACAGCGTGGAGACCGTTGTTAAACCCCGAAGCTGCGAGACGGCGCGCGCGGTGCTCATGGCCGCCCAGCATAGCGACCCCCGACGGAGGGGGGGGCGGTGGTGAGACAAAGCGCCGGTCGCGTCAGCACCCGGCGCCCCGTCCGGCAGCCGCCCGGGGCGGCCAACAGGATGGGCAAGGCGCGCTAGCGCTTCCGGCAGCCGCTCGGGGCGGTCAACAGGATGGGCGAGGCGCGCTAGCGCGCCTCGGTGGCTTCGTCCTCGTCGCCGTAGTCCGGTTTGATGTGACCGGCGGCAATCTCGCGCAGGGAGGTCACGACCTCCTTGTTTTCATCCGTCTGAACCAGCGCCCGCGCCCCCTTGCGGAGTTGCTTGGCGCGGATCGTCGCCATCTGAATCAGGTGGAAGCGGTTCGACACCCGGGCGGTGCAGTCCTCGATCGTGATGCGGGCCATCGGCTCTCCTCGAAGGCACTCCCCACCGGAGCCGGGCAACCCGCCTGCGGTGTGGAAGTGGAAAGGTTGAAAGAGTATGGCATGGCCCCGAAAAGGGAAACCCCGGCCGACGGCTGTCGGCCGGGGTCCGAAGGCCTCCCTCTGAAGGTTCCGGAATTACTTCTTCCGGCGGGCCTTCCTTCTTCTGGTCTTCTTCGCGGCCTTCTTGCGACGGGTCTTGCGCTTCGCGCCCTTCTTCGTCGCCTTCTTGCGACGGGCCTTGCGCTTCGTACCCTTCTTCCTCGTGGCCTTCTTGCGTCGGGCCTTGCGCTTCACGCCCTTCTTGCGGGTCGCCTTCTTGCGCCGGGCCTTGCGCTTCGTGGCCTTCTTCCTCGTGGTCTTCTTGCGACGGACCTTGCGCCTCGTCGCCTTCTTGCGGGTCGCTTTCTTACGAGCTGCCAATGGGTTTCCCCCTCGTGGTTGGATCCCGACCAGAATCGGGCGGGAGCCCCTGCGGCTCGAAGGCGAGAACCCGTCCGGCCCTTCCGGAACCTGGAACCCGCTTCCCACCGCATTCCCGTGGCCTTGGCGCCACAGTTGCAGCGATGCTAACAGGGATTTTTTTCCAGCGTCAAGGCGGAAACGCAAAAAAAATCAGGCAGATGCAACCCCTAGCTGCGAGCCAGAATCCGAAATTGCGCGGAGCGAAAGCCGTGGCGACAAGGCGCAGCGCGCGACAAAGCGAAGCGAGATGCGATCTGCGCGCCCTTGACGCCCGGCGCAGCAGCGCCTACTAGAGAGCATCCGCGCAGCATCCGGAGGACATCGCCGTGGGAAGCGTGATCAAGAAACGCCGCAAAAAGATGCGGAAGCACAAGAAAAAGAAGCTGCTGAAACAGTCGCGCCACAAGAAGCGCTGACCGGCGGCGCAGCCGCGCCCCGCCAACCTTGAGTGCCCTCTCCCCAACCCTCTCCCGGGGGGAGAGGGAGCAGAGTTCAATGAGCAGCTTGGTCACCGCTTGGCGCGGTCAACACCCGGGCGGGATGCGAAGCACCCCGGGCCGCCTAGTACTCGATGATTTCGAGGATGTAGCGCTTCTTCTCTTTGCCGCTGGCCGCGGCCATGATCGTGCGGATCGCCGAGGCGTGCGCGCCGCCACGGCCGATCACCTTGCCCAGATCGTCCTTGGCCACATGCAACTCCAGCACATGGGCGCTCTCGCCAATCACCTCTTTGATCCGCACCTCGTCGGGCTTGTCCACCAACGCGCGCACGATGGCCTCGATGAGCTCCTTCATCTGCTTCGCCCTCCTGTTCTACTGGCGCCGGCTCCGGTTGGGCGCTTTAACCCCGGCGCCGACCTGCATAGTCTACGCCTGTTCCCGTCGAGGGGGGAAAATTCGAAGCGCATGGCCCGCCACGCCCCGGCGGGCGCTCTGCTGCGCGGTTTGCCGCAGCATCGGGGGCGTGATAGGGTCTGCTGACAATGGAGCAACAGCCCGGAGATGACCCGGAAGCGATGCCGCAACGACCGCGACACCCGGCGACGGGTTTGATCAGTCCGCCGCCAGCTTTGCTGGCGGCCCCCCTCCCCGGCTAGAGCCGCCCGAGGTTCTGGTCCGGGAACCGGAGCCTCGCCTTGGCCAATGCTCAAGAGACCACGCGGATTCTCCGCAGGCTGCTTGCCAACGGCCTGAACCAGCGTGCGGAGCGCCTGCTCGCAAGGATGCGCCCGGCGGACCGCGGCCCCATTCTCTCGAGCCTTTCGCCGCCCGAGATCCGCACCGTCCTGGACCTTCTGGACCACAGCCAGCGCGCGGCGAGCACGCTGCGCGAACTGCCCCCGGAGCTGCTCCCCGAAGTCACCGAGGCGCTGCCCGACCGGCGGCTCGCGCAAATTATGGCGCAGCTCGAACTCGACGACCTGCTCGAACTCTTCGAGAGCCTGCCCGAGGAGCGGCAGCCGCTGGTGCGCACGCTGCTGCCGGAGCCGCAGCAGCGCGATCTCGAAAAGGCCAGCGTCCACCCGCCGGACAGCGCCGGGCGGGCGATGACCACGAACTTCGTGGCCCTTCACGAAGACCAGAGCGCGCAGCAGGCCATCGAGCAGATCCGCGCAAGCGGGGCCGATGAGGCCGTCCTCTACCTGTATGTGGTGGATGAGAAGTCGCGCCTTCGGGGCGTGGTGCCCATCCGCCGCCTGGTTGCGGCCAGCCCCGAGCGGCGCTGCGGCGAGTTGATCCTCGCCGACCCGGTGTGCGTGCGCGCCGACACGGACAAGGAGGAAGTGGCGCAACTGGTCAGCCGCTACAACCTGCTGGCGATCCCGGTGGTGGACGAGGAGACGCGCCTGCTCGGCATCATCACCGGCGACGACGCCATCGAGATGATCCTCGAAGAGGCCACCGAGGACATCTACCACCTGGCGGGGCTTTCGGACGAGGACCGCGTCTTCAGCCCCGCCCGTCACGCCATCCGCAAGCGCCTGCCCTGGATGATGCTGAACCTCGCCGCCGCCTTCACGGCGGCCTGGGTGATCGGGCTCTTCGAGCGCACCCTCGAACAGATCGTCACGCTCGCCTTCTTCATGCCCATCGTGACGGGCATGGGCGGCGGCGGCGGCATCCAGTCGCTGACCGTCATCACCCGCGCCATCGCGCTGGGCGAACTCGAGTTCTCGAGCGGGCTGCGCGCTGCGGGGCGCGAGATGGGCGTGGCCGTCGCCATCGGCACCGTCGTCGGCCTGCTGAGCGGCCTCTTCGCCTGGTTCTGGCAGGGCAACATCTGGCTGGGGATGGCGCTGTTCGTGACCATGCTCGCCACCATGGCCGTGGCCGGCGTGCTCGGCGCCGTGGTGCCGCTGCTGCTCCAGGCCATGAATCAGGATCCCGCCGTCGGCTCCGGCGTCTTCGTCACCACGCTGACCGACATCTTCGGCTTCGCCTTCTTCCTGAGCCTCGGCAC
>JAHRAN010000100.1 GCA_020027245.1 Myxococcota bacterium
GGCTCGGCTTTGATGGCGGCGAGCGTTACCGGCTCGGCGAGTTCGCGCAGCGGCTCGAGGTCCACCACCAGCCACTGCTTGTCGTCGCTGGTCGGGTCCGGCCGGGATTCGCCGGTGACGCGCGCCACGCCGACGACTTGTCGCTCCTGCTGCGAGTGGTAGTAGAGCACCCGGTCGCCGCGCTTCATCGCGCGCAGGTTGTTGCGCGCGGCGTAGTTGCGAACGCCGTCCCAATAAGTGCCGCCGTCGCGCACCAGATCGCGCCACGAATACTTGGCCGGCTCGCTCTTGACCAGCCAGTGGGCAGGGCGGGAGGAACTGCGCGCCATCGTCAAAGCTCCTGGTCTATGCTCCGTTCATGTTCGAGTTGAGCCGGCAGAGGGAGTAGCGGGTTGAGCGACACCGCGCGAATGCAAAAGCCCGCGCCGCCGGGGCCGGTGGCTGGCGGCGCGCTTCGGCTCGGCGCCGTCACCGTGCTCTTTGGCCCGCAGCGCGGGCGCTACCCGGACGGCAACAGCCTGCTGCTCACCGGCCCCGATGAGCGGCTGTTGATTGACCCCTCGCTCGGGGTGGTGGCGCGCAGGGGTAAAGAGAAAGAGCGGCCGCAGGTAGATCGCATCGTACTCTCGCACTGTCACGAGGATCATCTCGCCGGCGCGTTTCTGTTTCCCGAGGCGCGCGCCCATCTGCACGAGGCCGACCTGCCCGGCTGGCAAAGTCTCGATGGTTTCATGGCCATCTATGGCATCGAGGACGCGACGCTCGAAGCGACCTGGCGCCGGCTCTGCGTCGAGCAGTTTCACTACGCGCCGCGCCCCGACGCCGAGAGTTTTGCCGATGGCGCCGTGTTCGAACTCGGCGGCAATGTGCGCCTGCGCGTGATTCACTTGCCGGGGCACACGCGCGGCCACTCGGCCTTTTATCTGGAACCGGACGATGTGCTCTACCTCGGCGACATTGACCTGACGAGTTTCGGGCCTTATTACGGCGACGCCTGGTCCGATCTCGAAGACTTCGAGCAGAGCCTCGTGCGCGTGCGCGAGATCGAGGCGCGCCACTACGCCACCTTCCACCACATCGGCGTGCTCGATCGCAACGCGTTCCTCGCACGCCTCGACCGCTTCGCGGCGGTGATCCAGAGCCGCGAGGAGCGGCTGCTCGCCTTCCTGAGCGATGCGCCGCGCAGCCTCGATGAAGTGGCGGCGCACCGCTTCGTGTATCGCCCGGGCGACGCGCTGGCCACCATCCCGTCGGTGGAGCGGCGCAGCATGGGCCTCCACATCGAGCGGCTGCAGCGCGCTGGCCGGGTGCGGGAGACCGAGCCCGGAAAATTTCTTGCCGATGGGTTAGCCTAACCCCGAGTCCCGACCCGTAGCTGGCCCGTAGATGGTTCAATTGGTCGGGAGGGAGGATGCGATGAAGGTCAAGGTGGACTGGGACTTGTGCGAGGCCAACGCCGTGTGCATGGACGTCGCACCCGAGCTCTACAAGGTGGACGACGAGGACAACTTCCATCACCTGATTTCGGGCGCGGCGGACGATGTCTCCGGCGATGTCCCCACCGAGCACGAAGCCAGGGCGCGCGAAGCCGTGCGCCTGTGTCCGCGTCAGGCGCTCTCCATCGTTGACGAGTAGCGGGCGGGGCGCAAAAGGATGGGGGTGGAAGCACTTCGGGGCCGCCACCCTCACCCGAGGGGCTTTAAGCCCCCTCCCCAGCCTGAAGTGCCCTCACCCGAGGGGCTTTCGCCCCTCCCCGGCCTGAAGTGCCCTCACCCCAACCATCTCCCATAGGGAGAGGGAGCAGAGGCCCCTTTCGCACTTGGTTGATTCCCCTTCCGGCAGCCGCTCGGGGCGGTCAACAGGCGTGGCGGGGCGCGGAGCGCCCCGGGGCTGACGATGGGAACCCATCGCCGTGGCGCGGTTTCCAAGAGTCGAACCAGCGGCGGACTCGTCTCGCCCAACCTGCAGGAGGTGTAACCACCATGATCCGCTCCACCCTTCTCACACTCTTCGCCTTCGGCGTCGCCTGCGCACTGGGCGCTGGCGCCAGCGCCGGGGAAAAAGATCACGACGGGAAAGTTTGCAAGCGTCACAAGGAGGCCCGGCACGGTCGCCATCTGGATGGCATGGCCTGGCGGATGAACCGCCCCCGCATCGGGGTGCACATTCAGCCGATGTCGGATGACCTGCGCGCCTTCTTCAAGGCGCCGAAGGAGCGGGGTGTGCTGGTCGCAGAACTCGCGCCGGATTCGCCCGGCGCGAAGGCCGGCATCAAGGTGGGCGATGTCATTACCGTTGCCGGTGGTGAAAAGATCGAGCGCCCGCGCGACCTGATTCACGCCGTCGCCGATGTCGAGGAAGGCAAGAGCCTGAAGCTCACGCTGGTACGGGACGGGCGGGAGAAGCAGCTTTCGGTGACGCCGGAGGTTCTCGACGACGAAGAGCACGCGGTGAAAATCCGACGCTTCTTCAAGCGCGGTGATCACGATGCGCCGGGGCTCCGGCGATCAATGGCGCGCAAGCTGCGCGGGAAGATCAAAGAGATCGAAGCGCGGCTGCTGGAACTCGAAAAAGATATGCCGAAGGACGAGGACAAAAAGAAGGGGATTTAATAATCCGCGCCGCAGTCGCGCCAGTAGCTGCCATCGAGCATGGCTTCGAGAAGCGCCCGGTGCGGGAAGCGCGCGTCCGGGTCCGCCGCCAACTCGCTTTGACCAAAGTGCTGCATGCGCGCTGCGATGCGCGTCATCACCACGCCGTGGCGCAGCGCGGCGTAGGTGATGTACCAGCGCAGGTTTTTGGGCCGGTGGCCACTCACCCGCTGGTAGCACTCGGCCACATCGGCGGCGCGCAGGAAGTCCTGCATCATCGGCGGCTGGTCTGCGCTGCCGAACAGGTCCTGAAAAAAGCTGTGGATGAAGATCAGCC
>JAHRAN010000110.1 GCA_020027245.1 Myxococcota bacterium
CGGTTCCCCTCTCCCTCCGGGAGAGGGGTCAGGGGAGAGGGCACTTAAGGTGGGAGGGGTGCGTAAGCACCCCTTGTGCTATGGGTTCGGCTCGCGCACACCGGCGTCGCCCGAAGGAGGCGCGAGCCCATGCCCTCCGCAGCTCCCCCCCATCTCCGTCATCTCCGGAAGCCCCGTCGCCCCGCCGCCGCGCTTCTCGATGAGATTTCATCCGGCGCCTGGGAACCCCTCAGCGCCGAGGAAATCCTCGGTCGCGCGGTCGAGCACTTCCATCCACGGCTCGCGCTGTCCTGCTCCTTTGGCAACCCGGAGGGGCTGGTGCTGCTGCACCTGCTGACGCGCATCGAAGCCGCCGCGCGCGTCTACACGATAGACACCGGTCGCCTGCCGCAGGAGACCTATGACCTGATGGACCGCGTGCGCGACCGCTACGGGATCGAGATCGAGGTGCTGCTGCCGGAAGCCGCGCCGGTCGAGGCCATGGTGCGCCGCCACGGGATGAACCTGTTCTACGAGTCGCTCGAAAAGCGGAAGCTCTGCTGCCGCTTGCGCAAGGTCGAGCCGAGCCGGCGCTATCTGGCCGGCCTCGACGCCTACATCACGGGCCTGCGCCGCGAGCAGGGCGTCACCCGCAGCGCGACCCCGAAGGCGTTGCTCGAAGACGACGGGCGGCTGGTGAAGCTGAACCCGCTGGCAGACTGGAGCCACGACCAGGTGATGCGCTTCGTGCGCGAGAACGCCGTGCCGGTCAACCGGCTGAATCAGCGGGGCTACCCGAGCGTGGGCTGCGCACCTTGCACCCGCGCCGTCCGCCCCGGCGATGACCCGCGCTCGGGACGCTGGTGGTGGGAGCAGGCGACGACCCGCGAATGCGGCCTGCACAGCGGCGAGGAAAACGAGGGCTCCGGCATCTGATTCTCTAGTATCGCCGCGTGTCCCCGTTCGAGTTTGTCGTCGCGCTGATGTCCTTCGTGGTGGCGTTTGCCATCTCGGAGATCCTCGCCGGCTTCGGCCGGCAGTTCACACACCGCGACCGCGTGCGCTGGTCGGCGCTGCAACTGCTCGCGTCCTTTCTGCTGCTCGTTTCGCTGGTGCAGGCGCTGTGGGGGTACTGGGGGTATCGCGCGGTCGTCTGGACGCCGCTGCGCTTCCTCGTCGGCTTCGCGCCGCTGCTCGTCCTCTCGATTGCCGCCTTCTTCATCACGCCGCCGGTGTCGGCGCCGGGCGTTGTGGATGCGCGCGCCCACTACTTTGCGATGCGGCCGGTGTTGTTCCCGGTCCTCGGCATCTACATCGCACTGAACGGCGTGACCGAGGCCGTGCTCACGGGCTTCGCACTTCACCCCGGGCAGGTTATCCGTCTGGCCGCGCTGCTGATCTTCGCCGCGCTCGCACTTTCCAAAAACGCCACGGCGCACGGCATCGGCCTCACCATCCTGTTCGCGCTGCAACTCCTCTTCACTCTCTTGGTGACGCCGACGCTCAGCTAGCCCCGGGCGTGACCGGGTCGAGTCGCAGGATGTTGCGCTTGGGCGGGAAGCCCATCAGCAGCCGGGGCACAAACGGGATGGGGTATGCCGCGGCGACCCGCTCGAATTCCTCGCCTGCTACGGCCGCCGCGACATAGTCCGCGACGACGCCATCCATCTCGACCACGACAGCGGGGTTCTCGAGCGCGCGGTGATACCAGCCCCGCGTCCAGTGGTGGGCCGAGACGTAGACCTTGCCGTCGGTGACGAAGCGCGCGAGCCGTCGCGGCGCGGCCCGGCCGGTGGCATCCGTCGTCGTGACGACGAGCATGGGAATGCCCGTGGCTTCGAGTTCGGGCTGGTGCATCCCGAGATAGAAGGTCTCGAACACCACGACAAAGGCCGCGTACACCCCGAGCACGACGGCGCCGATTTTCAACCACCTCATCAACTGTCTCTCCTCTTTCGCGCGGCTACCCCAGCACAAAATCGCAGACGGCTTCGCCGAAGGCTTTGGGGTTGTCGGTCATGACCGAGTGCGCGGCCTGGGGGATGACGGCGAGCCGGCCGTCAGAAATTGTTTCGGTCATTTTGTCGGCGACCTCGGCGGAGAGCACATCGGACGCCGCGCCCCGCACCACCAGCGTCGGACAGCGCAACTGTTCGCAGGCGCGCCACAACTGTTGGCCGAGTTCGCTTTCGAAACCCTGTTGCGCGTCGGCGCTGCCCCTGGCTTCGTCCGCCAGAAACAGCGGGTCGAGTTTGCGCTCGAAGCGCCCGTCGGCGCGCCGCCGCAGTTCGTGCGCCGCCATGCGCCGCAGCGCCCGGGCGTCACCGGCGGGATAGTTGCGCGCGAGCACGCGCTCGTATTCTTCGACGCGCGCGAAGCTGCCGTCACCACGCTCTGCACGCGCCATCACTTCGCTCTTGATGCGGCCCGTGCCGCGCGGGTCGTGCTCGGGGCCGGTGTCCACCACCACCAAGCCGGCGCAGCGCGCGGGGTGACGGGCGGCGAAGAGCAGCGCCACGCGCCCGCCGAAGGAGTGGCCGACCAGCACCAGCCGCTCGATGCCGAGTGCGGGCAACGCGGCTTCGAGGTCGCGCAGGTGGTGATCCAACGGGTAGCGGCGCTCGGGGTCGTGCGCGGAGTCGCCGTGGCCGCGCAGGTCGAGCGCGAGCACGCGGTAGTGGGGCGCCAGCAGCGGACTGGTTTCGTCCCAGATGTGCGCCTCGTTGCCGTAGCCATGCAGCAGCAGCAGCGGCACACCTTCGCGGCTCCATTCGAGCAGATGCAGCAGGTTGCCGTCAGCGCCGGTCAACTCGCGTGAAACGGGTTCCATCGCCGCGCAGTGTATCGCAACCGCGCGCCGCTTCAGCGAAGCGGCCGCGGGTGACGTCGTCGGCGCAGTGCTGGTCGCGTCGGCGTCGGTGGCGCGGGCGCGCGGCGCGCGGTGCTAAACTTGGTTGCGCTTGACCACACAACCGCGCGCGCCTGCGCAACGGGAGAAGTCATGCCCGCAATCGAGACCACGGCCGGGTTGATGCGGCGCGCGCGGGTTTCAAGGCCCGTCGCCGGGCGGGCTGGCTGATGGGGGCGCTCGCTGGCAAGGTCGCGGCGATCGTCGGTGGCTCGGGCGGCTTCGGCGTCGGTATCGCGCAGCGCTTTCGCGCCGAGGGCGCCGAAGTGTGGCTCGGCGCGCGCGACCCGAAACGCCTTGACGCCGCGGCAAGCGAGTGCGGCGCGCAGAGCTTCGTCTGCGATCTGACGCGCAGCGCGGAGTTGCGCGCCTTCGCCGAGCGCATTCTCGAAGCAAGCGGCCGCCTCGACATCGCCGTCAACAGCGCCGGCTTCGAGGACAACAGCCCCTTCGCCACACTCGACCCGGAGCGCACCGAGCAGATGGTCGCCGTGCAGTTCACCGGCGCGCTCTACTTCATCCAGCACATGGCGAACGCGATGCGCGCGGGCGGCTCGGTCATCACCATCGGCTCGCTGACCGCGACGCTGACCGCCGACGGCTACGCGGCCTACGCGGGTGCGAAGGCCGGCGTGAACCACGCGACGCGCATCGCAGCCGCCGAATACGGGCCGCAGGGTGTGCGCGTCAACCTGGTTTCGGCGACGCTGGTCGAAACGCCGATGACCGCGCACATCACCAACGCGCCCGGCGTGCGCGAGGCGTTCATCGCCGAAACTCCGCTCGGGCGCTTCGGCACCATTGCTGACATCGTGAACGCGGTCGCGTGGCTCGCGTCGGATGAAGCCGCGTTCGTGACCGGCCAGAACCTGCTGGTTGACGGCGGCGCGTCGCTGCGCCGCCTGCCCCGCCCCGATGACTTCGTGCGCGCCGCGCGCGAGGCGGCGGAGAAAACGTCGTGACCGCCGCCGGTGCTGCCGTCGGCGCCGCCGTCGCCGGCGCCACCGCCGCGACGCCGCAGACGCCGACGGAGTTCAGCTACTACATGGAAATCCAGCGCGTGCTCGTGCGGTACGCGTTCGCGCTCGACGACCGCAACTGGAGCGCGCTCACAAGCTGCTTCAGTGAAGACGCCACCGGCGACTACGGCCCGGGTTACTCGACGCTCGAGGGACGCGACGCCATCGTCGCACTGTGCCGCCGGATGCTCGAGCCGCTCGACGCGAGTCAACACCTGCTGGGCACGATGGACATCGCCTTCGAAGGCTCCAAACTGCGCCGCGCCTTCAGCACCTTCAAGCAGGCGACCACGCGCTGTTACTTTCAGGCGCAGCACATCCGCAAGGCCGCGCGCGGCGACGCGCTCTACATCGTCGCCGGTACCTATGCGGATCGCTTCGTGCGCGAAAAGGGTGTTTGGAAAATCAAACGCCGCGAACTCCGCGCCACCTGGCTGGACGGCAACCCCGCCGTGTTGCCGCGCCGCTGACTACTCGCGCTTGCCGGCTTCGTGCAGCGTGGCGGGCGCATCGCTGTGGAAGACCGCCGGCTGCCCGCCCGTCGTCTGCGCCGCGTCCACGACCAGAGTGTGCCCGCTCAGGTAGCGCGACTCATCGCTTGCGAGGTAGAGCGCGGCGTTTGCAATGTCGCGCGGCTCGCCGGCGATGCCGAGCGGCGAGGTGGCGGCGATTTCCTCGCGCGTTTCTTCGAGCGCAGCGGTGTCGCCGGCGATCACGGCCGCCGTCATCGCGGTGACGATGTTGCCGGGCGCCACCGCGTTCGCGCGAATGCCGTGCGGCGCGAGTTCCGACGCCGCCGACTTCGTAAGCCCGATGACACCGTGCTTCGCGGCCGTGTAGGCGTGCGGGCCGAGCCCGCCGACGACGCCCGCGGTGGACGCGGTCGAAATGATCGAACCCGAACGGCGGGGCAGCATCACGCGCGCCGCGTGTTTGATGCCGAGAAAAACGCCCGTGAGCAGGACATCCACCGTGAAGCGCCAGCGCGCGGCATCGGTCTCGGCGATGCTGCCGACCGCGCCGACGATGCCGGCGTTGTTGAACATCACATCGAGCTGCCCGAAGCTCTGAACGGCGAGCTCGACCGCGGCGGCGACTTCGGACTCCTGTGTGACATCCACCCGCGCGAAGCGAGCTGCCGCGCCGAGTTCTCTGGCCAGCGCCGCGCCCGGCTCCTCCTGAATGTCGGCGCAGACGACGCGCGCGCCCTCTTCGCAGAAGCGCCGCGCCGCGCCCGCGCCAATTCCGCTCGCTGCGCCGGTGATCAGCGCGACCTTTCCCTCCAGTCGCCCCATGGCTCCCCTCCTCGGCGGTTTCGGCGCTCGCCATTTCACCATACAGTTGTCTAACGAAATTCATTGTAACATGTGAAAATTCTGCTTGCTCGCCGCCCCTGCGCGGTGATATGGTGATTTTCCATGAGTGTAGCGCCCGCACCCGCACCCTCACTCTTCGACCTCTCGGGGCAAGTGGCCGTCGTCACCGGCGCCGGACGCGGCATCGGCGAAGGTATCGCACTCGCCTTCGCCGACGCGGGCGCGGCGGTGGTCTGCGCGGCGCGGCGTGGCGAGGACATCGCGCGCGTCGCGAAGGAAATCCAGCAGCGGGGCGGGCGGGCGCTGGCCTGCGCGACCGATGTCACCGACGACGCCGCGCTCGAAGCGCTGGCCGACGCGGCGACGAATGAGTTCGGCGCGCTCGACATCTGGGTCAACAACGCCGGCGGCTCGCCGCTGCAAGCGCCGCTCACAAAACTCCCGCGCAAAGAATGGGACGCGACGCTGCGCCTCAACCTGACCGCGCCCTGGGTCTGCGCGCGCATCGCGGCGGAGCGCATGGGCGAAAGCGGCGGCGCGATCTTGAACATCTCGTCGCGCGCCGGCTCGAACCCGGTCGTCGGCAGCGGGCACTACTCCGCCGCGAAGGCCGCGCTGAACAGCCTCACCGTTACGCTCGCGCGCGAACTCGGCCCGCGCGTCCGCGTCAACTGCATCGAACCCGGCGCGGTGCCGACCGAAATCATGATGAAGGCGCTCAAGCTCGACGACGCCGACCTGCCCGAGTTCGCAAAGCAACTCGCGCTGCCGGCGGGGCGCCTCGGCACGCCGCAGGATCTGGGCGCCGCCGCGCTGTACCTCTGTTCGCCGGCGTCCGCCTGGATAACCGGCGTCGTGCTGCCCGTAAGCGGCGGAATGTGAGAGGGCGACCATGAGTGAGCCGGCGCTCGAAAACTACGAGATGGTCTCCATCTACAACCTCGACGAAGACGTCAAGGAACAACTGCTCCGCAGCGGGCGCGAATGCACCTTCAACTGGGCGACGAAGGATGGCTGGCCGGTCGGCGTCATCATGGCCTACCTGTGGCAGGACGGGCGCTTCTGGTTGACCGCTGGCGCGCACCGCCACCGCATTTCGGCGGTGCGGCGCGACCCGCGCGTTTCCATCGTCGTCAACAGCACCGGCGGCCCGCTCGGCCCGGCGAAGGCGGTTACCGCGAAGGGGCGTTGCGTCGTCCACGAAGACCGCGAGACCAAGGACTGGTTCTACCCGGCTTTTTCGCGCCACCTCTACCCGGACGACGCCGAGAGCTTTGCGAAGTTTCTCGACTCGCCGATCCGCATCGTGCTCGAAGTGATCCCCGAAAAGTGGATCACCTACGACGGCGAAAAGATGGCGCTCGACTCCACCGGCGAACTCCCCGAAGCACGCAAGGGGCCGCCGACGGAGAGCGACGCCGTGCGCCTCGGCGCAGAACTCCGCAGGCGAGGGCTCGCATGACCATCGAACCCTTCAACCGTTCCACCACCCCACCGTTCCATTGGAGGACACCATGAACCGTTTCACTCGACTGCCGCTCTTGTTTGTGGCCGCGCTCGTCGCGCTGCCGGCGCTGCCCGTAAGCGCCGAGATCGAAGAGATCGTCGTTCAGGCGCGGCGCCGCGCGGAATCCATTCAGGATGTGCCGATCGCGGTCACCGCTTTCGACGCGCAGGCCGTAACCGAGACCTACACCGAGACGATTGCGGAGATCTCGCGCTATGTGCCGAACGCGCAGTTCGCCGATGTGCAGTTCAACGGCGCCGGGCTCTCCGGCGGCATCCGGGGCGTGAGCTTCGGCGAGGTGGAGAAAACCTACGAGAACGCCATCGGCTTCTCGGTGGACGGCGTGTTCCTCGCCACCGCCACCGGCGGCTCGATTGATGTGTTCGACATCGAGTCCATCGAAGTGTTGCGCGGGCCGCAGGGCACCTTGTTCGGGCGCAACACCATCGGCGGCACCATCAATGTGCGCCGCACGCGGCCGACCGGCGAGTTCGGCGTGCGCGCCGGCGTGCGCGCCGGGAGCTACAGCCAGCTCGACTACTCGGCGGTGGTGAACCTGCCGAAGCTGGGCGACGCGCTTTCGACCAAACTGTTCTTCTTCTCGAACAACGGCGATGTGTTCACCGAGTCGCAGACCCCCGGCGTCAGCGACGACGGCCAGGACAC
>JAHRAN010000171.1 GCA_020027245.1 Myxococcota bacterium
GCATTGACGACGGGGGCGGCGGAAGAGCGTCTGTTGGGCGTCGTCGAGGCCATCACTGCGGTGCGCGACCAGTGTCCGCACGGGGCCGTGCGCGATCACGCCCGCCGCGCCCTCGATGCGGTCCGAGACGGCGGCGCCGACGCGCTGCGCGAGCAGGCCTTTCTGGTCTTCTCGACCATCGCCGGCTGGCGCGGCGCGCGCGCGACGCTGGTGCGCCGCTCCCTGCAACACTACCTGTCCGAAACGCCGCCCCGAAGTTGAAGCCCTGCGCGGCGCTGTCTCAGGCGTCGCCGCCGTTCTCCACGCAAAGCCGCTGCACGATGGCCAGTATGTGATCCACCCCTTCGACGAGCGCGCGACGCGAAATGCTTTCGTTGGGTTGATGCGCCTGTTCGAGTTCACCGGGGCCGCAGACAATGGACTGAATGCCGAGCGCTGCGAAGCGACCGGCGTCGGTGCAAAAGGGCGCGCCCCGGGTCGTGCTCTGACCGAGCCGCTCGCACAGCGCGCGCGCGAGGGCCGTGCCCCGGGGCGAGAGCAGACCGGGCGCCACATCGGGCGCGCCGATCTCGATGCGCGGCGCAACTTGGCCCGAGCCCCGGTCGGGCGCGGGCTCGGAGAGCAGGCGCTCGCACAACTGCTCCCAGAGCTTCTGGGGCTCCTCGTCCGGCAGCGGGCGATAGCTGATGTCGAAGCGACAGCGCTCGGCGATCATGTTGAGCGCCGTGCCGCCCGCAATCGCGCCGATGTTCAGGGTCGTATACGGCGCGTCGGGAAACACCGTGGCGAAGTCCGCACGCGGCGCTTCGCGCAACTCCTGCTGCACTTCGCCAACGCGCGCAAGCAGGCGCGCTGCTACGGCGATGGCGTTCACCCCGGCTTCGGGCAGGCTCGAGTGGCCACCCTTGCCATGCACCGTAACCGGGAAGGACACCACGCCCTTGTGTGCGTGGAACACCTGCCATGAGGTCGGCTCGCCGATCCAGCAAAGGCGCGGCAATGGCGTCCCGCCGAGCAGGCCTTTAAGCAGCGCGGGGACGAGCCGGGCGGCGCCCCGGCAGCCGATCTCCTCGTCCGAGGTGAACACCACCAGCAGCGGGCGGCGCAGCCGGCCCGTGTCGAGCTGGCTGGCCGCTTCCACACACTGCGCCAGAAAGCCCTTCATATCGGCTGTGCCACGGCCATAAAAGCGGTCGCCCTCGCGTTCGAGGGCCAGCGGCGCGTGACGCCAGCCGGGCTGCCCCTCGAAGGGAACCACATCGAGGTGCCCGGAGAGCATCAGCCCGTCCGGCGCAGCGGGGCCTGCCCGCGCCACCAGATTGGCTTTACGCGCCGCCCCCTCCCCCCACTCCTGGAGCGCCACCTCGAAGCCGGCGTTGCGGAGGCGGTCGCCGAGGCGGGCCATCACCCGCTGGTTGCCCCGGTGGCTGACCGTGTCCGCCTCCACCAGTTCGCGGGTGATTTCGATCAGAGAGGCGGGTTCTGTTGTTGATTCCCCTCGGGGCATGCGTGTTCTCCAGAAAATCGGGGCTTGGATTGCCCTCGAAAAAGTTCTACCTTCAACTTGTGCCATCCACCAGCATTTTCTAGGCTGAGCCGTCCAGCTTTGCAGGCCGCTTCCAGCGCAAGCTCGACCGGCCATGACGCCAGCGCCGACCGAGACGAGGAGCGAATGAGCGACACCACCACGCAGGATGCCCCGCCCGCCAGCCGTCCGCAAAGCGGCCCGGCGACGACACCGACAACCCCTCCGGCAGCCGCTCGGGGCGGTCAGAAGGATGGACGGGGCGCGAAGCGCCCCGGTCAGCGCCTCGGCGCGCAGGTGCTGGTCGAGTGTCTGGAGCAGGCGGGGGTCGAGTACATTTTCGGGCTCTCGGGCGGCGCCGCCATTCCGATCTTCGACGCGCTGGTGGATTCCAAGATCAAGCTGCTGCTGGTGCGCCACGAGCAGGGCGCCACGCACATGGCGGACGGCTACGCGCGCGCCACCGGCAAACCTGGCGTGGTGCTGGTGACCTCGGGGCCGGGCGCCACGAACACGGTGACGGGGCTGCTCACCGCGCACATGGATTCGGCCCCGCTGATCGTCATCACCGGGCAGACCCTTCAGGCCAACCTCGGCAGCGACGCGTTTCAGGAAGCGGATGTCACCGGCATCACCTACCCGGTGGTGAAGCACAGCTACCTGCTGAAGGATGGCGCCGACATTCCGCGCGTCGTGCGCGAGGCTTTTTACATCGCGCAGACCGGGCGGCCGGGGCCGGTGCTGATTGATGTTCCAAAAGATGTGAGCCAGGGGCCCTGCACGCCGCGTGAAGTCGGCGCGCTCGACCTGCCCGGCTACCGGGTTCCGGGCCGGGGCGCGAGTGAGGACATCAAGGCGCTGGCCGAAAAGCTGGCCCGGTCGCGGCGGCCCGTGCTCTATGTCGGCCACGGCGCGGTGATCTCGAACGCCGGCCCCGCGGTGATGGCGCTCGCCGAAAAGCTGCGCGCGCCGATTGTCAACACGCTGCTCGGCAAGGGCGCGGCGGATGAAACCCACGAGCTGCACCTCGGCATGCTCGGCATGCACGGCACGGCGTATGCCAACAAGGCCGTCACCGACTGCGACCTGATTCTGGCCATCGGCGCGCGCTGGGACGACCGCATCACCGGCAAGCTCGATGCGTTCTGCACCGACGCCGTGAAAATTCACATAGATGTGGACCCGGCCGAGTTCAACAAGGTGGTGCGCCCGGATCTGACGGTGCTCGGCGATGCGAAGCGGGTGATCGAGGAGCTGCTGCCTCTGGTTTCGCGTCTCGACACCGAGGCCTGGCTTGCGCAGTGCGCCACCTGGCGGCGGCGCTACCCGCTCAAGTACGCCCGGCGCGGCGGCCTGCGCGCGCAGCATGTACTCGACCGCCTCGACGCGCTGACCGCTGGACAAACGATCATCACCGCCGATGTCGGGCAGCATCAGATGTGGGCGGCGCAGTTCTGCCGCACCCGAGAGGGGCGGCGCTGGATCACCAGCGGCGGGGCCGGCACCATGGGCTTCGGCTTCCCCGCGGCCATCGGCGCGAAGCTGGCGCGGCCCGATGAAGAAGTCTGGGCCGTGGTCGGCGACGGCGGCTTTCAGATGACTTTTGCCGAGCTTGCGACGGCGGCCGTGCACGAGGTCGCCGTCCGCTGTCTGGTGATCAACAACAACTACCTGGGCATGGTGCGGCAGTGGCAGGAGATGTTCTTCGAGAACCGGCTCTCGGGCGTGGACCTGAAGGGCAACCCGGACTTCGTGAAGCTGGCGGAAGCTTATGGCGTGAAAGGCCTGCGCATCCGCCGCGCGGGTGACATTGACCGCAAGCTCGAAGAGGCGCGCGCGCACCTCGGGCCGGTGGTGATCGTCGCCGAGGTGGTGAAAGAGGACAACGTGTTCCCGATGATCCCGGCGGGCGCGCCGCTCTCGCACATGATCATCGAGGCGCCCACTTCGAAACTGGACAAACCCGATGGCAGCACCTGAGCCCGCCGCCACCGTCGCTGCGCCCGGCGACGCCGCCACAAACCGGGGCGACCTGCACACCATCTCGCTGCTGGTCAGCGACCGCCCCGGTGTGCTGGTGCGCGTGGCGCTGGTGTTCGCGCGACGCGGCTACAACATCGAGAGTCTGGTGGTGAGCCCCGGCGCGCGCGGCGGCTTCTCGCGCATGACCATCACCTGCAGCGGCGACCCTGCGACGCTTTCGCAGATCATCAAGGCGCTTGGCAAGCTGGTGGATGTGGTGCAGGCCACCGACCACACGGAAGACCGCGCCCACGAAACCGAGATCGCGCTGGTGAAAATTGCCAGCACGCTCGACCAGCGCACTGCAATCTTGCAGATCGCAGAGCACTACAGCGCCAAGGTGGTGGACTACGGCAGCGAGTCGCTGATCCTGCGCGCCGTCGGCGCCAGCGACAAACTCGACACCTTCATCGAACTGCTGCGCCCCTTCGGCATCGTCGAACTGGTGCGCTCGGGCAAGATCCTGATGGCGCGCGGCCTGCTCGAAACGTAGGCCGCCGGCGGTCGCTAACGCGACCGTCGCTACCACCTGCCACTTCGTCAGTGCCTGTATCCGTCATTCCGGCGAAGGCGGGAATCCAGCCCGGCAGCGCACCCTCTCCCTTCGGGAGTTGTTAAATGATTAACTCCGCCAGATGGCCTTGTTGACCGGGCGTAAAAAGCCTCCGCTGGACAGCGCCGCGTTGCGCGAAGCGGTGGGCGACGCCGACCTGCGCGTGCTGCTGATGTGTCTGTACCACTGGACCGGTGAGCGTCGCTGGCTCGAAGCGCCCTTCCGGCCCACCCGCGATGTGCGCCTGATCGCAGACCCAGGAGCCGGCCTGCCCGCTGCGGTGCAGGCGACCATCCGCCAGACCGTCATCACCCTGCTGTGCGAAGGCGACCAACTCATTGAACCAGCTATTGACGACCCGGGCGAGGCGGGCATCCACGAGATGATGAGCGTTTGCCTCGGGGAGACTGTCCCGCCCGACTACGCGCCGCTGATCCGCGAGGACATGGGTTTCGTCTCCGGTGACCCAACCTGGTCGGCGGGCGCGCCGCCCGAAGCACGCGAGGCATTGCGCTGTCTGATCGTCGGCGCGGGCATAAGTGGACTTGCGCTCGGCAGAAAGCTCGAACAACTGGGCATCCCCTACACCATCGTCGAGAAGAACGCCGAGGTCGGCGGCACCTGGTACGAGAACCACTACCCCGGTTGCGGCGTAGACACACCGAACCACGCCTACAGCTACTCCGGCGCGCCGAACCCCTGGCCGCACTACTTCTCGGCGCGCGATGAAATTCTGGCCTACCTGAAACGCTGCGCCAGCCATTTCGGCGTGCGCCCGCGCATCCGCTTCGAGACCGAACTTCTGGGCGCGCGCTGGGACGAGGCGCGCCGCAGTTGGATGACCCGGCTGCGCGGGCCGGACGGCGCGCTCGAAACCATCGAGGCGCAGGTGCTGGTCAGCGCCATCGGCCAGTTGAACCTTCCGCAGCTTCCCGAGCTGGCCGGCGCGGCAGACTTCGGCGGCCCGATCTTTCACACCGCGCGCTGGCCGCAGGCCCATTCAACCATCAACATCAAAGGGCGGCGCGTGGCCGTACTCGGCACCGGCGCCTCCGCCATGCAGCTGGCGCCGGGCATCGTGGACGAGGTGGAGCGGCTGACCATCTACCAGCGCTCTCCCCAGTGGGCGCGGCCGATTGGCGAGTATCACCGGGCGGTCAGCGCCGGCACGCAGTGGTTGCTCGACCACCTCCCCTACTACGCCAAGTGGTTTCGCTTCACCCTGTTCTGGCGCTTCGGCGATGGCCTGCTGCCCTTCATTCAGAAAGACCCGAACTGGCGGCACCCCGAGCGCGCGGTGAGCCGGGGCAACGACCGCCACCGGCAGGAACTCAGCCGCTTCATCCGCAAGGAGCTGGCGACGCGGCCCGAGTTGATCGAAAAGTGTCTGCCCGGCTACCCGCCATATGGCAAGCGCATGCTGATTGACAACGGCTGGTTCCGAATGCTGCTGCGGCCCGAAGTCGAGTTGGTGACCGAGGGGATCTCTCATCTGGAGCATGGCGCCATCGTCACCCGCGACGGCAAGCGGCGTGCGGCCGATGTGCTGGTGCTGGCGACCGGCTTCCGCGTCACCGACCTGAGCGCGCGGCTCGGCATCCACGGGCGCGGCGGCGTCTCACTGCGCGACGCCTGGGCCGACGACAACCCGACCGCGCACCTCGGCATCAACGTGCCGGGCTTCCCGAACCTGTTTTGTATGTACGGGCCGAACACCAACCTGGGCCACGGCGGCAGTCTGATTTTTCACGGCGAGTGTCAGGCCCGCTACATCAGCGACTGTCTGGTGAAGATGATCGAGGGCGGCATCGCGGCCGTTGACTGCCGGCGCGCGGTGCACGATGCCTGGCAAAAGCGCGTGGACGAGGCGCACGAAAAAATGATCTGGACGCACCCCGGCATGTCCACCTGGTATCGCAACCGCCACGGGCGCGTGGTGTCCACCTCACCCTGGCGGCTGGTGGACTACTGGGCCATGACCCACGAAGCAAAGCTCGAGGACTTCGCGCTCACGGGGCGCTGACCGCGCCCGTCATTCCCGCCTATGCGGGAATGACTCCCGTTGACCGCGCCGCTTTACTCGTCGGTGACGCAGCCTTCGGAAGCGGGGCGGACCTGGCGCAGGTATTTGTAGAGCGCGCCGCGTGTCGCCCGGAGCGGCGGCGCGCAAAACTTCTGACGGCGGCGGTCGAGTTCGGCGTCATCGAGCTCGACCTCGATGCGGCCCCGCTCGGCGTCAATGCTGATTTTGTCGCCGTCGCGCAGCAGCGCAATCGGCCCGCCCTCCTGCGCCTCGGGACAGACATGGCCGACGATGAAGCCGTGCGAGCCGCCGGAGAAACGACCGTCGGTGACGAGCGCCACGCCCTGCCCGAGCCCCATGCCCTGCAGGATTGAAGTGGGCGTCAGCATTTCGGGCATGCCCGGCCCGCCCTTCGGCCCTTCGAAGCGAATCACCACGACCGAGCCCTCGTCAATCTCGCCGCGCTCGGCCGCCGTCACCATCGCCTCCTCACGGTCGTAAACGCGCGCCACGCCGTTGAAACGGAAACCATCCTTGCCGGTGATCTTCGCCACCGCGCCATCCGGTGCGAGGTTGCCGTGCAGGATGCGAATGTGGCTCGTCTGCTTCAGCGGCTTCGCAACCGGCGCGATGATCTCCTGCCCCTGCGAAAGCCCGGGCAGGTCCGCGAGGTTCTGCGCCAGCGTGCGGCCGGTCACCGTCATGCACGCGCCGTGCAAGAGACCCGCTTCGAGCAGCCGTTTCATCACCGCCGGCGTGCCGCCGACGCCCTGAAGATCCTCCATCACGAAGCGCCCGCTCGGTTTGAAGTCGGCGAGCAGGGGCACGCGGTCGCTCAGCTCGCAAAAATCGTCGAGGCTGAGGGGGACATGTACGGCGCGCGCCATCGCGAGCAGATGCAGCACCAGGTTGGTCGAGCCGCCGAGCGCCATGCCCACGACCATCGCGTTCTCGAACGCCTCGCGGGTCATAATGTCGGCGGGTTTGATGTCGCGCTCGAGCAGAAGCCTCATCGCCGCGCCCGCGCGCTTGCATTCTTCGAGCTTGGCCGGGTCGGTGGCCGGCGTCGAAGAGCTGTACGGCAGCGACATGCCGAGCGCCTCGATCGCAGTCGCCATCGTGTTGGCCGTGTACATACCGCCGCAGGCGCCGGCGCCCGGGCAGGCATGGCGGATGACATCGAGGCGCTGCGCCTCGCTGATGCCGCCGCGCAGGAACTCGCCATAACTCTGGAAGGCGGAGACGATGTCGAGCAACTCGCCCGCGCTGCTGCGCCCGGCGCGAATGGTGCCGCCATAAATCATCAACGCCGGGCGGTTCACGCGGCCCATCGCAATCAGGCAGCCGGGCATGTTCTTGTCGCAGCCCGGAATCGAAATGTTCGCGTCGTACCAGTGCGCGACCATCGCCGTCTCGATCGAGTCCGCAATCAGGTCGCGGGACTGCAGCGAGTAGCTCATGCCCTCGGTGCCCATCGAGATGCCGTCGGACACGCCCACACTGAAAAAGCGCATGCCGACCATGTCGGCTGCGACCACGCCCGCACGCACCGCTTCGGCGAGCGCGCCGAGGTGCATGTTGCAGGGGTTGCCGTCGTACCACATCGCCGCGATGCCGACCTGGGGCCGCGCCATGTCGGCGTCGGACATCCCCGTGGCGTGCAGCATCGCCCGCGATCCCCCCTGCACCTTGCTCTCGGTGAGCCGCGCGCTGCTGCGGTTGAGTTTTTCCCCCATTTTTAACCTTTCTATTTTCCCGGGCGCAGCCAGGTCTATCATTCGGAGTCTATCATCCGGGTTTTCCACGAGCGAGGATGACCGTGACGCGCAAGCCAACCCGCAGCGGCGAGACTTTGCCCGGCCGCATCCGGCGCGCGCTGCGGACGGCTTCCGGCGCGTGCGCAAAGCAACCGCTGCTGCGCTTTCTCGTACTCGGCGCGCTGCTCTTCGGCGGCGATGTCCTGTGGCGCGACGACCGGTCTGCGCTCGCGCCGCCGCCGTCAACGCCGGGCAACCCGACGCCGAGTGACGAGGAACTCTGGTTCCGCGAGGCGCTGCGCGCGGGCCTGCACGAAAGCGACGCCATCGTACGGCGGCGGCTGGCCCGCAACATGCGCTTCACGCAGGGCGATGCGGACCCGCGCAGCGACGCCGAGCTGGTGGCGGATGCCATCAACCTCGGCATGCACGAGAGCGACCTGGTGGTGCGGCGGCGACTGGTGCAGAAGCTGAAGCTCGATATCCACGCGCGCGTGCGCAGCCAGCCGCCGAGCGAGGACGCGTTGCGCGCCTGGCACGCAGCACAGGCGGCGCGTTTCACGGAGCCGGCGCGCCTGCAACTCAGCCAGCTCTACTTTCGCGACCGCGGACGCGCCGACGCCGCGCTGCGCAACGGCCCCGGCGCGCCCGATGCGCCCGCTGCTTCGGGCGACGCGCTGCCGCTGCCGCGACATCTGCCACCGCACTCGAAGCGCGAACTCGCGCACCGCTTCGGCCCCGCCTTCGCCGAGGCCGCCTTCCAGACGCCGCTTGAAAGCTGGAGCGGGCCGGTCGCGTCCGCGTTCGGTCACCACCTGCTGTGGGCGCACGCGCGCACACCGGCCCGCGTCTCGGCCTTCGAAGTGGTGCGCCGCGAAGTGCGCGAGGCGCTGCTCTTTGATCGCGCCGAAGCCGCAGTGGCCGCTGCCACCCGCACGCTGCGAAAACGCTACGGCATCGTGCGCGACGACGAGAGCGAAGCGCCGTGATGCAGCGGCGACACCGCCCCGGCGACGCAACAACAAACAGCGCGCAGCGCGCCATGCGCATCACCCTGCCCGCGCAGCGCGGTACCAAAGTGGGCGGCGCGGCTCACACCGCGCGCACGGACCGGTCTGCGCAGCGCAAATCGCCGCGCCTTGTCTGGGTGCTGACGACGCTGATGTTCGTCGCTGCCCTCGCCAGCCCGGTCAGCGCGCACCGGCTCGCCCCGGCTTATCTGGAAATTCTCGAGCAGGACGATGGCAGCGCGCGCGTGCTCTGGAAAACTTCGAGGCTGGTGAGCCGGGGCGGACAACTCGAGCCGCTGCTGCCCTGCCCGACGCTGGGCGAAACCCAGCGCGAAACACAGCCGACGGCGCTGCTCGAGCGCTGGACGATGGACTGCGGCGACGGCGACGGCGGCGTCAGCGAAGAGAAATTCAAATCACTGGTGGGGCAACGCGTCGCCGTGCACGGGTATCCGGGCAGCCGCACCGACCTGCTGCTGCACATCGAGCTGGCCGATGGCCGCGTGATCCGCACCATCCTGAACGCGCGGCGGCCCGAGTTCATCGTCCCCGCGCGCGAGCGTGCACTCGATGTCGCCACGAGCTACCTCCGCTTCGGCGCCCTGCACCTGCTCTCCGGCTTCGACCACCTGCTCTTCGTGCTCGGCCTGCTGGCGTTGCTCGGCACAGGACGCGCGCTGCTGCTCGCCATCACCGCCTTCACCCTCGGCCACAGCCTGACGCTGGCCATCGTCGTGCTCGGCCCACTGTCGCTGCCGCAGGCGCCGGTGGAGATCGGCATCGCCGCCACACTGGTGCTGCTGGCGCACGAAGTGCAGCGGCCCGAAGTGCGCACACAAACGCTGCTCGGGCGACATCCGGGGCTCATGCCCTTCGCCTTCGGGCTGCTGCACGGTCTCGGCTTTGCGGGCGCGCTGCTCGAACTCGGCCTGCCCGAGCAGGCGATTCCGCTCGCGCTCTTCGCCTTCAACCTCGGCATCGAACTCGCACAACTGGCGCTGGTGGCGCTGGCGCTGCCGCTGCTGATCCTGCTTGCGCGGTGGCGACGGCGGCGGCGGCATGACGGGCCGCGCTGGCTCGCCGAACTGCCCGCCACCGCCATCGGCTCGTTCGGTGTGTACTGGATGCTCGCGCGCGCAAGCGACTGGCTGCTCCGCTAGCGGCGCGCGCCCTTCAATCGAGCCCCAGCGCCTCGGCGAGTGCGGGGTCCCGACGCACCGGGCCAGCGTCGGCGTCGAGAATCATGGTCTTCAGCAGCTGCACGAATTCGTGGGGCGAGGAACTGTAGACGCCGCAGCCCTGCGGCGCTTGGGTCAACTTTTCCCGCAGGCTGCAAATGTTGCGGCTGGCGTGGTAGGCCGCTTCGAGTTCCCGCAGATGCCGGGCGAGCTGCTTTTCAAGGGCCGCGCCGGGCGTCGCGCCGGCCGCTATGTGAATGTACAGGGCGCTCAGACACGCAACCGCAGCGCGGTAGGCTTCGCCGCGCGCAGCGCCCGCACGGTCCGCCCATTCCAACCGCGCGCAGGAGCGGGCGGCGTCGAGGACTTCGCCGCTTGCGGTGGCGCGCGCGGGTGCAGGCGCGTTCAGCAGCAGCACCTGACAACACAGGGCCATGAGCAGAACGCGCATGCTCCCTCCTCACCGGTTCCCGAAAGGGCGCGCATGGACTATAGACAAAGCCCGCAGCCGGACGGCCCGGCGCGGCAGCCCCGCTTGCCACGGCAAGGCGATACCGCAGGCGTGCACCGCACCGCCGCCAGCGCAGGAGAACGACATCAACGCTCCCGCTCCGCTTTCGCGCGCGCCCTACCGCTGGTTTCTCGGGGGCGTCGGCTCGTGGTTCGCCTCCTGGGGAATGAACGCGGTGATGTTCTCGTGGCTCTTGATCGAGGTGCAAGACGCATCGCCGCGCACGGTCGGCATCGCGCAGTCAACACTGCTGTTGCCCGGTCTGCTGCTGCTGCTGCCCGGCGGCCTGATGGCGGATCGCATTGACCCGCGCCGCCTGATCCCCGTGCTGCACCTGCTCTGCGTGCTGCCGATCTTCGGCCTCGCCGCGCTGCTGCACCGGGAGCTGCTCACCATTCCGCTGCTGATCATTTATGGCCTCTGCCTCGGCAGCATTCAGGCGCTGGTGATGCCCGCGCGCGACGCCATCCTCTCGCGCGTCGCCGGCGAGAACATGATGCGCGCGGTGGCCGGCGTGACCACCTGCCAGTTCGGCGGGCAGGTGCTCGGCAACGCCATCGCCGGCAGCGCCGAGCAGATCGGCGCGCTGACCGTGCTCGGCGCGCAGGCCTTTGTCGTGGCCTGCGGCGCACTCGGCGTCCGTGGCGCGCCCGCTGCCCCCGCCCCGGCAACGGCAGAGGCCGCCCCGGCGCAGAGCTCGGCGCTGGTCGGCATCGGCGAGGGACTGCGCAGCGTGCTGCAGACGCGCAACCTGCGCATCCCGGTGGGGCTGGTCAGCATGGTCGGCATTCTTTTTGTCGGCCCCTTTCTGGTCGCGTTCCCGATTCTGGTCGCCGATGCCTACGGCGGCGGCAGCGCGCGCATGGCGGCGGCGATGATGACCTTCCCACTCGGCACCGTCGCTGGCTCGCTCGCCATCCGCGCGCGGGGCGGCATCCGGCGCAAGGGCCCCGCGCTGCTGCTGGCGCTGCTCTTCGGCGCGCTGGTGATGGGGCTGCTCTCCTTCGGTCTGCCCTTCCCGCTGTTTCTCGCCGGCGCGGTGCTCTGGGGACTCGGCGGCGCGGTATTCATCAACACGAGCCGGACGCTGGTGCAGGATGCTGCCCCGCCCGAGCAGCGCGGGCGCGTGCTGGCCGTCTATCAACTCGGCTTCGTCGGCAGCGCGCCCCTCGGCGCGACGCTGGCGGGCTTCGTCACCCAGTTGAGCACGCCGAACACGACGCTCTTCAGTTTCGCCTGCGCGATGCTCGCCATCACCGCCGCCACCGCCTTGTTCAGCAGCGCAACGCAGATGGAGTGAGGCGCGTGGCGGGGCTTGTGGGTAGATGCGCCCGTCTTGGGCCGCGCTGGAAGCGCGGCCAGTTGGCTACGATGGGTGGCGCGCTTTGCGCGCCCGCTTGGGGCGCCGGTCGCTGACGCGACCGGCGCTTCGCGCTCGGGGGCAACCCTGTACCATCGGGGCCTATGTCCTCGGCTCGACCCTTCGACGGTTTGCGTGTGCTCGACCTCTCGCGGGAAATCGCCGGGGCCTATGCGACCAGGCTGCTCTGCGATCAGGGGGCCTGCGTGCTGAAGGTCGAGGCGCCGGGGCAGCCGGATCCTCTGCGGCGGCGCAGCGCGACGGGCAGCGAGCTGCCGCCCGGCGAGGACGCGCCCCTGTTCCGCTTCCTGAACGCGGGCAAGCAGGCGGCGCTCTGCGATTCGACAAAGCCAGCGCAGCGTGCGCAACTGCTCGAACGCGCGCGCGAGGCGAACCTGCTGGTGGAGAGCGGCCCGCCCGGCGAACTCGAAGCGCGTCTCGCGCCGGTCGAAACCTTGCAGGCGCAGAACCCCGAACTCTCCATAATTTCCATTTCGCCCTGGGGGCGCCGTGGCCCCTGGGCCGGACGACCGGCGAGCGAGTGGACGCTGCAAGCCGCAACCGGCTTCATGGCGCGACGCGGAACCCCGGCGCGCGGCCCCGTCGGTGCGGGCGGCCGGCTCGGCGAATACGCGGCGGGCGCCTTCGCCGCGGTGGCCGCCCTCGCCGCCTGGCGCGGCACCCGGGCGGGCGGCCCGGGCCGTCATATTGATCTCTCGATCTTCGAGGCGATGCTCTGTTGCACAACCCAGTACTGGGATCTCAACCAGCAATTTCTGGGCGGCCAGCTTCAGCAGTATGTGGACACGCCCTCGATCGAAGCCTGCGCCGATGGCTGGGTCGGTTTCGCAACCCCCACCGCAGCACAGTGGCGGGACTTCTGTCTGATGATCGAGCGCCCCGAGCTCGCGCAGGATGAACGCTTCCGCGATGCGAACGCGCGCATGCAGCACCTCGACTTCATCCGCGCCGCCATTCACGACTGGACTCGCACGCGATGCAAAGCTGACATTCTCGAACTCTGCGAGCTGCGGCGGATTCCCTGCGCCCCCGTCTGCAACGGCGCGACGCTGCTCGAAACCGATCACTTTCAGGAGCGCGGCGTGTTCGTCCCCAACCCGCACGGTTTCTTGCAGCCACGGGTTCCCTTTCGCCTGGATGGCGCGCCCGCCACGCCGGTGGCAAAAGCGCCCGGTGTCGGCGAGCAAAGTTTGCGCTGGCCCGAAAAGCAGAGCGCGCCGCCGCCCGAACCACGGGCGCAAAGACGAGGAGACGCGGCGGAGGGCGCGCTCGCGGGGTTGCGCGTCGTTGACCTCACGGCATTCTGGGCGGGGCCCTTTGCGACCAACGTGATGGCGCTGTTCGGCGCCGATGTCATCAAGATCGAATCCACCAGACGACCGGATGGCATGCGCTTCGTGAACTGTCATCCCGAAGCAAAGCTCTGGGAGGGCGGCAGCATCTTTCACGGTGCGAACACCGGGAAGCGCAGCGTCACGCTCGACCTCGACAGCGCCGAGGGCATGGCGCTGTTGCGGCGCCTTATCGAACGCGCCGACCTGTTGGTTGAAAATTTCTCGGTGCGCGTGCTCGACAACTTCGGGCTCGACATGAAGACGCTGCACGCCTGGAACCCGAAGCTCGTGGTGCTGCGCATGCCCGCCTGGGGGCTGGACGGCCCCTGGCGGGGGCGCACCGGCTTCGCGATGAATGTCGAGCAGGCGAGCGGCATCGCCTGGCGCGCCGGTTACAAAGACCAGCCGATGGTCGCGAACGTGTGTGACCCGATTGGCTCGCTGCACGCGGTCATTGCTCTCTTCGCCGCGCTCGAAGAGCGGAAGCGGCGGGGGCGCGGCGCGCTGGTCGAAGCGCCGCTCGCTGAAACTGCACTCCATCTCGCGGCCGAGCAGGTCGTCGAATACAGCGCCACGGGCGTGCGGCTCGAAGCCCTGGGCAACCGCGGCCCGGACCATGCGCCGCAGGGCATCTACCGCTGCCGGGGCGAAACCTGGCTCGCGCTCTCGGTGGCGACAAAGCGAGAGTGGTCTGCCTTGTGCGCCGCACTTCGGCCCTTTGCTGTGGGCGATGCGCTGCGCCTGCTCGACGACGCCGCCCTCGCCGAGCCGCGCGCGCGGCAGGCGCGGCACGATGAACTCGACCGCGCGCTCAATACCATTTGCGCAGCGCATGACGCAGCGGCGCTGGCTGCGCTGTTGCGCGAGGCGGGTGTGCCGGCCGAGCCGCTGATCAACGGCCACTGCGTGATGCCCAACCCGCAACTCGAAGCGCGCGGCTTCTATCAATGGCTCGAACATCCGCTCACCGGCGGCGCGCGCTACCCCGGCCTGCCCTGGGTCGGCCTCGCCGACGGCCTGCCCGAGCGGCCGCCGCCCACCCTCGGGCAGCACAACCGCGAGGTGCTGTGCGGCGAGCTGGGCCTCCCGGACGCGGATTTCGAGAAACTCTGCGAACGCGGCGTCGTGGGCGACCGGCCTGCGTGGGTTAAAACGGTGTAAGCTCCAAGACAGGCAACGAAACGGGAACTTGCAAATTGCAAAAATCAACGAGCAGACGTTATGCGGTTACCGGCAGCGCGACCGGCATCGGCGCGGCCATCGCAAGCGCGCTGCGCGCGCGGGGCGACGAAGTGATCGGCGTTGACATCCACGACGCGGACATCATCGCCGACCTCGGCACGGCAGCCGGTCGCGCCGATGCGATCCGCGCGCTCTCTGCGCGCAGCGCCGGCGGCCTCGACGGGTTCATCCCCTGCGCGGGCATCGGCCCGCATGTGCCCGACGCGACGCTGATCCCGCGCGTCAACTACTTCGGCGTCGTGCAACTCGTGCTCGAGCTCGAGGCGCGGTTGCAAGAGCGGCGCGGCGCGGTGGTGCTGATCGCATCGGAGTCCGCGTTCAACCGCGGCTACGACCCGCGCTACCTCGAGGCGCTGGCCCGTGACGACGAGGACGCGGCGCGCGCGCGCGTAGCAGCGCTCGACCCCGATGCGCGGGGCTTCGTCGCCTACGGCGGCGCGAAGAACGCGCTGCTGCGCTGGATGCGTCACCACACCGGCGCGCTCGCCAAAAGGCAGGTGCGCATCAACGCGCTGGCCCCCGGTTATACCGAGACGCCGCTCACCGAAGCAGGGAAGTCCGGGCCGCAGGCCGAGGCCATGGCGAAGTACGTCGCGAGCATTCCGCTCGGGCGCACCGGGAAGCCACGGGACATCGCGGCGGCTGCCCTGTTTCTGCTCGGCGACGAGGCCGGCTTCATCACCGGCGCCACCCTGAGCGTTGACGGCGGCAGCGACGCCGTCCAGCGCCCGGACCGGGTGGAGTAAACGAACCGGCTGACAACTTCCGATAGTGAATTAGATGGTGTAAATGAGTTGGTAAATGAGTGTGGTGGGCCGCCAGGGTCTCGAACCCTGAACCAATGGGTTAAAAGCCCACTGCTCTACCAATTGAGCTAACGGCCCCAGGCGGGGATTACCAGCGCAGCGCCGCGCTGTCGAGACGGGGCCGCGCGCGCCGTCGCTGCGCCGCCGGTGGCGCCCGTTACTGGAAGGGCGCGCGGCGGCAGATGGTCTGGTCGCGGCCGGGGCCGACCGAGATCAGATCCACCGGCACATCCACCAGCGCCTCGATGCGCTCCACATAGCGCCGCGCGTTGTCCGGCAGCGCAGCGAACGCGCGCAGCTCGGAAAGTTCCTCGCGCCAGCCCGGCAGCATTTCGTACACCGGCTCGGCGCGCTCGATCTCGGCCAGGGTCATCGGGAAATCGCTGCAGAGCTTGCCGTCTATGCGCCAGTTCAGGGCCAGCGGGATTTCCTCGAAGCCCGAAAGTACATCGAGTTTGTTGAGGGCGAGTGAGGTGAAGCCGTTCACGATGGCGGCCTCGCGCAGCGACACCAGGTCGAGCCAGCCGCAGCGCCGCTTGCGCCCGGTGGTGGCGCCGAACTCGTCGCCGCGCGCGCCGAGCCGGCGACCGCCGGGGCCTTCGTCTTCCGTTGGAAAGGGGCCGGCGCCCACGCGCGTGGCGTAGGCCTTGGTGATGCCGAGCACCTGATCAATCCGCGTCGGCCCGACGCCGGCGCCCGCGCACACCGCACCGGCCACCACGTTGGAGGAGGTCACAAAGGGATAGGTGCCGTGGTCAATGTCGAGAAAGGTTCCCTGCGCGCCCTCGAAGAGCACGTGCCGCCCCTCGCGCAGCGCCTGATCGAGAAACTGCGCGCTGCGCTCGACATAGGGTTCGAGGCGACGCCCGAGTTCGAAGAGCTCGTCGAAGACGCGGGCAACAGGAATCTCCGGCCAGCCGTGGCGCTCCCGTAACTCGAAATTCTTCTCCTTTGCCAGGCGCTCGAGCGCCTGGCAAAGCGACGGCCCATCGAGCAGATCCGCCACGCGAATGCCGCGCCGCGCCACCTTGTCTTCATACGTCGGCCCGATGCCGCGCCCCGTTGTGCCGATGGGAACTTCCCGCGCTTCCTCGCGCGCCTGGTCGAGGCAGCGGTGCCACTCGGTGATGACATGCGCGCGCCCCGAAAGCCTGAGGCGCGACGGGTCGCGCAGCGCGCCCTGCTGCGTGATCTCGTCTATCTCGTCCATCAGCACCTTCGGGTCCACCACCACGCCGGGGCCGATGAGATTAATGGTGCCCGGTTGCAAAATGCCCGACGGCACGAGGTGCAGCACCGTTTTGCGCCCGTCCACAATCAGCGTGTGACCGGCGTTGTTGCCGCCCTGAAAGCGCACGACCAGCTCGGCCTTCTGCGCCAGCCAGTCCACGATCTTGCCCTTGCCCTCATCGCCCCACTGCGCGCCGACTGCGACGACCGCCGTCATCCGAGTTCCACGAGTTGCGCGGTGATCATGTGCGGCAGGTTGCGCAAGCGCTCCAGCACGGCGGCGTCGGGAATGGATTCCACATTGACGATCATCGCCGCCTCGCCGCGCTCGGGAATCAGCGCGAGCTGCATGCGCGAAATGTTGATGCCGGCTTCGCCCAGACAGGCGCCGACGGCGCCGACCACGCCGGTGCGGTCGTGGTTGTGCAGCAGCAGCGTCGGCCCCTCCGGAATCGCCTCCAGCATGAAGTCGTCAACGCGCACGATGCGCGGCTGGTTGCCGTGAAACAGCGCGCCGGCGATCAGCCGCTCGAAGGCGCCGCGCACCCGCGTGGTGATGGCGCTGGCGAAGTCCTGCGCGCGCGCGCGCTTCGCCTCGACCACGCGGATGCCGCGCTCGCGCGCAATCAGCGGCGCGTTCACCATATTAACCCCACCGCTCACGGCTTCGAGCAGGCCCTTCAGCACGCTGACCGTGATCGGCGCCACGCGCAGGTCGGCCACATCGCCCGCGTATTCGATTTCAATTTCCTCGATTGCGCCCGGCGAGAGTTGCCCCTGAAAACGCCCGAGTTTTTCGCCGAGCAGCAGGTAGGGACGAATGCGTTCGAGTTCCTCGGGCGACACCGAGGGCACATTGACCGCGTTGCGCACCACGCCGTCGAGCAGGAAGTCGCGCAGTTGCTCACAGATGGCGACCGAGACATTCAGTTGCGCCTGCCCGGTGGACGCCCCGAGGTGCGGCGTGCAGATCACCCGCTCGTGGCGCAGCAGCGGGTGCTCCGGCGGCGGCGGCTCCTGCTCGAAGACATCGAGCGCGGCGCCGCCAAGCTGCCCGGAATCGAGCGCCTCGAGCAGCGCTGCCTCGTCCACGATGCCGCCACGCGCCGCGTTCACCAGCAGCGCGCCGCGCTTGGTGCGCGAAAGCGCGTCACGGCCGATCAGCCCCAGGGTGTCCTTGTTGCGCGGCACGTGCAGCGTGATGGCGTCGGCGCGCGCCAGCAGTTCATCGAGCGGCAGCAGTTCGATGTTGAGTTCCGCCGCCACCTCGGGTGAAATGTGCGGGTCGCTCGCCACCACGCGCATGCCGAAGCCGCGCGCGCGGTCGGCGACGATGCGCCCGATGTTGCCGAGCCCCACCACGCCGAGCACGCGGTTGTAGAGTTCCATGCCCTGGAAGGCCTGCTTCTCCCACTTGCCGGCCTTCATCGAAGCGGTCGCCTGCGGGACAAAGCGCGCGAGCGAAATCAACAGCGAAAGCGCGTGCTCCGCCGTGGTGATGTTGTTGCCCTCGGGCGCGTTGAGGACGACGATGCCCCGCTCGGTGGCGCGGGCCACATCCACGTTGTCCACGCCGATGCCGGCGCGCCCGATGACCCGAAGCTTCCCCGCCGCTTCGAGCAGTTGCGCATCCACCCGGGTGGCGCTGCGAATCAGCAGGCCCTCGGCCGGGGCGATGGCCCGGCGCAGCGCCTCGGGGGCCAAGCCGGTGGCGTCCACGACCTCGATGCCCGGTGTGCGCTCGAGCACTTCGAGCCCCGGCGGCGCCAGCGCGTCGCTGATCAGAACCTTGGGCAATGGCGCTCTCCTCGTTTCACAAAAGTCAGGCGATGGCCCGGAGCCTTCGCCGGGCGCACTCCCGGGTGAGGGCGAGCGCCATGGGGGCAAAGCGCCCCGGCGGGCGCAAGCAAGCGGCGCGCAGGTCCGCGAAGCGTCGCCGACGCGCGCGGGCGTGTCAAACCGGCGCGCCCGAGGCTCGCAGATTGACTGCGCCATCGGGATGTGCTCTGCTTGGGACAACCCCCATCCCTTCAACCCACGGTCCCTAGAGGACAGCCATGACAGCGGTAGCTTTTGATACCTACAAGGCGGTGAAGTCGCTCACCGAAGCCGGGGCCGACGAGCCTCTGGCCGCCGCCATGGTCACCACCATCGGCGACGCCATGAACGCCTTCAGCAACTCCATCACCGGTCAGATGGCGACCAAGTTCGACCTGAACGATCTGCGAATGGCCACCCAAGCCGACATACAGGAACTTCGGGCAGCTACCCAAGCCGACATACAGGAGTTCCGGGTGGCCACCCAGGCCGACATACAGGAACTCCGGGCTGACATGCAGGAGTTCAAGACAACTACCCAAGCCGATATGCAAGAACTCCGGGAGGCTACCAAGGCCGATATGCAGGAGTTCCGGGCAGCTACCCAAGCTGACATACAGGAGATCCGGGTGGCTACTCAGGCCGACATAAAGGAGCTCCGGGTGGCTCTGGAGAAGCTCGAGATGCGCATGACCATTCGTCTGGGCGGGTTGATCGTCGTCGGCGTCGGCATCATCGTCGCCCTCGACAAACTGTGGCCCTGATACCGCAAGCGCACCCCCGGCAAGTTGCCCCGCGCACCGCTGCCCGATACGTTGCGCGCGAACGAGGATGACGTCCCTTCCCGACCCCTTCCCGATTCGCCCGCGTGGCGAACTCGACCTGCAGCTTCGACCACCGGGGTCGCGCAGCCTGACGAACCGGGCGCTTCTGGCGGCGGCGCTGGCGTCGGGCCAGAGCCGGCTCTCGGGGCTGATGACGAGCGAGGACACGCGGGCCATGCGCGCGGGCCTCTGCGCGCTCGGCGTGGTGGTGGAGGAAGACGCAGAGGGCGCATCGTGCTGGCGGGTGCGGGGCCGCGCGGGCCGTCTGCGCGCGCCCTCCGCCACCCTTGATGTCGGCGCCTCGGGCACCACGGCCCGCTTCCTCGCGGCGGCGGCGACCCTCGCCGACGGCGCGGTCACCCTCGACGGCAGCCCGCGCATGCGCGCGCGACCCATCGTCGAACTCGCCCGGGCGCTCAGCGAACTCGGCGCCACGGCCCTCGTACGGGGCAAGGACGGCTGCCCGCCGCTCTGGCTCGCCGGCGGCGGACTGCAGGGCGGCCGCTGCCGCGTTTCAGCGGCGCGCTCGAGTCAATTCGTATCCGGCCTGCTGCTGGCGGCGCCCTGCGCCGAGCGCAAAGTCGAAATCGAGCTGCAAGACGGCGCGCTGGTCTCGCGTCCCTTCGTGGACATGACCATCAACGTGATGCGCGCCTTCGGCGCAAAGCCCGAGTGGCAGGGTGACGCCCGCCTGACCGTGCCCGCCAGCGGCTATCAGGCCTGCGACTACTTCGTGGAGCCGGACGCGCAGGCTGCAGTGTATGGCTTTTGCGCTGTGGCCATCTGCGGCGGGCGCGCGCGCGTCGAGGGGCTGCCCCCGGGCTCCGTGCAGGGCGATCTCGGACTGCTCGATGCGCTCGAAGCGATGGGCTGCAGCGTGGTGCGCGAAGCAGAGCGCATCGTGCTCTGCGCTCCCGCAACGGGCCTGCGCGGCATCGAGGTGGATGGCAACGCCTGGCCCGACGCGGTGCTGGCGCTCGCCGTGGTGGCGCTCTTCGCCGAGGGGCCGACCACGATTCGCGGCATCGCCCATCTGCGGCTCAAGGAGAGCGACCGTCTGCGCGCGCTCGAAAGCGAACTCCAGCGCCTCGGCGCACGCGCGCGCGCCACGGCGGATGCGCTGCGCATCGAACCCGGCCCGCCGCGCGCCGCCACCATCGAAACTTTCGAGGACCACCGCATGGCCATGTCCTTCGCACTCGCGGGCCTGCGCATTCCGGGCGTCAAAATCCGCGACCCGGGTTGCGTCGCCAAGACCTGGCCCGGCTTCTTCGACGCGCTCGAAAGCTGGTAGCGCCGGTCAGGGCTGCGCGTGTAACCGCGCCAGCTAAGGCTGCGCGGGTAGCCGCGCCAGCTAAGGCTGCGCGGGTTTGCGGGTGGCGAGGGCGAAGCTGTCGGCGCCGGCGAGTTGCGCCTGATCGAGCACATAAACGGCCTCGCCGTACACCATGTCGCGGTCGCCACGCAGAATCACCAGCTTTTCCTCCGAGGCCTCGATCACCCGCGTCAGGTGCGGGAGCAACGCGTCGCGGCGCACGGCCTCGCCGTTCACTTCGAAAAGACCCTCGCGGGTGACGGTTACGTTGACCGCTTTCGGCGGCGTGCTCGAGGCCTGCGCGGCCTCGGGCAGATCCACCTTCTTGCCGGTGTTCGCAATCACCGAGGAAGTCACCATGAAGATGATCAGCAGCACCAGGAACACATCCGTCAGCGGGGTGATGTTGATCTCGGCGACGATACCGCCCTCGCCGTTCTCCGTTTCCGTCGGAAGCGTGCTGGCCACCGCTTTCTTAACCCTCCCCTTTGCCTGCGCCGCCGCTTTCGAGAAACAAAAGCGCCTGAACGAAACGCTCGCTCGCGCGCGTGCAGGTGGCGGCGATGCTCGCAACCCGCGTCTGCAACCAGTTGAACAGCCCCAGCGCGACGATTGCAACCAGCAGGCCGACGGCGGTTGCAATCAACGCCTCGGCGATGCCGGCGGACACCACCTCGAAGCCGGCGTCGCCACTCTCGGCGATGGCGCCAAAGGCGCGCATGATGCCGATCACGGTGCCGAGCAAACCAATGTAAGGCGCCAGCGAGCCGACGGTGCCGATGAACCAGAGCCCGCGCCGCAACCCGGTCAGAAACTCGCTGCGCGCCGTACTCAGAACCCCGCCCAGATCTTCGAGCGCGATGCCGCGCCAGCGCAGCCCCTCGCCGAAGACGGCGGCCATCGGCGTCTTTGTCGCCGTGCAAAGCTCGCGCGCGGCATCGAGGTCGCCACGCAGCAGGCACTCGAGCAGCTTCTGCGCAAGTTCGCGCGTCGCCCGTTCGAGCCCCCGGTAGCGGGCGATGCGCTCGAAGGCGATGCCGAAGATGATGACCGACAGCACCCCGAGCGGGTAAGTCGTAAGCCGCCCCTGATGCAGCAGTTCGAGTGTTTCCGCAAAGCCAAAAGTCACGCTGACCCTCCGCTGTGACGCGCCATCAGGTACCACGATTCGCCGTTCATTGACACCCTCGGACGGCTCTCATAGCATCGGGTGACGCCCTTGCGGGGTTAACAGCGAAATTGTCGCATGGTTCAGACTCGAATAGCGGCAGCGACCCTCGGCGCTTGAAACGCCCTCGCGCACGCCGCATCACGCCGCTGCGCGCGCTGCGCCTCGGCGGCGCGACGGGTGTGGCGCCGGGCGCGCGGGCGGGTTTCCATGCGGATGCGGCTGTGCGCGCCTTCCCCGGCCGTTTGCAAGCCGAAGCGGGCGACGCGCGCGCGCGCCTGCTGGCGAGTGCGCTGTCGCTCCTGATCCACGGCGCGCTGATCTTCGCGCTCGCCCTCGCCGCTGCGTTTGCGCCGGAGCCTTTGATCGAAGAGTTCATCGAGGTCACGCGGCTCAGCGAGAGCGAGAGTGAAGAGGCCGCAGCGCCACGCCCGCGCGCGATTGCCGAGCGGCGCAGCGCACTCTACGCGCCAGCGCGGGCAACCGCCCGGCCGCCGATTCTGAACCCGGTCGTGGTGCAACCACGCAGCAGCGTCGTGGCGACCGAAGTCTTCAAATCCGGCATCATCAACCCGCTCGCAAGCCCCGCGCCGCGCGAGCGCACCGAGGTCGAGGTGGAGCAGGTGCGCGCCTACCAGTCCCCGATTGTGGCGACGAGTCAGAAGCTCGATGATGTGGTGGTTAAAAATCTCGCCGAGCCCGTGCTCGAAGGCCCCGTCAATGCCGACCCGCCCGGTCTCGCGTCCGGCCCGCGCCGGGCGCAGGGCAGCGCGGGCCCGGGCGGAAGTGGCGGCAGCGCACTCGGCACCGGCTCTTCGGTGCGCGAGGGGCTCGCCTCGAACCGCGATGTGTTCGGCGCAAGCAGCGGCGAGCGCGCCCAGGTCGGGCTCGAATACGGCGCCGGCGGCGGGCGCGGCAGCGGCGGCGATGGCCTGGGCGCAGGTGGCGGCGGCGCCTGTCTCGACCGCCCGGAAGTCCAACGCTATCTCGAACAGGTGAAGGACAGCGTGTATCAGCGCTGGAAGAGCGCGTCGCTTCGAGGCGCACACCAGAGCACCATCCGCGTCCGCATAGACCCGGGCGGCGGCACGAGCCAGGTGCGCGTGATCGAGGCCAGCAGCGAGGGCATCGGCCTTTCCGCCATGCGCGCGCTGCAGGCCGCATCGCCCTTCGCCACGATGCCCGACCGCGTGCGCTGTCTCGCAAACCGCGACCTCCGGCTGCTCTTCGACCTTGAAACGCAGTAACGCCCGCCGTTTGACCGCCCCCGGCCTCGGCCTGCTCGCGGCGGCGGCAGGTCTGGCGCTCGGCGGCGCGAGTGTTGCCGAGGAGACGCTGCCTGCGCCGGCGCCCCCGGTGCTGCTGCTCTTCGACGAGCAGGAGCAGGTCATCGAGAAGCGCTCGGACACCAACCGCGACGGGCGTTTTGACGAGTTCGTCTTCTTCGAAGCCGGCGCGCCGGTGCGCGCCGAGCAGGACGACGACCACGACGGCGCACTCGACACCTGGATTCGTTTCGACAGCGCGCGCGAGCCACTGCATCAGGAGCGCGACACCAACGGCGACGGGCAACGCGACCAGTGGATCGCCTTCGAAGCGGGTCTGCCGAAAACGCAGCGCGACGATCTCGATTTCGACGGCAGCGTGGACGCCATCACGCACTTCGCAGCGGGCGTCGCCACCTTGCGCGAGGAGGACAGCGATGCCGACGGCGCGAGCGACCGGCGCATCTACTATGAAAATGGTGTCGCGCTGCGGGTCGAGGAAGATGCGGACGAGGACGGTCACAACGAAGTGACGGCCGAATACGGCGCCGACGGACAAAAGACCCGCGAGTTTCAGGATCTCGATGACGACGGGCAGCCCGAGCTGACGCTCTACTTCGAGGCGGGTCAGCGGACGCGGGTCGAGGAGGACCGCGACGGCGACGGCACGCCGGAGATCGTGAGCGATTTCAAGCCTGCAGGCGTGATCACGCGGCGGCGCGCCGACACCACCGGCGACGGGCGCTTCGACACCGTTTCGACTTACCTGGCTGGCATCGAGCATCATCAAACGCGCGACCCGGATCAGGATGGCGTGCCCGACCTGGTGTTGCGTTTCGATGCCGCGGGGCAGAAAGAAGAGGAGCAGCACGACCGCGACGACGACGGGCAGCCCGACCTGCAACGCCATTTCCAGAACGGAACGCTGCAGCGCGAAATCGAAGACACCAACCTGGATGGCCGCTTCGATCTCGACACCACCTTCGCTGGCGAGGGGGGGGAGGAGGGAGGATTAAAGCTGCGCACCGAGGCGGACACCAACCACGATGGCCAGCCGGATGTCTTTGTCAGCTATCAAAACGGGATGCAGGCGCGTCAGCAGGAGGATCGCAACGGCGACGGTAAAATAGATGTGCGATTTTTCTACGAGCCGGATGGTGGGGGAGAATTAAAACTCGCGCGCGAAGAGCGCGACCGGGACTTCGACGGGCGCTTCGAGACGAAGTCGCTGTACCGGGACGGCGCGCCCTGGCGCGTCCTTCGGGACCGCACCGGCAGCGGACAGCCCGACCGAATCGAGCACTACCGGGAGGACGCGCTGTCGCGGGTCGAACTCGACGAGGACGGCGACGGGCGCATCGAACTCTGGAACTTTTATGACAAAGACGGAAAACTCGAAAAGCAGCAGAAAGATACGCGCGGCGACGGCGAGCCGGACACCTTCATCAGCATCAAAGCGGAAAGCGGCGCGATTTCGAGCGTGCAGGAAGACAGCGACGGAGACGGCGCCGTTGATGTCTGGCGCACAAACGATGACGCGGGCAATACGTTGACCCTCGAAACCGACGGCAACGGCGATGGTCAACCCGACCGCGTGCTGTACTTCGAGGACAACGCGCCCGCGCGCTTCACGCAGGACAGCGATCACGACGGGCAGCCCGACATCGAAGGCCGGCTCGACTCGAGCGGCGCCGTGCTCTCCGAAAAGCGCGCGCACGAAGACGGCGGCACCGTCGAAGTTAACTTCTTAATAGATGGTACAAAAAGTCTAGAAGCGCGCGATGCCGACGACGACGATTTCGCCGAGGTGCTCTCGCACTTCGAAGCGGGCGCGCTGACGCGACAGCAGCAGGACACCAGCGGCGATGGTCGCTACGACACGGCGCTCTTCTTCGAGGCCGGACGGCGCGTGCGTCAGGAGCGCGATACACGCGCGGACGGGCGCGTTGACGCCGTGGTCTTCTACAGCGCAGACGAGAGCAAAGCGCGCGAGCAGATGGATCGAAACGGCGACGGCGCGTTCGATTTCAGACGCCACTACCAGGCCGGCCAGCGTTCGCGCGAGGAAGAGGACGCCGACCACGACGGCCACTTCGAACTCACGACGCACTTCGAGGGCGGCGACGGAGAAGGAGAGTTAAAGACCCGTTCGCTGCGCGATCAGGACGGCGACGGACGCCCCGATCTCGAGATTCTCTACCGGGACGGAGAGCGTCGGCGGCAAAGCGAAGACCTGAGCGGCGACGGTGAACTCGACCTCGTCACCCACTTCGACGCAGCGGGGCGCGTCGAAAAAAACGAGCAGGACACAGGCGGCGACGGCGTGTTCGACAGCACAAACTTTTTCGCAGCGGGCGTGCTCGCGCGGGGCGAGCGCGACCGCAACGGCGACGGCCGGACCGACCTGCGGGTGCATTACCGGGAAGGCCTGGCATTCCGCGCCGAGCAGGACGACGACCACGACGGATTTTTCGAGAAACACATCGAGCGGCGGGACGGGGCGCACTGGCGACACGAGGACCAGAACGGCGATGGCGCGCCCGATCTCATCATCCACTTCGCAAGCGGGCCGACCGGGGTGACGGAGCAAGGGCCGGGGCCGGATGACACAAGCCAGAGCGAGGCGCGGCTCTTCGAGCCGGGGCCGCGGCGCAGTTTGCGTCAGGGTCTGCGTGGCGAAGGTTGCTGGCAGCGCGAGGAGGACTACGACACGGAGGGGCAGCCGACGGAGATTCGTCTCGACCAGGATGGCGACTGCCGCATCGAGCTGTGGTCCGCTTTCGACGCCGGTCAACTGCGCTGGCAGGCGCGGGACAACCGGGGCGAGGGACGCGCCGATGTGCTCACCCGTTTTAACCATCCAGGCGGGCGCGCAACCGTGCAGGAACTGCGTGAGCCGGAGCGCGCGCAGCCCACAACACGCTTGTTTTTTCATGACGACGGCCAGAGCGTGCGCAGCCAGTGCCTCGACAGCGATGGCGACGGGCGTCTGGATCAGCGCTACCGGCTGCGCGAAGGCGTCGTGTATGAAGGACTCGCCGACACCGACGGCGACGGCCACGGCGAAACCCGGCAGGTGTTCGAGGACGGGCGCCTGCTGCGGCTCGAAATAGACACGGACCGGAGCGGGCGCGCCGATGTCGCGCAGCTTCTGGAAGGCGAAACGGT
>JAHRAN010000113.1 GCA_020027245.1 Myxococcota bacterium
TTGATCTGCGTGCCGACGACGACGATCTCCTCGATCTCGCCCTCCGGCTCGGCTTCCGCCTGCTCCTGCGCGCCCGCCGTGGCGGCGAAGAGCAGCGAGAGAGCGGCGCCGAGCAGCACGAGCGCGCTGCGGCGGATGTGGTGGTGACGCATGGAGATCTCCTTTGCGGCAAGAGTGACTGTGAGTCAGGTCTGGGGGAGCAAGAGACTGCCCATTTGCTGCGCAGTTTCAAAGGCCCGCCGGGCAAGCCGGAGCGGCGCCCAGCGTAGCGCGACGACGAGTGGTTTCAGCTAGCGGCTTCCCGGTCCTCCGACACCGAGGTCTTTGCAGATCTTGCGGGCGAGATCATCGGGTATCTCCGTGTGCCGGGGAATCGCCGAATGCTTTCGGGAAACCGGATGATGCCACCAGGAGTGTCTGGCGCCTTCACGCTTAAACGCACACCCCCGGCTTCTCAGGTGCTGCTCCAACTTCCGTTTCTTCACGCCGATACGGCGATTTTTTCTTCCTGAAAGTCTCCGCCAGCGGCGGCGATGGCGTCCTCGCGGTTCATCATCAGCGCTTCTTCCAAGGTGATTTTCAGGGTTTCCTTCAGCGTCGTCAGGTCTCTTTCCTGACAGTTCACCCCCGGCACTTCTTCGATCCAGCCGATGTACCAGCCGTCCGCCTGCTTGACGACGGCGGTGTACGAGTTGGAGCCCTTCATCTGTCCTCCGGCGTGGTTGAATGGTCCAGTCTGGCCACCGGACGACTATACCGCATTTTAATCGCTGCAAGCGAGCCGCACCGGGCAGGGCGTCCCGCGCCCCGGCAGGCGTCAGAGCAGCAGCGGCGCCCAGAGCAGCGCGATGGCCATCACCAGCACCGCGCCGAGCAGGTTCAGCCACAGCCCCGCGCGCAGCATCTGCGGGATCGTCACCATGCCCGAGGCGAACACGATGGCGTTGGGCGGCGTCGCCACCGGCAGCATGAAAGCGCAACTCGCCGCCAGCGCCACTGGCACGGTGATCAGCAGCGGGTCCACCGCCAGCGCCACGGCCATGGCGCCGATGACGGGCAGCAGCGTGGCGGTGGTGGCGAGGTTGCTGGTCATCTCCGTCAGAAAGATCACCAGCAGCGTTGCGCCGAGCACCAGCACCGGGAGGCCGAGGGCGCCCAGCGGCGTCAAGCTCTCGCCCAGCCAGCGCGCGAGCCCCGAGTCCGAGACGGCGGCGGCGAGGCTGAGCCCGCCGCCGAAGAGCAGCAGCACACCCCAAGGCAGACGCACGGCCTGCTCCCAACTCATTAAGGGATCCGGGCGCCCGCCGCCGCGCGGGATCACGAAGAGCAGGATGGCGGCGGTCATCACGATGCCGGGGTCGCTGAGCAACTCCGCGCCGAAGAGTGCGTTCAGCGGGCGGCGAAACACCCAGGCCAGCACGACCAGCGCGAAGAGCCAGGCGACGCGCTTTTCGTCCTGCGCCATCGGGCCGAGCTCGCGCCGCAGCGCGCGCAGGTGGCGCCCGGCCTCCTCCGAAGCCGGCAGCGCGAAGGGGAAGAGGGCGCAGAGCAGGCGCCAGGCGACGGGCAGCATCAGGGCGCTGAGCGGCAGACCCACCAGCATCCAGCCGATGAAGTCAATCTCGATGCCATGGCGCTCTTTCAGGAAGGCGGCGAGCAGCGCGTTCGGCGGCGTGCCGATCAGCGTCGCCAGCCCGCCGATGGTCGCGCCGTAGGCCAGGCCGAGCAGCATCGCCACGCGGAAGTTGGGCAACTGCGCCTGCGCCGCTTCCTTTGTTGACTCGGAAATGGTTGTGACCACGGACAGGCAGATGGGCAGCAGGATCATCGTGGTCGAGGTGTTGGTCATCCACATGCTGAGCAGCGCGGCGGTCAGCATGAAGCCGGCGATCAGCCGCCGCCCGTCGGTTCCCGTAAGGCTCAGCACCGCAAGTGCGATGCGCCGGTGCAGGCCGCAGCGTTCGATGGCGAGCGCCATCAGGAAGCCGCCGAGGTAGAGGTAGATGATGGGGTTGGCGAAGGGCGCTGCGGCTTCGCCAAGTGTTGCGATGCCGAGCGGCGCGAACAGCACCAGCGGCAAAAGAGCGGTGACCGAGACGGGGACGGCCTCCGTGGCCCACCAGACCGCCATCCAGATTGCGACCGATGCCGTGCGCCAGGCGAGCGGGCTCATGTCACCCGCCGCTGGCAGCAGGTTCATGACGATGAACAGCGCCGGGCCGAGCAGCAGGCCAGGCCAATTGCGCTTCGCCGGGCTGCCCCGCTCCTGAACGCTCACCGCATGCACGCCGTCTCCCAACCCGCTGTGCGGTTGGCTTCACCCAAGGCCGCCGCCCCGGAAGGTGCGGGACATACGCGGCGCGTTCAAGCCCCGCTGGCGGATTGGCGCTGGCCCGCTGGCGCGCAAAATTGTCGTGAAGACCGCCCTTCGAGGCTCGCATCGCGCCGCCATTTCAGCGAGACTTCGCCCCATGATTGAATCACCCGAGTTCCTGCAGTTTCGTGGCACCGAGGACTACATCGCCTCCGCGCCGCTGGTTGACGCCGTGAACGCCGCCATCGCGCTGGAGCGGCCGCTTTTGATCAAGGGCGAGCCGGGCACGGGCAAGACTCTGCTCGCCAAGCACGTGGCCGAGGGGCTGGGCCTCGAGTTCGAAATGTGGCACGTCAAGTCCACCAGCAAGGCGCAGGAGGGGCTTTATATCTACGACACCGTGCAGCGTCTGAACGATGCGCGCTTCGGCGACGGCAATGTCGCCGACATCCGCAGCTACATCAAACTCGGCCCGATGGGGCGCAGCTTCTCCGCCGACAAACGCCGCGTGCTGCTGATTGACGAGATAGACAAGGCCGACATCGAGTTCCCGAACGACCTGCTGCGCGAACTCGACGAGATGCGCTTCACGGTGATGGAGACCAGCGACGAGATCGTGGCGCAGCACCGGCCGCTGGTGATCATCACCTCGAACAACGAGCGCGAGTTGCCCGACGCCTTCCTGCGCCGCTGCGTGTTCCACTTCATCGAGTTCCCCGGGCGCAAGCTGATGGAGCAGATCGTCGCCGTGCACCACCCGCACCTCGACGCCAAGCTGCTCGATCAGGTGCTGATCAAGTTCTACTGGCTGCGCGAGCAGAGCCAGATGCGCAAGAAGCCCTCCACCTCGGAGCTCATAGACTGGATCAGCGTGCTGCTGCGCTCGGGTGTGAGCGTCGAGAAGATCGAGGCGCACATTCCCTTCCTCGGCGCGCTGCTGAAGAACGAGCAGGACACCGAAGCCCTCGACCAGTACCACGAACGCGGCGGCCGCTACCCGAGCGAGTGGGCCGAACTCGGCCCCCGTTACAACAACTGAAGACGGGCGAGCGAAGGCGAAGCGTAGGAGGTTAAAGTGTTTTTGAACCTCTTCTACGAACTGCGGGACGAGGGCGTGCCGGTCGGCATGCAGGAATGGATGATGTTCCTCGCTGCCCTCGAAAAGGGCCTGCACGGTTCGAGCCTGCGGCGCTTCTATCACCTGGCCCGCTCCTGTCTGGTCAAGAGCGAGACATTTTTCGACGGCTTCGACCGCGCCTTCCTGAAGGTCTTCGAGGGCGTCGAGGGCGAACTCGACATCGAGCCGCAACTGCTCGAGTGGCTGGAGGACGCAAAAACTTTTGAGGGCCTGAGCGAGGAGCAGCGCGCGATGCTCGAGCGCTTGTCTTCGGACGAGTTGCTGCAGAAGTTTTTGCAAACGCTGGCCGAGCAGGACGAGCGTCACGATGGCGGCGGGCGCTGGGTCGGCACCGGCGGGCATTCGCCGTTTGGCCACAGCGGCGAGCACCCGACCGGCATCCGCGTCGGTGGCAAGCCGCGAAACCGCTCGGCGATGAAGGTGGCCGAGGAGCGCCGCTTCCGCGACTACCGCACCGACGAGACTCTGGACATTCGGCAGACGAGGGTCGCACTGCGCCGGCTGCGTCACCTGACGCGCAGCGGCGCGCAAAGCGAACTCGACCTCGATGAGACCGTTGACGAAACCTGCCGCAACGCGGGCGAGATCGAGCTGGTGTTTCGCCCCGAGCGTCGCAACGATGTGCGCCTGCTGCTGCTGATGGATGTCGGCGGCACGATGGATCCCTTCTACGAGCCGGTCAGCAAACTGCTGACGGCCCTGCACGCCGAGCGCGGTCTGCGCGCCTTCGAGGCCTGGTACTTCCACAACTGCCCCTACGAATTGCTGGGACGCGATGCGCGCCTGCTGCGCCAGGACGCCATCCCCACCGGCGACCTGCTGCGGCGGCTCACGCCGAACTGGAAGGTGTTGATCGTCGGCGACGCGGCGATGCACCCCGCCGAGCTGCTCGAACCCTTTGGCAACATTGACCCGCGCCGCATGACCGAGACCCGGGGCATAGACTGGCTGCACCGCATCGAGGCTCACTTCGAGCGCGTGGTGTGGCTGAACCCGGAACTGCCGGAACTCTGGGACGACGCCGAGACGGTGCGCCTGATCCGCCGCATCTTCCCGATGTTCCACCTCTCCACCGACGGCATCGAGCAAGCCGTCAAGGCGCTAATCGGCGCGCGCAGCACCGTGCACTGACGCTTCACCGCCCCCGTCATTCCGGCTGGCGCCGCTGGATCGTCTGCCTGATTCTGTTTTGACCGGGATACCATAGGGGTGTAGCTTTCTGGCACAGGCGAACAGAAGGGAGCAGCATGGCGACCACAACCATGGCGCGCACGACGCGCCGCAAGACGGCAGTTACCCGCAAGCGTTCGGTGTTCCGCAAGGTGTCGCCTCGCAAGAGACCGGCGACTCGCAAGGTTGCGGGCGCTGCCAAGCCGACGAAGGCCAGAAATGTATTTTCGGTCAGAGCCTCTCTCGACGCCATCATTTATCGCGAGGGCGGTGGCTACGTCTCGTGTTGTCCGGCGCTGGGTGTGTACAGCGAGGGTGATACGAAAAAGGAAGCGCGGGAGAACATCATCGAAGCTACCGAGTTGCTCATAGACTACTGTCTGGAAAAGAATATTCTGGAGAAGGTGCTGAAAGAACGCGGCTTCCACCCTGTCCATCAGCGTACGAAAGGGAGAAAGCCGAAGCTCCCCGGCGCGCCGGCGGGTGTTGCTTGTCAGACCATAAAGATTCCGTCTGAATTTCCCATACTGGCGAGGTAATGCCGAAGCTGCCCGTGGTCAACGGGCGACAGTTGGTCAAGTTTTTCTGCGACCGTGGGTACTACTTGGACCGGCAAAGAGGCAGCCACGTTATTCTGGACAAGCCGGGTCACAACCCGTTGTCCATCCCCAATCATCGCAAGCCGCTGCGACCGGGCACCCTGAAAGGTATCTTGAACACAGCCGGAGTCTCGCGCAAAGAGTTCATC
>JAHRAN010000148.1 GCA_020027245.1 Myxococcota bacterium
CGCAGCGGCATCGCCCAGGCCACGAAGCCGCCCCAGTCGTGGCCGACGAATACGGCGCGCTCGATTTCGAGTGCGTCGAGCAGGTGCGCCATATCGTCGCTCAGGTGCACGAGGTCGTAGTCTTCGATCTCCGTCGGCGCATCGCTGCCGCCGTAACCGCGCTGGTTCGGCGCGATGACGCGGTAGCCTGCAGCGGCGAGGGCGGGCAACTGGTGACGCCATGAATACGCAAGTTCCGGAAAGCCGTGACACAACACCACGGCGGGGCCCGTGTTCTGCGCGCCTGCGCGGGCGACCTCGAGCGTAACTTCGCCGACGCTGATGCGCGTGAGTTCGGGGAAACCGCTCACGAAAGATCCACGGGGTCATGCTTCAATATCTTGCGGCAGGCTGCGAGGTTCGGCGCAAAACTTGGATGCGCGGCACAGCCCGTGGCGTAGGTGGAAAGCCCCGGCCAGCGCGAAGCATCCGGTGGGCCGGCGATGAGCACGAGCTGCGTGAGCTGCGCGCCGAGCGCGATATCCGCAATCGAGATGCTTTCGCCGACCAGGTAACGGCCGCCGCCCTTGGCGAACTCGCCTTCGAGGTAATCGAAAAGCGGCGGGAGTTTTTCCCGCCAAGTCTTCGTTGCGGTGGCGATGTCGGGCTCTTCGCCCCGGAAGCGCGGGAAGACCAGCGGCCGGAAGATGCCACCGCCGATGGTCTGCGCGAGTTCGGTGTCGCAGTATTCCTCGAGCCAGATCATGCGCGCGTTCTCGTAGGGATCGGTGGGGTGATAGAGCGAGGGCTCGGGCGTGCGCATCTCGAGGTAGGCGCAAATCACCGAAGAATCCGGCAGCGTGCCGTGCGGCCCCTCGGCGCCGACCTCGGTGTCGCGCAGCACCGGAATCTTCTTGAGCGGGCTCAACTCGACAAACCAGTCCGGCAGCTTCAGGATGTTGACCGGCTCGCTCTCGAAGGGCAGCCCCTTCTCGCGCAGGAAAACCTCGACCTTGCGCACGAAGGGCGAGAGCGGGACACCGTACAGCACAAGACTCATGCTCACCTCCATATTTGCGGGCGACGTGGCATACTGCCAGAGCGCCACCCGCACCGTCAACCTGCAACACAGCGAGGCCCGGATGATCGAACTCTACACCGCTTCGACCCCGAATGGTTGGAAGGCTTCCGTCACGCTCGAGGAACTCGAGCTCCCCTACAACACCCACGCGTTGGACCTGCAGAAGGGCGACCAGAAGGAGCCGTGGTTTCTCGCCATCAACCCGAACGGGCGGATTCCGGCGATCGTGGACACGGACGAAGACGATTTACCCGTGTTCGAGTCGGGCGCGCTGATGATCTACCTGGCCGAGAAGTGCGGGCGGCTGCTGCCGAGCGAGCGCAAGGGCCGCGCGCGCGTGCTCTCGTGGCTGAACTTTCAGATGGGCGGCATCGGCCCGATGATGGGGCAGGCAAATGTGTTCTACCGCTACTTCCCGGAGAAGATTCAACCCGCCATTGATCGCTATCAGCACGAGTCGCGCCGGCTCTTCGAAGTGGTGGACCGCGGCCTGCGCGAGAGCGAGTGGCTCGGCGGCGACGCGTTCTCGATTGCCGACATCGCAAACTGGTGCTGGATCCGCACGCACAAGTGGTCGGGCGTCTCGACCGAGGGGCTCGAACACCTGTCGCGCTGGAACGACGCGATGTACCGGCGCCCCGCCTGCCTGCGCGGCATCGAGGTGCCCGTAAAGCTGCCCAACATGGAGAAGGACGAGGCCGCTGCCAAGGCGTTTGCCGAGCGCGCGGGCAGCCTCGTCCAACGCTAGCCGGGGCGGTCACCGGGTGGGCGGGTGCGCCAGCGCCCCGCCATGTATGCTTTGGGGGTCACAACGAAAGGAGACCGGCATGGGCAAGGCCGCCGCAGCGCTCGCGCTGCTCGAAAAGCGCGTGGGAGATGAAGAGGGTGTGAGTGAATGGTTCAAGGTGGAGCAACCGCGCATCAACGCGTTTGCCGACGCCACCCTCGACCACCAGTTCATCCACATAGACCCGGAGAAGTCCGCGAAGTTGTCGCCCTTCAAGGTGACGGTGGCGCATGGTTTTCTGACCCTGTCGCTGCTGCCCCACCTGGGTTCGAAGATTCCCCCCGTCGAGCCGAAGGCCTTTGATGGGCTGACGCTCGGCATCAACTACGGGCTCGACCGGGTGCGCTTCCCGGCGCCGGTGAAGGTGAACGCGCGCATCCGTGCGCGGCGCACGCTCGCCGCGGTCGAACAGAAGGGCGCCATGCTGCAACTGAAGCAGGTGGTGACGATCGAGATCGAGGGCGAAGACAAACCCGCCTGCGTCGCCGAAAGCCTGACGCGCCTCGTCTACCCCGACTGAGGCCCAACCCTTGCGCTTTGTGGAAGAGCCGTGGCGCGCGTTGTAAAGCTCGGGGTGAAGCGGCCCGCCGCCGCGCCGTTGCTGCCGGATCCGCCGGCGCGGGAGGCGCGCTACACGCTGATCTCGGTGGACGACCACCTGATGGAGCCGCCGCACACCTTCGAGGGCCGCCTGCCTGCGAAGTTTCAGCAGCAGGCGCCGCGCGTGGTGGAGACCGAGGAAGGGCACGAGGTCTGGGTGTATGAGGACACGCCCTACTTTCAGGTCGGCTTCATGTGCGTGGCGGGCCGGCCGAAGGAGGATCACCGCCTCGAACCCGCGCGCTACGACGAAGTGCGGCGCGGCTGCTTCGACATTCACGCGCGCATCCACGACATGGACCTGAACGGCTGCTGGGCGAGCGTGAACTTTCCCTCCGGTGTCACCGGCTTCGGCGGCACGCTGTTCAGCGAGTCGAAGGACCCTGAACTCGGGCTCGCCTGCACGCGCGCCTGGAACGACTGGCTGTTCGAGGAGTGGCACGGCGCGTACCCGGAGCGCATCGTGCCGCTTGGCATCACCTTCCTCGCCGACCCCGGCAAGGGCGCCGATGAAATCCGCCGCAACGCCCGGCGCGGCTTCACCGCCGTGACGCTGCCGGAGCAGCCGCACAAGCAGGGGCTGCCGCCCGTCTTCGACGCGTACTGGGAGCCCATCATTCGCGCCTGCGCCGAGACCGACACGGTGCTGAACCTGCATGTGGGCTCGTCCGGTTTTGCGGCGATGCCGCCGGGCGCGCCGCTGCTCGAACTCGGCGCGACGCTGTTTCAAGCCATGGCCTTCGAATCCTGCGCCGAGTGGCTGTGGAGCGGCTGGCCGGCCCGGTACCCGGAACTCAAAATCGCCATGAGCGAGGGCGGCATCGCCTGGGTCGCCGGGCTGATGGATCGCCTCGACAACATCATGGCGCGCTCGGGCTACGGCGGCGGCTGGCCCGACCCGAAGCTCTCGCCCTCCGACTGCCTGCGCCGTAACTTCTGGTTCTGCATGATTGACGACCCCTCGACGATAACGACGCTGCCGGCCATCGGCGTCGAGAACGTGCTCTTCGAGAGCGACTACCCGCACGGCGACGGCACCTGGCCCGACACGCAACAGGTCATGCAGAGACTGCTCGGCGAGCTGCCGGTGGAGTGGATCCGCCGCATCGCCCACGAAAACGCGGCCGCGCTCTACCGTCACCCGCTGCCCGCAATGTGCAGGCCCTGAGCGATGGCGGCGGCGTTGCGCTCCACTCTTGGTGTCAACCTGAACCCGAAAGGAGAATTTTGATGAAAGTCCCGAACATCAAAACGCAGAGCAAGGACCTGTATATGATTGTGGACGGCGAGAACATGGACTGGCAGTTGAGCGACATCCTCGGCCACGCGCCGCTCCCCGATGACCGCGCGCGCTGGGACCCGGTGCTGCAATTCGCCGGCAAGCTCTGGGGCGGCAGCGTCGTCAAGCCGCTGTTCTTTCTGAACATCCGCCCGCAGTCCGAGGCGCCCTGGCCTTTCATTCGCGTGCTGCGGAATCTGAACTACCGGCCGGTGCTGCTCACCGGCGACGAGAACCAGAAGGTGGTGGACATCGGCATCCGGCTCACGCTCGACGCCATCACCAAGCGCCCGGGCAACGTGTTGCTGCTGAGCCACGATCAGGATTTCTGCGAAGCGCTGCAGAAATTGTCCGACGGCAAGCGACACATTGGTGTGTTGGTGTTCCCGGAGAGCCTCGGCAAGGCCTATCAGGACATCGAGGGGCTCGAGGTCTTCGACATCGAGCACGACGCCGGCGCGTTCCCGAACGGGCCGCTGCCGCGCATGCGGCCGATCCCGATCAACACCTTCGACCCGGAGGCGCTGCTCGACAGCTTCTAGGGACGAGCGACGGCGCGGTGCGGTCAAAGGTTGGAGGAAGGGCGTCAACCCCTCCGGCAGCGTCGGCGCGGTCAAAAGGATGGAAGCGATGCAACTGCGCTGGTCGCACGCTGTTCTGCGCGTGCGCGAGCTCGAAACGATGCTCGCCTTCTACACCGGTCTGCTCGGTTTCAGGGTGAGCGACCGCGGCCCGCTCGCGCCGCCCGGCCCGCCCGGCGCGACGCCGGGGGATGGCCCCGAGTTGGTCTTCCTGACGCAGGTTGCGAATGAGCACCACCAACTCGCCATGATCGTCGCGCGCGGCGCCGAAGAAGCCACGAGCCTCGAACACATGGCCTTCCGCGTGGACTCGATTGCCGAGGTGAAGGAGATGCTGCGGCGCGTGCGCGAAGACCCGCGCATCGCAGATGGCCAGCCCGTCACACACGGCAACGCCGTTTCGCTGTACTTCAAGGATCCCGAGGGCAACGGCATCGAGGTCTTCTGCGACACGCCCTGGCATGTGCGCCAACCCGTGCTGATGTTCTGGAACCCCGAGCACACGGACGAGCAGATCCTCGACGAGATCCGCCAGCACATCGAGCGCGCCCCCGAGTTCCAGCCGCTCGAGGTCTATCAGGCAAAGCAGGCCCGGCGGCTGAACGCCGACTGAAGCACCGCACCACGCGGCCCAAAAGATGGCAGCGGGATGCGCAGGCGCCCCCCCATCCTGTTAACCACGCCACGCCACGCAGGCGGTACCTTGTGCGGCCATGCAGGATCGTCCCGACGCGGGGGAGTTGCTCAAGGCCATCGCGCAGGTGCTCGAAGAGCAGATGCGGGAGACGACCCCTGCGCCGCCGGGGCTTAAACATTCGCTGCGCGTGGCGGCCAACCTCGCGCAGATGCTGGCGCGGGAGGCGCGGCTCGGAGCGGAACTCGACGCACGGGAGCGGCAACGGCTCGCCGCGCTGCTGGGGGTTGCGTCTGCTGAGCGCTCGGCCCTCGAACTCAGCGCCGAACTCAGCCGGCGCCTCGACGCCGACCCGGCCCTCGCGCGCCGCGCCTGGCCGGTGCTGCTCGAAATTGTTCGAGGCAAGCTCGAGGTCGCCAAGCCCGGTTATGACGACTTCGATTTCTCAGAAGAGTTGCGCCGGTGACCACCCTCGACGCCGCGCAAAAAGGAATCGAAACCTTCCTCCGCCAGAAGTGGCGGACTGCAGTGACGGTGACGGCGCTGCGACCGGCCTCCGCCGGCGCGCGGCGGCTGAACCTGCTCTTCGACGCGCAGTGCGCCGGCGAGCGGCTCGAACTGGCGGCGACCATCGCCGCAAACCCTGCGCTTCAGACCATGCCCATCGGCGTCGAGGCCTCGAACCTCCGCTTCGCCGAGCGAGCGCGCGTGCCAGCGCCGAAGCTGCACGCGGTTTGCGAAGACCCGCGCTTCGTCGGCGGCCCCTTCTTTGTGACGGGTCGCGTCGAGGGTGACACCATTCCGCGTCATGTACTGCGCCGCGTGGCGCAGCGTCGGGGTCTCGGAGAGCGGATGGCGGAGCAGTGCGGCGCGGCGCTCGCCCGGCTTCACGCGGCGGAAACGAGCGACGCGCACCCGCAACTCAAAAAGCCCGCAGCGCCGATTGCCGAGACGCTGCGCGAAACCCGCGCGCAAATCGCCAGCCTGCTGCAACCTTCCCCCACCTTCACCCTCGCGCAACGCTGGCTCGAAACTGCAAGGCCGCCGGAGCCGCAGCGACGGGTGGTCGTGCACGGCGACTTCCGCAACGGCAACCTGATCGTCGGCGACGACGGGTTGCGCGCCATCCTCGACTGGGAGGTCACGCATCTGGGCGACCCGATGGAAGACTGCGGCTGGCTCTGCCAACGCATCTGGCGCTTCCGCAACGACGCCCTCGAAGCCGGCGGCTTCGGCACGCGCGACGCTTTGCAACGGGGCTACCGGGAGGCCGGCGGCGTGTTCGATGGCGCGCGCTTTCACTGGTGGAAGGTCATGGGCACGCTCAAGTGGGGCCTCGGACTCGCCGCGCAGGCGCGCGCCCACCTCGACGGCAGCGCACCCGGCATCGTAATGGCCGCAAGCGGCAGGCGCGTCGCCGAACAGGAGTACGACCTGCTGATGCTGCTGAAGCCCGAGGGGTGCTGACGCTCCCCGCCGGGGGATCAGAAGCCCTGCTTCATGCGCTCGCGGAACGCGGGGTCGCGGGCGGCTTGCGCGAGCAGGTCGGCGGCGGCTTCGCTCAGGTCGCCCAGCGTGGCGTTGCGCGCGTAGCCGCGCAGTTGGGCCTTGGTCAGTTGCACGGCGGCCTGCGGGCGACGCAGCAGATCTTCCACCCAGCGCGCGGTTTCCGCGTCAAGATCATTTTCCGCAACCACGGCGTGGGCGATGCCCCACTCATGGGCGGTTCGTCCGTCAACGCGGCGACAGCGAAGCAGCAACTCGCGGGCGCGGCTCGGGCCGACTTCCTGCAGCAGGCGCGGCACGCCGGCCCAGGAGAGCGGCACGCCGAGCTCCACCTCCGGCAGCGAGAACACTGCGCCGTGGGTGGCGATGCGGAAGTCGCAGGCGAGCGCGAAGACGAAGCCGCCACCGATGGCGTGACCCTGCACGCGGGCGATGGTCAGCGCCTCGCACGCCTCGATGGCGCGCGCGGCGCGGCGGCCGAGTTGCGCCTCGAAACGGCGCAAGCGGAAACCGGCGTCCGCTGGCTGCCGCTCGCGGTCGAAGGACGCCGGCGGCTTGCGGTCGAAGCCCGCGCTGAACGAGACGCCGCGCCCGCCGAGCACCACCACGCGGGTTTCGAAGTCGGTCTCGATGGCGCGAAAGCAGTCGCCGACTTCCTGCAGCAGCGTCGGGCCCATCGCGTTGCGACGCGCGGGGCGGTTCAACCACACCCGCAGCAGCGCGCCCTCGCGCTCGACCTCGAGCGTTCGCCAGGGGCCGGTGACGCTCACCCTCCCGCTTTGGGGCGCGGGGCGAAAGGCAGCCCCGAGCGCTCGACCTGCTTCTTCAGTTCGAGGCGGGTGATGGTGCGGCGGTGAACTTCGTCGGGGCCGTCCGCCAGCCGCAGCGTGCGCATGCCCGCCCAGGTCTTGGCCAGGCCGAAGTCGCTCGTCACCCCGGCGGCGCCGTGCGCCTGGATGGCGTTGTCAATGATGGCGAGCGCCATGTTCGGCGCCATCACCTTGATCATCGCAATCTCGCTGCGCGCCACCTTGTTGCCGACCGTGTCCATCATGTACGCGGCCTTCAGCGTCAGCAGCCGCGCGCACTCGATGTCAATGCGCGCGTTGGCGATGCGCTCCTCCCAGAGGCTGTGCTCATAGATCTTCTTGCCAAAGGCCTCGCGGCTCATCAGGCGGTCGCACATTTTTTCGAGCGCGCGCTCCGCCACGCCGATCACGCGCATGCAGTGGTGAATGCGACCGGGGCCGAGCCGCCCCTGCGCAATTTCGAAGCCCCGGCCCTCGCCCAGAATCATGTTGCTCGCCGGCACGCGCACGTTTTCGAACAACACCTCGCCGTGGCCGTGGGGCGCGTCGTCGAAACCGAAGACCGGCAGGAAGCGCTCGATCGTTACGCCGGGTGTTTCGACCGGCACCAGAATCTGGCTCTGCTGTGCGTGCGGCGGGCCATCGTGCCGGTTGCGGCCCATCACGATCATGATCTTGCAGCGCGGATCGCAGACCCCCGAAGTCCACCACTTGCGCCCGTTGATCAGATAGGAATCGCCGTCGCGGCGGATCTCGGTGGTGATGTTGGTCGCGTCGGACGAGGCCACCGCGGGCTCGGTCATCGCGAAGGCCGAGCGGATCTTGCCTTCGAGCAGCGGCCGCAGCCACTGCTTCTTTTGCTCTTCACTGCCGTAGCGGTCGAGCACTTCCATGTTGCCGGTGTCCGGCGCGGCGCAGTTGAACACCTCGGGCGCAAAGCCGACGCGCCCCATCACCTCGCAGAGCGGCGCGTATTCGAGGTTCGTGAAACCCGCGCCGCGTTCGCTGTGCGGCAGGAACAGATTCCAGAGCCCGGCCTCGCGCGCGCGCGCCTTCAACTCCTCCATCATCGGCGGCGTCTGCCAGCGGTCTTCGAGCGCATCGTGCTGCTGGTAGTACGCCGCCTCGTTCGGGTAGATGTGCTCATCCATGAACGCGCTGAGCTGCG
>JAHRAN010000153.1 GCA_020027245.1 Myxococcota bacterium
TTTCGCTCTCCATCGCCGCGTCCTGCCCGTGCTCGTCCGCCGGGTAGCGCCGGCTGCCGCCGCCGCCACTGCCCTGAAGCGGCACCTCGCCGGTCACGGCGCCGTAGATGCCGAGCACCACCGCGCCAGCCGCCGCGCCGACGGGGCCGGCGATGGAGCCGCCCATGATGCCGCCGAGCACAAAGCTGTCCACGGCGCTGTCGGCGCGCCCGCTCCGAGCCGAGGGGTCGGGGCCGGGCGGCGGCGGTGGCGTGGTCGCGTCCTGCGGTGCGGGCGGCAGCGGCGCGGGTGTGCTTGCGGTGACGGCATCGGGCGCGTCTTGCGCCCGGGTCTCCGCCTTGTCCGCCGGCTCCGGTGCGTCCGCCGCATCCGGCGTCGAGGCGCAACCACTTGCGAGCGCAAGCAGCAGTGCGGCGAGCAGGGTGATGAGGGATTGCTGCATCGGGGGTGGGAGTGAGGGGGTTGGGGGTTGGATCTTTGCCGGTTGCGCGAGGGTTCGCACCCGGTCAACGGCCAGCAGATGCTACTTCGAACCGGCGGGCTTCGCCCGCCGGCAAGCCTTTTGACCGCGCAAAGCCGCTGCCGGAACGCCCGCCGGCCAACCTTTTGACCGCGCCGAGCCGCTGCCGAGCTACGCCCGCCGCCCAGCCTGTTGACCGCGCCGGGCTGCTGCCGGAGGTCGCAGCCCGCTGGCGGCGGCGTGGCGCGGGGGCGCGCCGGGGCTACTTTGACGCGGTGCAGCGTGGCTCAAGCGATGGCGGCGGCATGGCGCGCCACTCGCCTTCCGGCAGCGGCTTGGCGCGGTCAACGGGTGTGGCGGGGTGCGCGAGCACCCCGGTCAGCGGCTCGGCGCGGTCAACGGGTGTGGCGGGGTGCGCGAGCATCCCGGTCAGCGGCTCGGCGCGGTCAACGGGCCGGGCGGCGGACTGGCGTGCGCCGAGGACGCGCATGGGGTTGACGCTGCTGCGCCGGGGCGCGCATCCCCCGAAGCCGCAGCCGAAGCTGGCGCTGGTGCTGGCCGGGGGCGCGATCAGCGGCGGCGCGTTCAAGGTGGGCGGCTTGCGGGCGCTCGACGAGCAACTCTCGGGGCGGACGCTCGGCGACTTCGACATGTACATCGGCCTCTCGGCGGGCGCGCTGCTCGCCGTCGCGCTGGCTTCCGGCATCACGCCGGTCGAGATGGCGCGGGTGCTCGAAGGCAGGAGCCAGCGCCTCGACCCGATCTCGCCGCTGCACTTCTACCGCCCCAACCTGAGCGAAGGGCTCGGGCGGCCCCGGCGTTTTCTGTATGAAGCGCTGGCCTACGCGCCGGGCGTGTTGTGGGATTTCGCGCGCGAGTTGCCCGGGTTGCCGCGCGCACTCGGCCCCGGACTGCGCGCGTTCTGGCGCGAACCGGGTATTGACACCGCCGAGCAGGTTGCGCAGGCGCTGTTCGAGCACGCGCGACCGGGCCGTCCCACGCCCGACCCGATGAAGCACATTCCAACCGGCGTGTTTCAGAACGACGGCCTCGAGCGGTGGCTGCGAGGCAACCTCGAACGCATCGGCATGCCGAACGACTTTGCGCGCTTCGAGCGCCAGCAGGGGCGGCAGTTGTTCGTGTCCGCCTGCGCGCTCGACACTTCGGAGCGCGTGATCTTCGGCAAGGGCGAGCACGAGGATGTTCCCATCTCGAAGAGCGTGCAGGCCGCAACCGCGCTGCCGCTCTTTTATCGGCCAGTGCGCATCGCCGGCGTTGACTATGTGGACGCCGGCATCCGCAACACGGCGAACATAGACCTCGCCATCGAGAAGGGCGCGGATCTGATCGTCTGTTACAACCCCTTCTCGCCGCTGCCGAACCGGCGCGACGACGAGGGGCGCTACAGCGTCGGGGGCGCTCTCGCCGACCGCGGCCTGATGATGGTCGTGAGCCAGGTGTTCCGCACGCTGATTCACGCGCGGCTGCACACGACGCTTCAGCGCGTCGCCGAGAGCGCGAGTTTCGAGGGCGACATCGTGCTGATCGAGCCGCGCGAGGACGACGCCGATTACTTCGCCATCAGCCCGCTCGCCTTCTGGCGGCGAGGGGACGCCCTGCGCGCGGGCTTCAGCTCGGTGCGCAGAACCATCGAGCAGAACTTCCGCGAACTCGACGAGGTCTTCGCGCGCTACGGGCTGCAACTCGAGCGCCGCGGTGGGCTGCGCGGGCGTCCGCCGGCAGACCTGAAGAACCCTCACCCCAACCCCGAGGGGCTTCACCCCTCCCCATCCTTTTGACCGCCCCGAGCGGCTGTCACGGGGAGAGGGAGTAAGAAGCTGCTCGCGCCCGCTTAATTAATTCCCTCTCTTTCTTGTTCCCCTCTCCCACCGGGAGAGGGTGGCGGCGGGCAAAGCGCGCCGACGGGTGAGGGTTCCCAAGGCTGGCGGGGCGCGCCGGCGCCCCCGGCGGCGCAGCCCGCCGACGCACTTGCCTCCCTCGGAAAGGTGTTGTAAAGTGACCCGCCCTCGCCCGTCACCCCTTTAATCTCCTTTTTTGAATCGCCGGCCCCACCGATGTGCACTCTGATCGTCCTCCACCGCTGCTTCCCGGAGGCGCCGCTTCTGGCAGCCGCCAATCGGGACGAGTATCACGCGCGCCCCGCCGCCGGCCCCGCGCTTCGGCGCTGGAACGGCCGCCTGCTGCTCGCGCCCCTCGACGAGCAGGCGGGCGGAACCTGGCTCGGGGTGAACGGCGCCGGGCTCTTCGCTGCGCTGACCAATCGCCCGGAGCCGGAGCCCGACCCGGCCCGGCGCTCGCGCGGCCTGCTCGTCAGCGACGCGCTTGCTGGCCACGACCGGGCGAGCGACGCCGCTGAAACGCTGCGCGCGTTGCCGGCGGCGAGCTACAACCCCTTCAACCTGCTGCTGGCCGATGCGCAGCAGGCCTTCGTCGCCAGCTACCGGGAGCGGGTGAGCGTCATCGCTCTTGCACCGGGGGCGCATGTCGTCACCAATGCCCTGCCGGACGACCGCGCGCACCCGAAGTGCGGGCGCCTGCTCACCGCCGCCGAGAAAACCGCCGCCGGGCCGCAGAGCGAGGCGCTGCCCGCACTGACGAAGCTCTGTCGCAGCCACGAGGGCGGTGAGCAAAACCCGCTGGACGGCGCCTGCATTCACACCGCTGGCTACGGCACGCGCTCTTCGACGCTGCTAAGTCTCTCGCGGCAGCCCGCAGCGAGCCGTTTTCTCTCCGCCGAGGGCGCGCCCTGCGAAAACGACTTTGAGGATCTGTCGCCGCAGCTTCGGGCGCTGCTCGAAAAAACCGAAACGGGAGACGACCCGGAAGTCAGCGAAAGGAGCATGCATTGAGGCGCATCGGAAGCAACATCCGCAGACAAAATCAGGAAGAGCGGCAGAACCGAATGCCGAAGAACATTATCCGCTACACGGATGGCGAAAAGCCGAAGAACGATTACCCGAAGCGAATCATCTCGCCGAGCAAACCCACGCCGCGCTGCTGTGGCAACGAGAAAAACAAGGTGCAGATTGGCCGCATCCGCGAGGTGGAGGGCTTCAAGTTCAGCTACCGCATCTGCCAGAAATGCGGCCACGCGGTGCGCTACTTCTACCCTGCCGCTACGGGAACCAGCGAAAAGGTGAAGACCTACCGCAAGTGGAACACCTATCGGGCGCAATAAGCCGGGGCGAAACCAGAGCGCGCGCAGACCGCGGAACTTTGCCCCGACGGGAGACCCATGCACCTTGCGCAGGCCGAAAACTGGCTCGATGGCCTGGTCAACGCGGAGCGCTTGCCGAGCTTCGCCACGGCGCGCCTCTCGCTCGCGCCCATCCGCGCGCTGACGGACCGGATCGGCAATCCGCAGCGCGGCTTGCCGGCGCTGCACATCGCGGGCTCGAAAGGCAAGGGATCAACGGCGCTGCTCTGCGAAGCACTGCTCTGCGAACTCGGTCAAAGGGCCGGGGTCTTCACCTCGCCCCACCTGCTGCACTGGAGCGAGCGCTTCCGCATCGCCGGCAAACCGGTGGCGGATACGAGACTGGCTGCTGTGCTGTCCAAGCTGCGCCCCGTGGTCGAGGGTCTGCTCGAAGGCGACGACGCTCCGAGTTTCTTCGACGCGACGACGGCCGCCGCGTTTCTGCTCTTCGCCGAAGCGCAGGTTGACTGCGCGGTGATCGAGGTCGGGCTCGGCGGGCGGCTCGATTCCACCAACATCTGCGAGCCGGCTGTTACCTGTGTTACGAGCATCGAACTCGAACACACCGAGAGGCTCGGCAACACGCGGGCGAAAATCGCAGCGGAGAAAGCCGGCATTGCAAAACCCGGCGCGCCGCTGGTGGTGGGCGCGCTGTCAAAGGATGCCCTCGAAGTGGTCGAGGCGCGCGCACTTGCGGCCGGCGCGCCGCTCCTGCGCCAGGGCTTCGAGTTTCAGGTGCAGCTCGAGGACACGGGCATCGAAGGCAGCCGCTTCCGCTACCGGTGCGACGGACTGGACGCGCGCTTCCAGCTCAAGGCGCCCGGCGCGCATCAGGTCGGGAACGCCGCGCTCGCGCTCAGTTGCGTGCGGCAACTCGGCCTGGCCACGGATGCCCAACTGGTGGCGGCGGGGCAGCGCGCCTTCGCCCGTCTGACGCTGCCCGGCCGCATCGAAATTCTGGGACGCGCACCCTGGATCGTGGTGGACAGCGCTCACACCAAAGCCTCGGCGCGCGCGCTGGCCGCTGTGCTGGCGAAGATTCCGAGGGGGCACGCGCACCTGCTGCTCTCGGTCTCCAGCGGCAAAAATCTCGACGCGCTCTGCGCGGAGTTGGCCCCGCATGCGGACGAAGTCACCGCGACGCGCGCCAACACCGAGCGCTCGCTGCCGCCGCAGCGCCTCGCCGCCGCCTTCGAGCGCGTGGCGCGGGACTTGCCCGTGAAGCTGGAACCCGACCCACGGCTGGCGCTGAAAAGCGCCCGCGAGCGCGCGAAACCGGGCGACCTGCTCTGCGTCAGCGGCTCGGTGTATCTCGCTGGCATCGCGCGCCAGGTGCTCGGCGCCGGGTGAGGGTGGCGCCTCCGGGGTGCGCAAGCCTCCGGCAGCGGCTTTGCGCGGTCAACGGGATGGGCGGGGTGCGCAAGCACCCCGGTTATACTCGGGCGCCATGACGCTCAAAGCGGGGACGGATAACTCCGACGCCGCCCGGCTCGCCGTCTTCTGCGACTACGATGGCACCTTCGCCGTGCAGGATGTCGGCGCCTGTATTGCAGAACGTTACGCGGGCAGCGCGCTGCGGCGCGCGCTCAAAGAGCGGCTGCGGCGCGGCGAGCTTACGCCCTGGACTTACAACATGGCGCTCTTCGATGGTCTGCAGTTGCCCGAGCGGGAACTCGACGCCTTCCTGCAGAGCATCGAGTTGACGCCGGGCGCGCGCGAACTGCTCGAGTGGTGCGAGCAAAGGGCGGTGCGCTTTCGCATCCTCTCGGATGGCTTCGACCACAACCTCGAACGGCTTCAGCAAGTGCACGGCCTGCGCTTTGCCTTTGCCGCGAACCGGCTCTGGTACGAGGCCGACACCTGGCGCCTCGCGCCGGGCAGCCCGGATGCGAGTTGCAGTTGCGGCACGGGAGTCTGCAAGGCCCGCCTGATCCGCAACTTTCGCGCGCACAATGCGGACGCCACCGTGGTGCACATCGGCAACGGGCGCGTTTCGGATCTGTGCGCGTCGCAGATCGCCGACCGGGTGTTCGCCAAGGACACGCTGGCCGAGGAACTCGAAAAACAGCAGGTCTCCTTCACCCCCTTCGAGGATCTGCACGATGTGCTGCCAGAACTCGAAGCGCTGTGGCGTGACCGGGGCGCTGACCGGGGGGCGCTTCGCACCCCGCCAACCCGTTGACCGCGACCGGGGTGCTCCGCACCCCGCCCATCCCGTTGACCGCCCCGAGCGGCTGCCGGAGTCGCTGACCGGGCTGCTGCCGGACTATGCCTGGCGCTTCAGGACGACGGCGAGCCAGCCTGCGACATAGCCGTTGCCATCGTCGTCGCTCTCGCCCCCCGCGCCGACGCCGACGCCAACGCCGAGCGGTGTGAGCGACTCGATGGTCCAGCCCT
>JAHRAN010000156.1 GCA_020027245.1 Myxococcota bacterium
TGCGCTCCGCTACGCTGCCACCGCACTTTCCGGAAGCGTCATGGAACACGCCGCGAGTCCGAGCTTCAGCTTTATCGTCGCGCTCGCTGTGGGCGTCGCGTGTCAGATCGTGGCGCGGCATCTGCGCCTGCCGAGCATCGTGCTGTTGCTCGGCATGGGTCTGGCCCTCGGCCCGGATCTCCTCGGCTGGGTGAACCCCGACACGCTCGGCGGCGGCCTCCTGCCACTCGTCGAAATCGCGGTGGCGATCATCCTCTTCGAGGGCGGCTTGAACCTCGATGTCGCGCGCCTGCGCCGCGAGGCCACACCCATCCGCCGCCTGGTCGGCCTCGGCGCCATCGTAACCATGTGCGGCGGCGCGCTGGCTGCACACACCCTGCTCGGCTGGCCCCCGGCGCTGTCGTTTCTGTTCGGCTCGCTGGTGATTGTGACCGGCCCGACCGTGGTGCGGCCAATCCTGCGCAATGTTCCGCTGCGCCCGCGGCTCGCCACCATCCTCGAAGCCGAGGGCCTGCTGATTGATCCGGTGGGCGCCGTGCTCGCCGCCGTCACCCTGCAAGTAGTGGTCGCGCCCGGCTTCGACAGCTTCACCAGCGGCGCACTCGGGCTGCTGTTGCGCCTCGGCTTCGGCGTCGGCGCGGGCTTGCTCACCGGCTTCGCCCTTGCGCGGCTGCTGCGTCTGCGCCGCGCCGTTCCCGAGGGCCTCGAGAACTTGGTGGCGCTAGGAGCCGCGCTGCTCAGCTTCGAACTCTGCGAGCAGGTGCTGAGCGAGAGCGGCATCCTCGCCGTCACCGTCGCTGGCGTGGTGGTGGGCAACCTCGAAAAGCGCCTGGCCCGCGAACTCGGCGAGTTTCAGGAGCACCTGACCATCGGCCTGATCGGCCTGCTCTTTGTGCTGCTGGCGGCGGACGTGCGGCTGGCCGATGTAGTGGCGCTCGGCGGCGCGGGCATCGCCACCGTGCTCGCACTCTCGCTGCTGGTGCGGCCGCTCGGCGTGCTGCTCTGCACGGCGGGCGCCGGCCTCGGTTGGCGCGAGCAGGCCTTCCTCTCGTGGATGGGGCCGCGCGGCGTGGTCGCTGCGGCGATCGCCTCGCTGGCCGCGGCCCTGCTCGACGACATCGGCCGCCCGGGCGGCGACGAGATTCGCGCGCTGGTGTTTTTGACCATCGCCGTGACCGTCGTGGTGCAGGGCGGCACGGCGCCGCTGGTGGCGCGCGCGCTCGATGTGCGCCGGGCCGGGCGCGACAGCATCGCCATCCTCGGCGCCGAGGGGCTCGGCTTCGCGCTGGCTCGCGCGCTGCGCGGGGGCGACCTGCGCGTGGTGTTCGCCGACTCGAACCCGGCGCACTGTCTGGCCGCGGAAGCGCAGGGCTATCCGGTCGTGTATGGCGATGTGTTTGCGGAGCCGACCCTCGCGCGCCTGCGCCTCGAGCGCGCAAAGCTCGCGATTGGTCTGACACCCAACGCGCAGGTGAACGCGCACTTCGCGTCCGAGGCGAAGGACAACTTCGATGTGCCCGATACCTATGTGGCGCTCGAGCGCACGACCAGCGCCGTCGGCGAGCGCATCGCCGAGAAGCAGCAGAGCCACGTACTGTTTGACCGCGCCAAGGATGTGGAGCGCTGGAATGTGCGCTTCCGCCACGGCCAGACCGAAGTGCGGCGCTTCGAATTCACCGGCGCGGCGCTTGGACAACCTGAAGAAGCCCCGACGCCCGAGGGCGGCAGCGACCCCTTCCTGCTGCTCGCCATTCTAAGACGCGACCAGACCTTCTGGCCGGTCGCAGCCGGCAAGACGCCGCCGCCGGGCGCGGTGGCGCTGGCCGCCATCTACCTCGCCGAAGAGGCTGAGGCGCTTTCGCTGCTCGCTGCGCAGGGCTGGCGACCCGTGGCGTCGGACGACTGAGGGCGGCGCGCGGGAGGGGGGGGGATTAAAGGTTAAAATTTTGCAAAGCGCGCGGTGAATTCCCTACACCCAATGGTCGCTCAACGGAGGCGCCATTGCCGGACCGCATCGTCGTCGAAGAGTTGCGCCTGCTCGAAGAGGTCAACGCCGCGCTTGCGCGCGCGGGCGAGCTCACGGCTCCGTCGGAAGAGAACCTGGTCGCCGAACTCGAAGTGATTCGCGCGCAACTGGTGCAGGGGGAGCTCGACTTCTTCGAGCGCTCATCATTGAACACGCGCTGGAACGCGCAGACTGCGCTGCTCGAACAACTGCGGCGCTCGCGCGCGGCGCCGCAGATTGACGCCGCCTCGCCCTACTTCGCCCGCCTGCGTCTTCGGGAAGCCGGGCGCGTGCGCGATCTTTGCATCGGGCGCGCCACCCGCCTCGACAATGGACTGCGCATCGTGGACTGGCGCCACGCGCCCATCGCCCAACTCTTTTATCGCTACCGGCAGGGAGAGGAATACGAGGAGGACATCAACGGCCGCGTGCAGCAGGGCAGTGTGGTCGCGCGGCGCACGGTGACGATAAAGGCGCGGCGGCTCGAACGCATCGAGGCGCCGGAAGGCGTGTTCCAGCGCGACGTGTCCGAACCCGAGCGGTGGCGACAGTCTGCGCGGCGCGCGCCACGGCTCGGCACCGGGCAAGGTGCGGCGCTGCGTGTGCATTCGGGCGATGGCGACGCGCGGCGGCTCGGCACGGACCCGAGCGGCCGCGCGCTGCACGCCGACAAGCGCCTGCCGGACATCGCCGGCCTGCTCGACCCGGAGCAGTTCGAGTTGATCGCGCGCCCACGGCCCGGCTATCTGCTGATTCGCGGCGTGGCGGGCTCGGGCAAGACCACGGTCGCGCTGCATCGCATCGCCTTCCTCGCCTACCACGATGCGGCGATCAACTCCGAGCAGACTTTGTTCGTCGCGCTTTCGCAGGGGCTTAGAAATTATGTGAGCCAGGTGCTGCCGGCGCTCGGCATCGCAAAGGCCCGCGTCTGCACCTTCAAGGAGTGGGCCAGCGAGCAGCGCCAGCGGCTCTTTCCGTCGCTGCCGAAGCATGTGCGCGACGACACTAGCGCCCTCGCGCAGCGTTTGAAGCTGCATCCCGCGCTGCAAAAAGCGCTCGAGCGGCAGGTCGCGCGCAACCCCGGCGCGGCGACTGCTGCGCAGGCGATGGATGACTGGATCACCCTGCTCGGCGACGTGGCGCTGCTCGAAGAAGTATTTGAAAGCGAAGCGCCGGGCGCGTTCAGCCGCGCGCAACTCGAGGAAATCACAACGCGCAGCCGCTTACAATTCGTGGCGCTTCAGGCCTGGCTCGATGGGGAGCGGGACAATGACGCCGCGCTCGACCCGGAGGACGACGCGCTGCTGCTGCGCGCCTGGCAGTTGCGCGCGCCGCTTCCCGATGCGAGCGGTGCGTCACTTCGCTACCGCCACATCGCCATTGACGAGGTTCAGGATTTTTCGCCGCTGGAACTCGGCGTGCTGATGGCCTGCCTCGACGAACAGCGCAGCCTCACCCTCGCTGGCGACGCGCGGCAACAAGTTCTGGGCAGCGGCTTCGGCGACTGGAGCCGCTTCTTGCAAAACATCGGCGCAGCGGGCACGGAGATCGAAACCCTGCAGGTGAGTTACCGCTCGTCGGAGGAGATCATGCGTTTCGCAACCGCCGTGCTCGGGGGTGTTGACTTGGAACCCGAAGCGCCGCTTCAGACCACGCGCAGCGGGCCGGCGGTGGAGTTCTTCGAATACAGCGACCACGGCGCGTGCATCGCCGCGCTGGGCCCCGTCCTCACTGAACTTTTAAGCCACCGCGCCGAGCCGCAGGCGCAGGTCGCCATCTTGACGCCCTCGCCGGAGCTTTCTGAAATTTACTACATGGGTCTTTTGCGCTGCGATGTGCCGCGCCTGCATCGGGTGCAGCAGCAGGACTTCCGCTTCGCGCCGGGGGTCGAGGTGACCGAGATCGTGCAGGCGAAGGGGCTCGAGTTCGATTACGTCGTGCTCGTCGGCGTTGACGCCGCGCACTTCGACACCACACCCGAAAGCCGGCGGCTCTTGCATGTAGGCGCGACGCGCGCCGTGCACCAACTGTGGGTGAGCAGCAGCGGCGAAGCGAGCCCCCTGCTCGTTGATGCAGCGCAGCAGCTTCGAAAGCCCGCACTGCGCCAGCCAGAGCCGGGCGCGTAGCGCGCGACCAGCCACGACGCAACGCGCGCGTCACCACGCCTTTGCCCCCGGCGCGCAGCGGTTATGCTCGCTGGACGATGCGGGAGCGGCGCGACATTCTGGCTGGCTTCGAACGGCTCTGTGCGGCTGGCGTTGCGGGCGTGCTCGCGAGTGTGGTGTCCGCCAGCGGCTCCACCTACCGACGGGTCGGCGCGCGCATGCTGCTCTTGCCGGACGACACGATGATCGGCCTGATAGGAGGCGGCTGCCTCGAAGGCGATCTGCTGCTGCGCGCGCAGCGTGTTCGCGCGGGCGCTGGCCCTCTGCTCGTGCGCTACGACGCCGAGGCTGAAGACGACCGGCTCTGGGGTCTCGGGCTCGGCTGCGCCGGCGTGGTCGAGGTGCTGCTCGAGCGCGTTGGCCGTGGCGCGCCGGGGCCGCTCGATGCGTTGCGGCTCTGGTCAAAGACGCGCCAGCGCGGCGCCATCGCCACCATCATCACCGGGCCGCGCACCGGCGCGCGCAGCACACTCGGCGAGCGCGAGGCCGAGCCGCAGGGGTTGCGCGAGCCCGCCATTGACCGGGCGCTGCGCGAAACCCTGGCGAGTGGCCGCGCGTTGACGTTGACCTTGACAACCAAAAATGAGTTTGAGCGCTGCGTCGTCGAAGCCGTGGCGCCCCCGCTGCGGCTCGCAATGTTTGGCGCCGGCCCCGACGCGCCGCCGCTCGCGCACATCGCCGTCGAACTCGGTTGGGAGGTGAGCGTGCTCGATCACCGCCCGGCCTTCGCCCGGCGCGAGCACTTCCCCGCCAGCGCGCGGGTAATGTGCTCCGAAGTCGCCAAGGCGGTGGCGCTGGCTGCTCCCGGCCCCGACACCCACTGCGTGCTGATGACCCATCACTACCTGAACGACCGCGTGTTGCTGCGCGACGCACTCGCAACCGCCGCTCCCTATATCGCGGTGCTCGGCCCCAAGCGGCGCTGCGAAGACCTGCTCGCGGATCTTCGCAAGGCGGGGCTCGAAACGGGCGAGCGGCAACGCGCGCGGGTGTTCGCGCCGGCGGGTCTCGACCTCGGCGCCGACGCGCCGGAAACGATCGCGCTCTCGATTGCGGCCGAGATTCAGGCCTTCGCAAACGGTCACCGGGGCGGCCCGCTGCGCGAGCGTTCGGGGCCGATCCACGAGCCGGAAGCTTCCTAGTTTGGCGCGCGTGCCGGCCCTGCTCCTCGCCGCTGGCGGCAGCCGGCGCATGGGCGGCGCGCTTAAGCTGCTTTTAAAAATAGATGGGTGTGCATTGGTGCGGCGCGCGGCGCTGGCCCTGCTGGCGTCCCGCGCCGACGAAGTCTGGGTGGTGACGGGCAGCCGGCACGCACAGGTCGAGGCTGCACTCGGCGACCTGCCGCTGCAGCTCGTTAGAAACCGCAACTGGCGGCAAGGTCTCTCGGCGTCGCTGCGCTGCGGGCTCGACGCGGTAAGCCGTGCCGAGGCGCCATCGCCAACGGCCCTGCTCGTCGCGCTGGCGGATCAGCCCGCCCTGCACGCGGGCCTGCTGAACGCGCTGCTCGACTTGCACGCGCAGGGTGAACGCATCGTGGCGAGCGACTACGGCGAGGCGCTCGGCCCGCCGGCCCTGTTCGATGCGTCGCTCTTCGCAGCGCTGCGCGCGAGCGAGGGCGATCAGGGCGGGCGGGCGCTGCTGCGTGGCGCACACGGCGCGGTCGCGCGCGTGCCCTTCCCGGAAGGCGCGCTCGACCTGGACACACCCGCCGACCTGGCCCGCTTCCGAGAGCACGGCGCTTGCTGTTAAAATCCTTCTGGCGCGCCGGCGTCCACCGCTGGACGCGCCACAACAAACGGGAGCCTCGAGATGCCGACCAGCCTGGAGTTCTTTTACGATGTGGGCAGTCCTTGGACATATCTGGCCTTTCATCGCATCGAAGACCTGGCGCGGGCGACGGGCGCCGACCTGGTCTGGAAACCGATCCTCGTCGGCGGCGTGTTCAACGCGGTCAACCCGGATGTATATGCGCAGCGCAAAAACCCCACTCCCGCCAAGGCCCGCTATCACGCGAAGGATCTGAAAGACTGGGCGCGGCGCTACGGGCTCGACATCTGCTGGCCGAGTGTGTTTCCGCTGAACAGCGTGAAGGCCATGCGCGGCGCGCTGGTGGCGCAAGACGAAGGATGCCTGCCGGCCTGGTCGCGCGCCTGCTTCGAGGCTTATTGGGGACGCGACCGGGACCTCTCCCGGGATGATGTGCTCGAAGCGCTGGCGCGGGAGGCCGAGCTCGACCCGGTGGCCCTGCTCACGCGCATCGCCACCGCGGAGGTGAAAGCGCGCCTGCGCGCCAACACCGACCAGTTGATCGAGCGCGGCGGCTTCGGCTCACCGACGATGATCGTCGCCGGTGACGACTTGTACTTCGGAAACGACCGGCTGCCGCTGGTCGAGGACGCACTGCGGCGCGGCTGACGCAACCGCCACCGCGAAGCTCTGCACTGCGCGCGGCCAGTTGACAACCACCCGTCGCGCCGGAACCCTGAGCGCGGTATGACGACGAAACCCGAAGCAAAGACGGTTGCGGTGGTGGGGGCGACCGGGGCCGTCGGCGCGGTGCTGCTGCGCGAACTCGAACGGCGACGCTTCCCGGTCGGCGAGTTGCGCGCGCTCGCCAGTGCGCGCTCGCGCGGCGCGCATGTCCGATTCGCCGAGCGCACACTCGAAGTCGAGGAAGCGCGACCGGAAGCCTTCGCGGGGGTTGACTTCGCTTTCTTCGCCGCCACCGGCGAACTCTCGAAGTCGCTCGCCCCCGTCATCGCAAAGCAGGGCGGCGTGGCCATAGACAAGTCGAGCACCTGGCGCATGGAGGAAGGTGTGCCGCTCGTGGTGCCCGAGATCAACGCCGCTACGCTCGAAAAACAGCGGGGCATCGTGGCCTGTCCGAACTGCACGACCATCGGGCTGGTGATGGCGCTCGAGCCCATCCGCCGCGCCGCCGGTTTGCGCTCCGTGGTGGTCACCACTTTGCAGGCGGTCTCGGGAACGGGGCGACCCGGCATCGAGGAACTCGAACGGCAGGAGGGCGAACTCGCGCGCGGCGACGCGCCGACTTGCAAAACCTACCCGCGGCCGATTGCCCGCAACGCGCTGCCGTTCTGCGACCGCTTTTCCGAGGCTGGCTACACCATCGAGGAATGGAAGCTGCTGCACGAGACGCGCAAAATTCTGGACCTTCCCGAACTCGAACTCAGTATGACCTGCGTGCGCGTGCCGGTTCCCGTCGGTCACTCGGCCTCGGTGCTGGTGGAAACCGAGCGGCCGCTGACGGCTGCGGCGGCGCGGCAGGTGCTTGCCGCCTTCCCCGGCGTCGAGGTCGTGGACGATGCCCCGCGCGAGCTCTTTCCCACCGCGCGCGACGCCGAGGGCCGGGACGAGGTGCTGGTGGGGCGCGTGCGACAGGACATCGGCTTTGCCAGGCGGCTGTGGCTGTGGCAGGTGGCGGACAACCTGCGCAAAGGCGCAGCCACCAACGCCATTCAGATCGCCGAGGAGATGATCCGTCGCGGTCTCGCATAAGCGAGGGTGCCGTGCGCGAAAGACCCGACCTGCGAACGGCTCTGCGTTACGCGGCGCTGCAAGTGCCGGGCATCGCGCTGTTCAGCGTGGCCGCGCTCGCCGCAAGCAAATGGTTCGACGCGCCCGGGCGCTTCGTCTGGGCTTGCATCGCGCTCTGGGTTGTCAAAGACATCGCCATGTTCCCCTTCGTGTGGCGCGCCTATGCAACCGGTCTGCGTGGCGGGCTTCACGATTTGCGCGACCGCTGCGGCACGGCCGACGAAGTATTGAACCCGCGCGGCTGGGTGACGCTCGGCCACGAGCGCTGGCGCGCGCGCTGCGCCGACACCGGCGCCCCGATTCCAGCCGGCGCGCGCGTGCGCGTGGTCGCCGTGCACAACCTCGAAGTGCAGGTCACCCGCCTCGATGGGGCGACGCCCGAGCGCGGGGCCGAGTCAACCGCTGCGCAAACGCCGCAGCCATGACGCCGCTCGAAAAGCTGCTCGAGTTGCTGCGCCTCGAAACGCTGGCGCGCGATTTGTATCGGGGGCGCGCGCCCGGAGGAACCGGGCGCCTGTTCGGCGGTTTGGTCGCGTCTCAGGCCGCCCTTGCCGCGCTGCAAACGGTTGACCGGGAGCGCGCGCTGCACTCGCTGCACGCTTACTTTCTGCGCCCGGGCAGCCACGGCGCGCCGCTCACGTTCGCCGTTGATCGCATCCGCGACGGGCGAAGCTTCACCACGCGCCGCGTCGTCGTGCGGCAGCAGGACGAAGCCATTTTCAACCTGTCGGCCAGTTTCGCGCTTCCCGAGCCGGGCATCTCGCATCAGGAGGCGATGCCCGAAGCGCCCGTGCCCGACACGCTGCCGGACTGGGAAGAGTTGCGCGCCGAAAAACTCGGGCGCGCTGGCGCTGTTCGACCGCAACCGATATGGGTGCGCAGTTGCGACCCGGACGATCTGGACGGCGGACGGCAGGCGCCCCACAAGCGCGTCTGGCTGCGCCCGAACGGCGCGCTGCCGGATGACCCGCAACTCCACACGGCGCTTCTGGTGTACGCCAGCGACCGCACGCTGATCTCCACGGCTTCGAGACCGCACGGTCTCGCCTGGCGCGAGCGCAACATCGCAAGCCTCGACCACGCCGTCTGGATTCACCGCACGCCGCCGCGCTTCGACGACTGGCTGCTGTTCGTCTCGACCAGTCCGGTCGCGCAGGCGGCGCGCGGCCTGGTGCACGGCGCGCTCTACAACCGGCAGGGCCAGCGCATCGCAAGCGTCGCGCAGGAGGGGCTGATCCGACGGCGGCGGCGGCGGCGGGCGGCGCCCGCCCGGCGTTAGAAGCCGTAGTTGCGGGCCATCTCCGGGTCGCGCTCTGCTATCAGTCTGGCGAGCGCGACCATCACCCGGCACTGCTTCACGGTGGCGTCGTCTTGCATCTTGCCGTCAATCATCACGGTTCCGGAGCCGTCGCCCATCTCTTCGATCACGCGCAGGGCCCACTTCACTTCTTCCACCGGCGGGCTGAACACGCGGCGCGCGATTTCGATCTGCTTCGGGTGCAGCGACCAGGCGCCGACGCAACCCAGCAGGAAGGCGTTGCGGAACTGATCCTCACAGGCGACCGGGTCGGCGATGTCGCCGAAGGGGCCATAGAAAGGCAGAATGCCCGCCGACACACAGGCGTCCACCATACGCGCCAAAGTGTAGTGCCAGAGATCCTGCTGGGCGCTCTTGCGCGGCGCGTTTTCATCCGCCGGGTTCGGATCTTCGCGCACCAGATAGCCGGGGTGACCGCCGCCGACGCGCGTGGTCTTCATCCGCCTGGAGGCCGCAAGGTCCGCCGGCCCGAGCGACAGCCCCTGCATGCGCGGCGAGGCCCGGGCGATCAGTTCCAGGTTGGCGACGCCGAGGGCGGTTTCGAGGATGGCGTGCACCAGGATGGGGCGCTCGAGGCGGCGCTTCGCTTCGAGTTGCGCCAGCAGTTGATCAACGAAGTGAATGTCCCAGGGGCCTTCCACCTTGGGCACCATCAGCACATCGAGTTTGTCGCCGGCCTCGCCGACGATGGTGGTGATGTCGTCGAGGAACCAGGGGCTGTCGAGGCTGTTCACCCGCGTCCAGAGTTGCGTCGGGCCGAAGTCGGTGTCGCGCGCGATGCGCACGAAGCCCGCGCGCGCGGCTTCCTTGTTCCGAACTTCAATCGCGTCCTCGAGATTGCCGAGCAGAATATCCACCTGCTTTGCAAGCTCCGGAACCTTTCGCGCCATGCGCTCGTTGCTGGGGTCGAAGAAGTGAATCATGCGCGAGGGGCGCGTCGGGACATCGTTGATGGGCGCGGGCGCGCCGAGCGCCAGCGGTTTCGCAAAATTCCGGGGGTTGCGCATCGGTGCTCCGTTTTTACTTGGGAAACGGGGTGAGTTTGGCCAGCCGCACAACAAAGGCGCGCGGGCCTCGGTGACGGAAGAAACGCAGCAGGTGTTCGACGCCGTCGTCGAGCACCAGATAGAAAACCGGCACGACGACCAGCGTCATCACGGTGGATGAAATCATACCGGCTCCGGCGGCCACGGCCATCGGCGCGCGCGACTCCGAGCCGGGGCCGATGCCCAGCGCCGCCGGCGCCACGCCGAAAATCATCGAGAGCGCGGTCATCAGCACCGGACGCATGCGCACCGGCGCCGCCGTGGTCATGGCCGTCACCTTGTCCATGCCCTGACGCCGCAGTTGATTGGCGTAGTCCACCAGCAGAATCGAGTTCTTCGTGACCAGCCCGAAGAGCAGGATGATGCCGATCATGCTGAAGATGTTGAGCGTCATGCCGCCGAGGGCGAGCCCGCCGAATGCGCCGACCATTGCGAGCGGCAGCGCCAGCATCACCGTCAGCGGGTGCACCACGCTTTCGAACTGCGCGGCCAGCAGCATGTAGATCAACAGAATCGCAAGCCCCTGCATGAAGAGCAGTTGCTCGAAACTCTCGACCATTTCCTCGAGCCCGCCCGAGGGTGTGAGCACGACGGTGTCCGGAAGGTTCTGCTCGCCAATCTCGCGCGCGATTTCGAGCGCGGCGCCGGGGTCGAGGTCAACCAGGTTCGCCGAGATGCGCACGGTGCGCTGCCGGTCCACCCGCGTGATGGACTGGGGCGCCGCCGCCTTCTCGACCGAGACGAGGTTGCGCAACTCGACCACATCGCCAGCCCGGGTGCGCGCGTAGAGATCGAGGATGGCGGCGGGGTCGTCGCGGTCGCTGGCGTCGAGGCGCATGCGAATGTCGTGACGCTCGCCGCCCTGCTTGAAGGTGCCGACATCGATGCCGCCGATCATCGCGCGCACCGTCGCTGCGAGTTGCTCCGCATCCACGCCGAGCGCCGCCGCCTTCTCGCGATCCGGAACCACGCGCAGCTCCGGCAGACCGAGCTTCAGGCTCTTCTCCAGTTCCACGAAGCCGCCCCGCGCTTCGAGTTCGGCGATTACAGAGTCGGCCAGCGCGCCCAGTTCATCGAGTTCGAGGTTGCCCCGCAGTTCGACCTGAAACTTCGCGTTGTCGCCGCCGCCGCCGAAGCCGGACATGTCGCTGATGCGCAGCTTCTGACCGGGGATTTCGCCGAGTGCGCGGCGCGCGGCGGCGATGATTTCCTGCGCGCTGCGGTCGCGCTCCTCGTGGCTGCGCAGCATCACCATCAACATGCCACGGTTTGCGCTCTCGCCGCCGTTTCTCGAGCCGGCGTAGCCCGCCGCGCCGTAGAGGCTCAGCACCTCGGGTTGCGCGAGCACCCAGGCTTCATCCTTGAGCAGCAACTCGCGCGTCCCTTCCGGGCTGGTTCCCGGCGCGGCTTCGATGCTGATGTAGAAGTGCCCCTCGTCGCCGGTGGGAAAGAACTCGACGCCGAGTGTTGCGGCGAAACCGAGGCTGACCACGAAGGAGAGTGCGGCCACGCCGAGTGTGAGCGCGCGGCGGCGCACGGCCCAGCGCACCACTTCGCGGTAGCGCGCTTCGAGCCCGCGCATGAACTGGTCAATGAGCCAGATCAGCGAGCCCTCCCGGCGTGCGGCGGGCGCTGGAATGCGCGCGGCCAGCATCGGCGTCAGCGTCAGCGCGACGAGCAGCGAGATCATCACCGCGGCGGCGACGGTGGCGCCGAACTCGCCGAGGAAGCTGCTCACCAGCCCCTCGGCGAAGACCACGGGGAGGAACACGGCGGCGATCGAGACCGTGGCGGCGGTGGCGGCGAAGGCGATCTCGCGCGTGCCCTTCGCCGCGGCTTCACGCGACGGCGCCCCGCGCTCACGATGCCGCTCGATGTTTTCGAGCACGACGATGGCGTCGTCAATCACCACACCGACGGCCAGCGTCAGCGCCAGAATCGTCATGGTGTTGAGGGTGAAATCGAAGAGCCACATGACGCCGAAGGTGGTGACCAGCGAGAGCGGGATGGCGAGCGCGACCACGAGGGTGGGACGGAAGCGGCGCAGGAAGACGAAGACCGTGAGCGTCGCCAGCAGCGCGCCGAAGCAGAGGCTGAAGCCGGCTTCGGCGACCGCTTCGCGGATGGAAATGGTCAGATCCATGAAACCATCGCTGCTCTTGAAGCGCATGTCGTCGGGAAGCAGCGGCGAGAGTTTTTCGATGCGCTCCTTGACCTCGGTGGCGACGGCCACGGCGTTTCCGTCGGTGGACTTCACCACGGCGAGACCGACACCGGGGTTGCCGTCGAAACGCGTATAGAAGCGGCGATCCTCGGCGCCGTCCTCGACGCGCGCCACATCGCGCAGGCGCACCGGCGCGCCGCTTTCGTAAGCGATCACCATATCGGCGAGTTCTTCGATGGAGCGATATTCGGCGTCGGTGCGCACCGCGTATTCGAGCGCGCCGTCTTCGACCAGGCCGCCGGGGCGCTCCAGGTGCTCGCGCTTCAGCGCGGCCATCACATCGGTCGCCGCAAGCGCGCGGGCGCGCAACGCCTCGCCGTCGAGCCAGATGCGGATGGCGCGATCCACCTCGCCGAAGATCTCGATGCCAGCGACACCGGGCACCGTCTCGACGCGCGGCTTCACGAACTCTTCGACAAACTCGGTGGTGTCAACCGGCGTGCGCTCGGTGAAAAGCGGGGCGAACATGATCGGGTAACCGGTCATGTCAATTTTGGAAACAAAGGGCGGGTCGAGTTCCTCGGGCAACTCGAGCCGCGCGCGGCTGACGCGGTCGCGCACCTCCTCCGCCGCACGGTCGGTATCGGTTCCCAGCTCGAACTCGACGCCAATCGTCGCACTGCCGAGACGCGAGCGCGATTCAATTCGCTTGACGCCCTCGATCGTGTTCAGGTATTCCTCCAGAACGTTGGTGACGTCTTCCTCGATGACCTCGGGCGTCGCGCCCTCGAGCCGCGCGCCCACCATCACCTGCGGAAAATCCATCTCCGGGTAGGCGTCTATGCCGAGCCGTTCGAGACCGAGCACACCAAAGACGAGGAGCGCGAGGGTCAGCATCCAGGTCAGCACCGGACGCTTGATGAAGAGTTCGATCATCTATAGCGTTTCCCGCGCGCCGCTCTCCTCGGCGGTCACACTCGGCGTTGCTGCAGGCGGCGGCGCGCCATCGGCGTCGCGTCGCAGCACCTGCAGCCCGTCGGAGAGCCCGGTGTGGCCGCGCACCACGACCTCGTCGCCCGCCGAAAGGCCCGACAGCACCTCGACTTTGTCGTCCCGGTGCAGCCCCGTCTTCACATGGACGCGGCGCACGCGGTCATCTTTGGCGACGACCCAGACGACTTCGCCCTGCGCGCGCAGTTGCACGGCCGCAGCGGGAACCCAGACCACGTTGCGACGCAGCGCCAGACCGAGATCGGCGCGCGCAAAGAGACCGGGGCGCAGCCGCCCGTCCGGGTTTTTGATCCGCGCCTTGACGCGCAGCGTGCGCGTCGTCGTGTCTATTGTCGGCGCCACGACGCTGACCACGCCCTCGAAATGCTCGTCGGGCCAGGGCGCCACACGCACGCGCACCACCTGACCCTGCGCAACGCGCGCCGAGTCGCGCTCGGCCACATTGAACTCGAGTTCGATGGGGTCGAGGGACACGAGTTCGAACAGCGCCTGCCCCACCTTCACATACTCGCCCCGCGAAACCACGCGCCGCGCCAGGTAACCGGCGAAGGGCGCGCGCACATTGGCCTCGCGCAGCGCGCGCTCCGCCACGCCGAGCTCCGCGCGCGCGGCGTCGAAACGCGAGCGGTTGCGCTCGCGCGCGCTGCGCTTTTCATCGAGATTCGAAGCCGAGGCAATGCCGCGTTCGTGCAAAGTGCTGATGCGCGCGAACTCGCGCTCCGCCTCTTCGAGGGACGCTTTGAGTTCCTGCAGCCTTGCGCGCGCGGTCGCCACCTGAAGCCGGTGCTTCTCCGGGTCTATCACCAGCAGCAGCGCGCCTTCTTCGACCGCATCGCCTTCGAGCGCCGTGATGCGGGTGACGCGGCCGGCGACCTCCGAGGCGATGGCGGCGCGATCCCGCGCCACGAGTTCACCGCTGGCCTCGATGCGCTCCTCGAAGTCCGAAACGCTCACCGAGCCGACCAGCACGCGGGGCCGCAGGCCATCCTCGTCGTCCTGCGACGCGCCGCAACCGGCGAGCAGCGCGAGCCCCCCGAGCAGGGCGACGAGACGAGGATCGTTGATGCGCATGCCCCTCCGCCCTG
>JAHRAN010000158.1 GCA_020027245.1 Myxococcota bacterium
CGCAGCGGGGAAACGATCCGCCCACTCGGCGAGCAGCAAAATACCGGGCGCGAGCCAATCCGAAAGCCCCGCATCTTCGAGCTCCGCCAGCGCCTCGACGCGGTAGAAATCCGCATGCACCAGACCGCTGACGGGGGCGCCGTCGGGCGTCGGCAACTCGGAGGCGATGGTGAAGCTCGGGCTCGCAAGCAGCGCGGGCGGGACGCCAAGCCCCGCCGCCACCGCGCGCGCGAACACACTCTTGCCCGCGCCGAGCGAGCCGACGAGGCCGACGACATCACCGCCGGGTTCGAGCGCCGCCGCCAGCCCTCGCGCCAGCGCCTCGGTTTCAGCGGGGCTCCGGGAAGTCCAGCACATCGTCGTCGTCAAAGTCTTCGAGTGCGCGTGTCGTCTGCGTGCGCGCCTGCTCGCGTGCTTCCTTCAGCGTGATCGGTATTTCATCCGCCACTTCGCTCGCCAGCACGCCGGCAGGCCCTTTTTGACGCTCCAAGCGATCCGCCGCCGCACCGTGCAGCCAGACACCGAGGGCGGCGGCTTGGATCGCAGACAGCGTGGGGGCTTGTTGCCCAAGCAGGCCCCCGATTGCGCCCGCCAGCACATCGCCGCTGCCGCCGGCAGCGAGCGCCGGGCCGCCGGTCAGATTGATGACGGTTTCCATCGTATCTGGATGCACGAGCACGGTGCCAGCGCCCTTCAGCACCACCAGGCAACTGGTCTTTGCTGCGAGCTTGCGCGCGGCGGCAACGCGGTCGGCGTTGACTTCCGACGCCGTGGTGTGAAGCAGCGCGGCCGCCTCTCCGGGGTGCGGCGTCAGAATGGTCTGCTGCGACTGCTCCGCATCCGCGGCAAGTGTTTCGGGCGTCTCGGCGAAAGCCATCAGGCCGTCGGCGTCGAGCACGATGGGCAGGTTGAATTGTCTGCGCTCTGCGAGCAGCGCGCGCACGAACTCGAATGTTTCCGGCGCGCGCCCGTGGCCCGGGCCGATGACCAGCGCGTCGCTCTGCTTTGCCAACTCCAGCACTGCCGGCACGGCATCCGGGCCGATGGTGCGCATGCCGGTCTCCGGCAGCGGCGCGGTCATCGCCTCGGTGCACTTCACTTCGAGAATCGCGTTGATGCTCTCCGGGCAGGCCAGCGTGACAAGCCCCGCGCCGACTCGATGCGCGCCACGGGCGACCAACGCCGCCGCGCCCGTCTTGCCGACGCTGCCGGCGATGACGAGCAGGTGCCCGTGGTCGCCCTTGTGCGCGGCAGGGTTGCGCTCGGGAAAATGTTTGAACAACCCGGCGGGGTTCAGCGACGCCACCCAGACTTGCATTTCCGGTGCTTCGCTCACGATGCCGAGGCGCGCAACTTTAACCTCACCGCTGCAGTGCCGGCCGGGTTCGAGCGCGTGCCCCAGTTTGGGGAAACCAAAGGTGATGGTGCGCGCCGCCAGCGCCGGCTCCAGACTTTCGTGAGGCAGGCCCGTGTCGGCGCTGATGCCCGAGGGCATATCCACGGCCAGCACCTGCGCGCCGTGCGCCCGGGAAGCGCGCGCCATTTGCTCCAGCGCGTAAGCGAGGACACCGTCTCGAGCGCGCCGGGAGACTCCGATGCCGAAGAGCGCATCAATGATCAGCCTCGGCGTGTCGCCGTCCTCCCAGGGCGGTGCGCTACAACTCGCCGTGTGTTCCGCTGCTTCGAGAACGGGAATGTCCAGTTTCTGCACCGACTGCCACTGCTGGCGCACGAGTTCACCGCGAAAATTTTCGAGGTCGTAGAGCGGCCAGACGCTGACGGCGATGCCCTGTTGATGCAGCAACCGCGCGGCGATCAGGCCGTCGCCGCCGTTGTTGCCGGGGCCGCATGCAACGAGGACGGGCCCTTTTGCGCCGTCGAGCATGTCGAGCGCCTCGGTGGCGACGGCTTGGCCAGCGCGCTCCATCAACTCCTCCAGCGAGACGCCACGCTCCTTTACGGTCTGCGCTTCGAGCGCGCGCATTTCGGCGGCGGTGACAAGCGGCCAGCGGGCGACGGCGTCCGACATCGGCGCTGCTCAAGCCAGCGCGCGGCGCAGGGCGTCGGCCAACTCGCTGGCGAGGGTGCGGACGCGGGCTTCGTCTTCGCCTTCGACCATCACGCGCGCCTTCGGCTCGGTGCCGGAGTAGCGAACCAGGACGCGGCCGCGCTGGCCGAGGCTTTGCTCGGCTTTGCGCAGGTGGCGCTGGAAGTTGGCGAGTTCTTTGAGCGGGCGCTTGTGCGCGACGAGCAGGTCAACTTGCGCCTGCGGGAAGAGCTTGGTCTTGGCGACCAACTCGGACAGCGGCCGTTCGCGCCGCTTCATCACCGAAAGCACTTGCAGTGCGGCGAGCAGGCCGTCGCCCGTCGTGCCGTGGTCGAGGAACACGATGTGCCCCGACTGCTCGCCGCCGAGCACGAAGCCGCCCTGACGCATGGCTTCGACCACATAGCGGTCGCCGACCTGCGTGCGCACGAGCGCGACACCCAGTTCCGCAAGCCGATGTTCGAGGCCGAGGTTGCTCATCACCGTTGCCACCACGGTGCCGCCGCGCAACTGCTTGCGCTCGGCGCGGTCTTCGGCGCAGAGTGATAAAATCGTATCGCCGTCCACGAGTTCGCCCTGCTCCGTGACCAGCAGCACGCGGTCGGCGTCGCCATCCACGGCGATGCCGATGTCCGCGCCGCTCTGCTTCACCCGGGCCACCAGCTTCTCGGGGTGCAAAGAGCCGCACCCCGCGTTGATGTTGCGCCCGTCCGGTTCGACGCCGATGGTTTCGACGCGCGCGCCGAGTTCCTCGAGCACCGTCGGGCCGACGCGGTAGGCGGCGCCGTTCGCGCAGTCGAGCACGACGTGCAGCCCCTCGAGCGTGAGATCGAGCGGCACCGTATTTTTGAGAAACACGACATAGCGACCGGCGGCGTCTTCGATGCGCCGCGCGTGGCCGATGGCTTCGGTATCGGCCCGGTGCTCGCCGAGTTCACCCGACTGAATCAACGCCTCGATGTGCCGCTCCACTTCGTCGGGCAGCTTGAAGCCGTCGTGCGCGAAAAATTTGAGCCCGTTGTCGGTGTAGGGGTTGTGGCTCGCGGAAATCATCACGCCCGCATCGCAGCGCATGTCGGTGGTCAGGAAGGCCAGCGCGGGCGTCGGCAGCGGGCCGACCTGAATGACATCAACGCCCATCGAGCAGATGCCCGCGGCCAGCGCGTCCTCGAACATGTAACCCGAGAGCCGCGTGTCCTTGGCGATCAGAATGCGGTGCAGGTTGCGACCGCCACGGAACACATGGGCGACGGCCTGTCCGAGCTGCAGCGCCATCTCCGCGGTCATCGGGTGAACGCCGGCTGTGCCGCGCACGCCGTCGGTGCCGAACAGGCGCTTGCTCGTCGTCACAACGCGCCCTCCTCGTTTAAACCGTCTGCATTTTCGGCGGCGGTGTCGGTGGCTTCGATCTCGATATACACCTCGACCTGCTCGTAGGTTTCGAGCCAGCCGCGGCGCTCCGCCATCGGCAGCAGCACCGGGCGCACCAGCGACTGCGTTATGCCGCTGATGTCAATCGGCTCGGTGGCGATGGCGCGCAGGCCGAGAATGTCCGAGCGGGCGCCCGTCAGACTGATGCGCGCCGGGCGCATCCGCACCGACTTGACGCGGTGACCCGGCGCCGGCTCGCCTTCGAGTTCAGCGCGCACCGGCACCGCGCGGGTCTGCTTGCGCTCGAGTTCATAGCCGATGCTGAGCGGCGAGCGGCTGACGATCTCCGCGCCCAGCGGCAGGCGGCTGGCGATCAGGCTGAGGTCCACATCGAAGCGAATGCGCCCGGCGGAGGCAGACGAGAGATCCACCGGGTAGGAGAGATCCGCCTCGCTGATGCTCGAGAGCGCCGCGCGGCTGCCGCGCACGCGCACATTCACGCGCTCGAAGTCCTGCCGCACGACGACCAGGTGCGCGGGCACGGCCTCGGTGACCACGGGTAAATCATAAGCGCGCTCGATCGGCGAGGCGCTTTGCGCGACGCCCCAGAGAAGAAAAGCGAGCACCAGCGCCAGCAGCGCATAACGCGGGCTGAAGGGATTCACCGCGACCCCCGCTCGGCGCCGAGCACTTTGGCGGGGGCGATGGCTTCGGGCGCGGCCTCGGGCGCGGCTTCCTCCTCGTCGCCCTCCGCGCGCCCGCGCGCCAGATAATCCCGCAGGGTTTCGAGCAACGCATCGGCGGCGATGCCCGGCACGAACTCGTCGCCCAACACTGCCGAGAGCGCGCCGGTTTCTTCGGAGACCACCACTACCGCGGCGTCCGTCAGATCGCCGATGCCGACCGCGGCGCGGTGGCGCGTGCCCACACCGACGGGCAGATCGCTGCGCAGGGTGAGCGGCAGAATCGCGCCGACGCGGGTGATGCGACCGTGCTGAATCAACACCGCGCCGTCGTGCAGGGGCGACTCCGGCAGGAACAGCGTGCTCAAAAGCTCTTCCGAAACCTGCGCGTCAATCGCCTGACCGGATTCGATGTGGTCGTCGAGCGCGGCCTCGCGCTCGAGCACGATCAGCGCGCCGATCTGCTTCTTCGCGAGCGCCTGCGCGGCGTGCACCACTTCGCCAATCAACTTCGATTCCTGATGCTCGCTCAAGCGCGGCAGAAAGTTTCGACCGAGGCGGCCGAGCGCGCGGCGCAGATCGTCGGCGAAGAGGATCACCAGAATCACCGGGAACCAGGAGAAGAAGGTGTCGAGAATCCAGAGCAGCGTCAGAAACTGAAAAAAGTCCGCGAGCAGGCGCAGGCCGATCAGCGCGAGGATGCCGATCAGCACCGGCGTGGCGCGCGTGCTGTGCACCAGAATCAGCAGGCCGTAGAGCAGCGCCGTCACCAGCAGGATCTCGATCGAGTCCCAGAACCAGTGGTAGTTCTCGGCGAAGAAGGCCAGCAGACTCTGGATGCGGCTCTCTATCAGTTGGCCGAAGTCGCTCATCGCGCGCGCCTTCGGCCTGCGCCGGCGCGCGCTGGCAGGTGGAGCGCCCCGCCGCCGTGGTCAGAGGTTGCGCGACGGGGCGGGGGAAGCGGGGATTCCAACATGGCTGGCCTCTCGCGGGGGGCGGGGGGCTTAAACGGCTTCAGCCGGGCAGCGGCTCCGGGTCGGGAAGTTTATCGTCCGGGATATTCTCGGGCTGCTCGTCCGGCGGCGTCGCCGGTTGCGGCGCATCCGCTCCGGGAGGCGTCTGCGCGGCGTCGGGAATCGGCAGCGGCGGCAGCGCCTCGCCCGCCAGAATGCGGCGGATGTCGTCGGCTTCGAGGGTCTCGCGCTCGAGCAGCGCGTCTGCCGTGCGGTCGAGCGCCGTGCGGTTCGCACGCAGCATTTCGAGCGCTTCGTCATACAGCGAGCCGAGCAGCGTGCGCACCTCCTGATCAATTTCCTGGGCGGTCTGCTCGCTGTAGTTCTTGCGGGTTACGAGGTCGCGCCCGAGGAACACATCGCCGCTCTCGTCGTCGAAAGACACCGGGCCGATCTTCTCGCTCATGCCGTAGTGGCAGACCATGTCGCGCGCCAGTTGGGTGGCCTGCTGGAGATCGTTCGACGCGCCGGTGGAAAGGTGCTCGAAGACCAGCTCCTCGGCGGCGCGCCCGCCCATGGCGCGCTTGATCATCGCGAACATCTGCTTGCGGGTGTAACTGTGGCGATCCTCCTCCGGCAGCACCTGGGTAAGGCCGAGCGCCATGCCGCGCGGGATGATCGTCACCTTGTGCACCGGGTCGGAGTCTTCGCTGAGCATCGCCACCAGCGCGTGCCCGCCCTCGTGATAGGCCGTGACCCGCTTCTCCTCGTCGCTCATGATCATGCTGCGCCGCTCGGCGCCCATCAGCACCTTGTCCTTGGCGTCCTCGAAGTCGGCCATGCGGACGCGGGTGGCCTCGTGACGCGCCGCCAGCAGCGCCGCCTCGTTGACCAGGTTCTGAAGATCGGCGCCGACGAAGCCGGGCGTGCCCCGCGCCAGGGTTTCGAGGTTCACGTCCTCGTCGAGCGGCACGCGCCGCGTGTGCACGCTGAGGATTGCGCTGCGCCCGCGCAGATCCGGACGCGGCACCACCACGCGCCGGTCGAAGCGGCCCGGGCGCAGCAGCGCGGGGTCGAGCACATCGGGGCGGTTGGTGGCCGCGATCAGAATCACACCCTCGTTGGATTCGAAGCCGTCCATTTCGACCAGCAACTGGTTGAGGGTCTGCTCGCGCTCGTCGTGCCCGCCGCCAAGCCCGGCGCCCCGGTGACGGCCCACCGCGTCAATCTCGTCAATGAAGATGATGCAGGGCGCGTGCTTCTTGCCCTGCATGAAGAGATCGCGCACGCGCGAGGCGCCGACGCCGACGAACATCTCGACGAAGTCGGAGCCCGAGATCGAGAAGAAGGGAGCCTCCGCCTCGCCGGCCACGGCGCGGGCCAGCAGGGTCTTGCCGGTTCCCGGCGGCCCCACCAGCAGCACGCCCTTCGGAATCCGCCCGCCCAGGCGCGTGAACTTCTTCGGGTCGCGCAGGAAGGCGATGATCTCCTCGAGCTCCGACTTCGATTCCTCGACGCCGGCCACATCCTCGAAGGTCACCCGCTGCAGGTTTTCGGTCAGCCGCCGCGCGCGGCTCTTGCCAAAACTCATGGCCTTGCCGCCGCCGGACTGAATCTGCCGCATCACGAAAAACCAGAAGCCGATGATGATCAGGAAGGGGATCCACCAGATCAGCATCTGCTGCCAGACCGAACTCTCGCGGCGGGGCCGGGTTTCGATTTCGACATCCGGCTGACGGCGGCTCAACTCGGAGAGCTCGGTCGAAATCTGGTTGTAGAAGAGCTCGGGGACATAGGCGGAGAAGCGCTGGCCGTTGCTGTTCTCGCCGCTCACCATGCCCTCTTCCAGGACGATGCGCGCAATCTGGTTGCTCTCGATCCAGTGCATGAGCTGCGTGTAGGGAATCTCGCGCGGCTCGTCCTGGGAGTTCGTGAGCGCGCCGAAGAGCAGCACCACGAGCGCCAGCACGGCGATGCTGAGCGTCAGATTTCGATAGGAGGGTTTGTTCACTTGAACTCCCGGTGCGCCCGGGGGGCGACGCCGCCCGGATACATGTCAGCCGCTGCTCTTGCTCTCATGGGTTCATCCGCCTGCGGCTCTTGAAGCTTCGCAAAGGTTAGCAATCCGGCAAGCCGGTGGGTGCAACGTGCGGGCTGCGCCACAGGTGGAAGGCCGTCCGCTCGCGGCAGAGCGCCACGCCGCCGGGCAGCTCGATGCGGGTTCCCGGGCGCGCGGTGCGCCAGAACGCGACCATGCGCTGCAGGTGGGTGCGCGACACGTCCCGCCCGCCGCCGAGGCTGCGCAGGGCAAAGCGCGCGATGCGCAGCGCCAGCGCGTCCGGCAGCGCGTCCCAGCCCTGTGCGGTGATGCGCAGTTTTAACCGCCCCCGCCGCCCTTCCCCGCAGTGCGTGATGCGAAGCGACGCTTCGCGGGCGACGATGCCCTCGATCCACGCTTCCTCCCGGCGCTGCGCCTCGGCCAGCCCCGCTACGGCGCGCAGCCAGGCCGGGTTCTCCCGCTCGGCCCAGGCGAAGACGCCGGCCTGCCGAAGGCGAGCGCGCGCGGTGGCCGGGTTGCGATTCGAGGCGTCCTCACGCCAGCCAAGACCCCGCTCGCGGGCCCAGTGTTCGATGGCGGAGCGGGCGCAGCACAGCAGCGGCCGCAGCACGCGGCCATCGTGCGAGCGGGGGGGAATGCCGCCAAGCCCGGACGGCCCGGCGCCCCGCACCAGCCGCAGCAGCACGGTCTCGGCCTGATCATCCAGAGTATGGGCGGTGGCGATGCAGCGGCAGCCGGTCTCCGCCATGAGTTCGAAGAGCGCGTCGTAGCGGCTGCGGCGGCAGGCTTCCAGCAGCGTCGGGCGCTCCCTGGAGGAGCGGCCAGCGCGCAGCGCGTCGGGCGCAACCCGGCGGCTGACGAAGCGCCAGCCGAGTTCGGCGGCGAGCATCGCCACCCACGCCTCGTCGGCATCGGAGTCCGCACCGCGCAGGCCGTGGTTGATATGCGCCACCACGAGTTCGAGCCGGAGCTCATCTGCGAGCGCATGCAGCGCATGCAGCAGCACGCTCGAATCCACGCCACCGGAGGCGGCGACCAGCACGCGCGCCCCCGGCAGGCCGAGTTCAGCGGCGGTTTCCCTGACGGCGTCGAGCGGGTTCACTCGAGTGCGCTCGCCTCCCCGATCAGCACGCGCGCGCCGGAAAGCTTCTCGACCCAGAGGTCGCAGTACACGCGGCTCCGCGTACCCTCGGGCTGGCGCTCGCGGATCTGGCCGCAGGCGCGCAGCGTCTCGTCCACCCAGACCACATCGGTGAGTTTCAGCGACATCCGCCCGCCGCCGAGGAAGCCCTCGGCGAAGGTATTTTGCATCACCTCGGCGGCGAAGCAGGTGGTCATCATGCCCTGCACCACGATGTTCGGGAAGCCGAGTTTGATGGCCTCGCCCTGGTCCGTGTGGTAGTTGCGACCGGGGCCGGAGAACATCCAGCAGCGGCGCTGGTCAATGGTCTTGGTGACGGCTTCGAGGGCTGTGCCGCGCGTGGCGGGGAAAGGCGGACGCCCGCTGGCCGGTTTCGAGCGCTGCGCTTCGTCGCCGCTTTTTTTCCGAAGTGCTGTGCCCGGCGGCAGGAAAGACTGGTGCGTGCGACCGCGCACCAGCAGGTGATCGCTCGCGCAGTCGCGCAGCTCCGTCTCGTTGACCACGTAGTCGCGCCCGCGCTTGTGGTAGCGCTCGATAATGGTCGAGCGCGTGCGCACCCGCGCGCCCACCTGTATCGGCTCGAAGAACTCCCAGTCCTGACGCGCATGCAGATTCCCGAACAGGTTCTTCAGATACCATTCGCCGACGAACTTGTAGCACTCGGAGTGATGCAGCAGCGGCGGCGCGAAGCGCTGATACAACGCCGAGTGGTCATCGAGCGCGTCGCTGTAGAAGTCCACCGTCGCGCGGTCCATCGCGTACTCGTTGCCGCCGCAGTAGCGACCGACAAAGGCGGGCTCTCCCTTCAGGTTCATCGGGCTTAAATCCTCCTCGCGCTGGCTGCTGCTTCGGTGTACCACAGCCGCGCGGCGTACCGGCGTACCGGCTTATAGGCTTCAGCCGCCCGCGCGCAGCACGCGGCCCAGCGCCTCGACCACGCGCTCAATAGAGCGTGCTTCGAGTTCCGGATACATCGGCAGCGCCAGAAGCTCACCAGCGGCCCGCTCCGCCTGCGGGAAGTCGCCCTTGCCGTGACCGAGCGACGCAAGCGCCGGCTGCAGGTGCAGGGGCAGCGGATAGACGATGCCCGTCCCCACCTCGGCTTTCTTCAACGCCTCGTGGACGCTGTCCCGCTCCGGAACGCGCAGGTTGTAGACATGATAGACGTGTCGCCGCTCGCGCGCCTCGAACACCGGCTCGAGACCGATCTCGGGAAGCAGCGCGCGGTAGCGCTCGGCGTGCGCGCGGCGCAGCTCGGTCCAGCGCGGGAGATACCGCAACTTCACGCCGAGCAGTGCGCCCTGAAAGGCGTCCATGCGCGCATTGGTGGCGGGCCATTCGTGGATGTATTTGCGCGGCTGCCCCCAGTCGCGCAGCAGCCGCAGCTTTTCGGCCAGCTTCGCATCGCAGGTGGTGACCAGGCCGCCCTCGCCGAGCGCGCCGAGATTTTTGGTCGGGTAGAAACTGAAGGCGCCGAGCGCGCCGAGTGCGCCCGCGCGACGCTTTCGATGCTCGGCGCCATGCGCCTGCGCGGCGTCCTCGACCAGCGCCACGCCTTTGCTTTCGGCCAGCGCGCCGAGCGCATCCATATCCGCCATCTGGCCGAAGAGATGAACCGGCACAATCGCCCGGGTGCGTGGACTCAGCGCCGCTTCGACGGCTTTGGGATCGAGGCCGAAGCTCTGCGCTTCGATGTCGGCGAAAACCGGCTGCGCGCCGACGGCCAGCACGGCGCTGGCCGTGGCGATGAAGGTAAATGGCGGCACGATCACTTCGTCACCGGGGCCGATGCCGAGCGCCTGAAGGGCGAGTTGCAGCGCGGCGGTGCCCGAGTTCACCGCCACCGCAAAGGGCGTGGAGCAGAAGGCGGCGAAATCCCGCTCGAAGGCCGCAACCTCGGGGCCGAGTATGAACACGCCCCGCTCGAGCACGCGCCCGAGCGCGGCCTCGAACTCGGGTCGCAGCGCATGGTTCTGCGCCGAGAGGTCAAT
>JAHRAN010000160.1 GCA_020027245.1 Myxococcota bacterium
ATGGCGCCGACGAGCGCAGCCAGAAACTCAAGTACCACATTCAGACCTCGGGCCGCTCGCTGCACGCGCAGGAGATGACCTTCAACGACATCCGCACCACGCTGCAAGCGCTGACCGCGATTCAGGATCACTGCAACAGCCTGCACACCAACGCCTACGACGAGGCCGTCACCACGCCGACCGCGGAGAGCGTGCGGCGCGCGCTGGCGATCCAGTTGATCATCAACCGCGAGTTCGGCATGACGCGGGTGGAGAACAACCTGCAGGGCGCCTACGCGGTGGAGTGGCTGACCGACGCGGTGGAGGAGGCCGTGCTGCGGGAATTCGAGCGCATCGCGGGCCGCGGCGGCGTGCTGGGCGCGATGGAGACGCACTACCAGCGCGGCAAAATCCAGGAGGAGAGCCTGCGCTACGAGCGCTTAAAGGATTCGGGCGAGTTGCCGATCATCGGCGTCAACAGCTTCGAGAACCCCGAACTGGAGACGGCGCCCCGCGCCGTCGCCTTGCAGCGCGCCACCGAGCAGGAAAAGCACGCGCAACTGGAAACGCTGCAAGACTTCCACCACCGCCACCGTCAGACGAGGGGCGAAGCCCTGGCGCGGCTGCAAGATGTCGCCCGCAGCGGCGGCAACGTCTTCGCCGAGTTGATGGAAACCACCCAACACGCCAGCCTCGGCCAGATCACCACCGCGCTCTTCGAAGTGGGCGGCCGCTACCGGCGGTCAATGTGAAGGTGGGTTTGCAGACCTCCCGCCACTGCCGGGGTCTTAGTCGGGTTTGCTACTCGGGACTTTCTTCAACTCACTCAGCAGGTAGGCCATTGTCCGGTTGCCCTTGATGCGGTTGCAGTGGCCGCAGAGCAGTTGCAGGTTCGAGTCATCGTCCTGCCCGCCCTTCGAGCGCGGAACGATGTGATCCACCTCGAGGTGCTGATACTGCATGAAGTGTTTGCAGCCAGCGCAGTAGCCCTGCTGCCTGCCAAACAGGATGTCCTTGATGTTGCGGCTGCGCTTGACGGCATCTGAGCGCTTGGGTGGCGTCGTCCGAACTTTGAGATCGCTTAGCAGCATACCGATTTCACGCTGATAGCGATGGCGCACCAACTCGACCGCTTTGGCGGAAACATCAACGCCCGCCCACCGACGGCCCAACAACTCAGCGGCGATCGCTGTCGTGGCGCAACCGGCGAAGGGATCAAGCACAAACCCCCCGTCGTGTTTCCCTGCTTTCGAGGGCATGGCGGAACTTGCCTCAATGATGCGCTTGAGCAGGTCAATCGGTTTCTGAGTAGGGTAGCCGGTATAGTGTTTCGACGCAGGCTGCACGCAAGGGATGCGCCAGACAGCATCTACTTTCTTGTCGGTCGCGGTTCGATACACAACCTTTCCATCCGTGCCACGCTTGTTCTTTAACACACCGCCAATGTTCTCCCGCACCAGTTGTCTGACCGGCTTATCTCGCAACTCACGCAAGGGGTTGTACAGATAGTTCTTTGTATCCTTGACATAGAACAAAATCTGATCGTAGTTGCGTCCAAACACACGTTTGCCAGCACTGAACTTGTTGTAGTAGTGCCACACGATCTCATTGCGAAATTTTGCCGCGCCGAAGATCGAATCCATCATCAGCTTCAAGCTGTGACTCATCGTCGGGTCACAGTGAAGGTAGATGCTGCCCGTGCCCTTCAGTACGCGGTGCATTTCAATCAGACGCGGAGCCATATAGATGAGGTAGGCCGCGTTCGGTTTGCCGCCTGTCAGACGCGCTGCGTGAATAATCTCGTGCAGCGGCTCGTTCGTACGTGCAATCTCGCCGAGCCACGCATCGTCCACATCATCGTAGGTCCAAGTGTCTTTGAACGCCGCGCCAGCGGCCTTGCTGCCGATGGGCGCACTCCACTGTTTCTTGGAGTTGAAGGGCGGGTCGAGGTAGATGAGGTCAACGGACTCACTGTCGATGCCACGCAGGATGGGCAGGTTGTCCGCCGTGAACATGGTGCGGTTCTGGATGTTCATACCATCGGCTCCCGATGGCTCTTGACGGACCCGTCCCCGTGCTTCCCAATTTTCTGGATCATTTCGCACCCCCACTGCGACCAAGGTAGTCTACCCAACTCCGCAGTCGTACATCACCCCGATGTTGTGCTGGTCCCAGCCCCGTCAGCGGTCTAGTCCCGCGTTACCCGTCTCCAGTTCGCCCGTCTCCTGCTAAGCTCTCCTGCTCCGGCGCCGGGACGCCGGGCGGGCAGGGAGAGGGCATGACGGACAGGGCAGACAAAGCGGCGCTTGAGCGCTGGCGGGAGTTGGCCTCGCGGGAGTTGGGCGGGGCGGATCCGGATACGCTGGCGTGGGAGAACCCGGACGGGTTGCGGGTGAAGGCGCTCTATACGGCGGCGGACATCGAGGCGCTCGAAGCCTGCGACACGCTGCCGGGGTTGTTCCCGTTTCTGCGCGGGCCGCGCGCCACGATGTATGCGAACCGGCCCTGGACGCTGCGGCAGTACGCGGGTTTCTCCACCGCCGAAG
>JAHRAN010000168.1 GCA_020027245.1 Myxococcota bacterium
CCTCGGCGAGAGCTTCCGCCGCTCGTGGCAGATCACCCGGCCCCCCGCCATCTGGACATTGCTGGGCCTCGCTCTGGTGCTGTGGCTGATCCTGTCCGTCAGCCTGATGCTGCTGGTGCTGCCGGCGCTGTTCTTCGGCATGCCGTTGATGACGGCTGTCTGGGCCGCCGCCTATGAGTTGCTGACGGCGGATGCGGAGCGCCGGAGCGACGCGACCGCCGGCGCGCCGCCGCCGCAGTACTGAAGAACCCTCACCCGGCGGCGGGCTACAGTGCCCGCCGCCACCCTCTCCCAGAGGGAGAGGAGTTAAGAAGCTGTCCTGTCCCGCTTAATTAATTCCCCTCTCCCTATGGGAGAGGGGTTAGGGGTGAGGGTTCTTAAGGCCCGGCGACGGGCTTTGGGGCCCGTCGGAAAGCACCCCGGCGGAAGCCGTGCAGCAGCCACAGGGCGCGGGACAGGTGGTCGAAGATCAACACCACCCACAGGCCTTCGAGCGGGCTGCCCATCATGGACAGGCCGAATGCCAGCGGGATGCGCAGCCCCCAGTTGCCGATAAGTGCTGCGAGCAGCGGAGTCAGCGTGTCGCCCGCGCCACGGAATGCGCCGGCGAGGGTGAAGTGCAGCTGCATGAACGGTTGCGCCAGCGACAGACACAGCATGAAGGGGCCGAGCGCCTGCGCCGTGGCGGTGTCCACGGTGAAGATGGCGGCCAGCGGCTCGCGGAAGGCGACGCCGAGTGCGCCCATGATGGTGGCGGTCAACAGCGCGAGCCGCACCGCGCGCCAGCCCGCGCGTGTCGCGCCCTTTACATCGCCTCTGCCGAGCGCCTGACCGACCAGCGTGGCGATGGCCTGCGAGTAGCTGGTGCCCGGAATCCAACTGAAGGAGAGGATGCGAATGCCGATGGTGTAGGCGGCAATCGCCTCGGTGCCGTAGCCACCTATGAACTTGAAGTAGAGAATCATCGCGAGGTTCATCAGCAGCCGCTCGAACACACTCGGGGTGGCGATGCGCAGCAGCGGCATGACGAATGCGCCGAGCCCGCGAAAATCTGCGGGGCGAAGCGCGGTGGCGGAGTTCGCGGGCCTTCGCCACGCGATGCCGATGAAGATCACCACCGCGATGGCCTGCGAGAGTAGCGTGGCGACGCCGGCGCCGGTCACGCCGAGTTCGGGGCCGCCGAGCCAGCCGAAGATGAAAATGCCGTTGCCCGCAATTTTTGCCGCCGTGAGCACTGCCGTTACGAGCATCGGCGTGAAGGTGTCGCGGTCGGCGCGCAGTCCGCTCTCGAGCATCAGCGCGATGGCGGTCAACATCGTCGAGCCCATCAGCAACTGCATGTAGGGCAGGCCGATCTGCGTCACCTGCGCGTTGGCGCCGAGCCAGTCGAAGAGAAAACCCGGCGCGATGCCGAGGGCGGCGAAGAGCGCGGCCGCTATGCCAAGCGCCAGCAGCACCGAGGCCGCGAGGGCGTGGCGCGCATCTGCGCTGCGACCCGCGCCGATGGCGCGCGCGATCAGCGCCACCGCCGCGAAGGAAAGCGCGAACAGCGCGGACTGCGCGACGAAGAAGAGTTGCTGCGCCACACCAACGGCCGCCTGCGCCGCGGCGCCGAGGCGGCCGACCATGGCGATGTCGAGCAGGCCGCTGGTGCTGGCGAAGAGCATCGAGAGCATCGCCGGCCAGGCGAGTTTCAAAATCTCGGCGCTGCTGCCCGCGCGCACCCGGCGGCGTGGAAGTTCCGGCGTCGCGCCGATGGCGAGCGTGCCGGTCGGGTTGGCCGGCGCGCCCTCCGGGTCGCCCCCCTCTTTCAAGTTGTCTACGACGTCTACGACGTCAACGGCAACAACGTCAACAAGGGCTTCCTGTGCGGCGTCGGCGTCATCTTGCGGAAAGCGGTTGTCCGGCATCGCTCCAGAGTGCCTGTGATACCAAGGCGCTGGTCAGGCATTCGTAACGCTTGGGCGAGCCGTTGTGGCTTCGAAGCAAAAGTATAGAGACGAACCGAGTTTCGCGCCCGCTCTCTCTTGGAGGGAGAGGGAATCGGAGAAGAGGGGAACCAAGCCGTAAGAGAGCGGAAAATTAATTAACCGGCAACGAGACCTCTGCTCCCTCTCCCTTCGGGAGAGGGTTGGGGAGAGGGTTCCTTAAGGATGGGGCGAGCGGCATCAGCCGCTCGCCGTCAGCCGCTCGCCGGGCGCAACTCCGGCGGAAGTTGGAAGGCCACCGTCTCGCTCACGCCCGGTTGCTCGCAGACCGGGCTGTCTTCGCCCGAAAGCGCGCGCAGGCTCTGGATAACCGCCTGCACCAGCACCTCCGGCGCCGATGCGCCGGCCGTCACCCCGACGCACTCGACGCCTTCGAGCCAGGCGGGGTCGAGTTCGTCGGCGCTCTGCAGCAGGTGCGCCCGGACGCCGGAGCGTCGCGCCAACTCCACCAGCCGGTTCGAGTTCGAACTCTCGGGCGCTCCTACCACGAGCAGCAGTTGCACTTCAGCGAGCAGCGCGCGCACGGCGTCCTGCCGGTTCTGGGTGGCGTAACAGATGTCCTCCTTGCGTGGCAGCAACATCTTGGGGAAGCGCCGCCGCAGCGCAGACATGATCTCGCGGGTGTCGTCGGTGGAGAGCGTGGTCTGGGTGAGCACGGCCAACCGCTCGGGGTTGTCCACTTCGAGCGCCTCGGCCTGCTCGACCGTTTCGATCAAAAGCGTGCGCCCGGGGGCGTGACCGATCGTGCCCTCGACCTCCACATGCCCGGCGTGGCCGATCAGTGCAATCTCGCGCCCGCCCGCCGCAAAGCGCTGCGCCTCGACATGCACCTTGGTGACGAGCGGGCAGGTGGCGTCTATGGTGCGCAGCCCCTGCTCCCGCGCGCGCGCACGCACCGCCGGCGAGACGCCATGCGCGCTGAAGATCAGCACCGCGCCGGGGGGCGCCTGCTCCGGCTCGTCCACGAACACTGCACCCTTGCTGCGCAGCGTCTCGACCACGTGGCGGTTGTGGACGATCTCGTGGCGCACATACACCGGCGGCCCGAAGCGCTCGAGGGCGTAGTTGACGATCTCGATGGCGCGGTCCACACCGGCGCAGAAACCACGGGGGTTGGCGAGCAGAATCCGCATTGGGGGGTTAAAGCTAGCAGCCAGCGGCCCGGTGATGCGGGCGCGCGCGGGCGGGTTATACTGAGCCGCCTTCCGCTTCCGTCGCGCCGCCGTCTGTGCGTCGTGAAGGAACGGGAAAGGTCAAATCAGACTGGAGGATGCCGTAGCGATGAGCGAAGCCTCGCCCCGGAAGACTTCTGACGAGACCGGCTTTCGGGAAGCCACCCGCGTCTGGCTGCTCGAGAACTGCCCGCCGAGTTTGCAGGGCAAGTCCCAGGTCGCCATCTGGGGCGGGCGCAAGTGGCGACCCGAAAACCCCGACGAGCGCGTCTGGCTCGAGCGCGCCGCCAGCAAAGGCTTCAGCGCGCCGATGTGGCCCGTGGCCTACGGCGGCGGCGGGCTCTCGAAGGCGCAGAACAAGGTGCTGCTTTCGCTCTTGCGCGAGCTTCGCATTCCGTTGCCGCTGGTCGGCTTCGGCCTCACGATGATCGGCCCGACGCTGCTTCAGTATGGCACCGAGGCGCAGAAGCGGGAGCACCTGACCCGGATTGCGCGCGGCGAGGTGCTCTGGTGTCAGGGCTACTCGGAGCCGGGCGCCGGCTCCGACCTCGCCGGCTTGCAGTGTCGCGCGGAAGAAGACGGCGATGAATACATCATCAACGGCTCGAAGATCTGGACCTCGAATGCGGACGCGGCGGACTGGATTTTCTGTCTGGTGCGCACCGACCCCGATGCGCCCAAGCACGAAGGTATCACCTTTTTGCTGATGGATATGGATCAGCCCGGCGTCACGGTGCGCCCGATCAAACTCATCTCCGGCTCTTCGCCCTTCTGCGAGACCTTCTTCAACGACGCGCGCGCGTTGAAAGCGAACGTGGTGCACAAGGTCAACGCGGGGTGGACGGTGGCGAAGGCGCTGCTTGGTCACGAGCGCAGCATGATCGCCGACGCCTTCGGGGTCGGCGGCACGGGCGGGACAAAGCGCGTCTCGCTCGCCGAGCGCGCGCGGCGTTATCTGCCCTCGGACAAAAGCGGCCGCCTCGGCGACCCGGTGCTGCGCGACGCCATCGCCCAAAGCGAAATCAACGCGCGCGCCTTCGCGCTCACGGTGCAGCGCTCGAAGGATGGCATGCGCGCAGGCCACAACCCCGGCCCCGAGAGTTCGATGTTCAAGGTCTATGGCACCGAACTCAACATGGCGCGTCACGAGTTGATGGTTCGCATCGCCGGTCCGCAGGCGCTCGGCTGGGAAGGCGCGGGCTTCGAAGCCGACGAACTGGCGCTCACCCGGGACTGGCTGCGCACCCGTGGCAACTCGATCGAGGGCGGCACCTCGGAAGTGCAGCGCAATGTCATCGCCAAGCGCGTGCTCGGTCTCCCGGACTGACGCAGCGACAGGAGGGGGGAGGGTTAAAGCCAGTGGAACTGCGGCTTAGTGAAGATCAGGAATTCATCGCCCGGACGGCGGCGGATTTCGTCAAAGAGAAGTCGCCGCTTGCGCGCGTGCGCGAGCTGCGGGACAAGGGCGACGCCATCGGTTTTTCCCGCGCGCTGTGGAAGGAGATGGCCGGCCTCGGCTGGCCCGGCATCCTGTACCCGGAGGCGCTGGGTGGCGCTGGCCTGGGCTTCGCCGAGCTGGTGCTGGTGATGGAAGAACTCGGCCGCACGCTCGCGCCGGAGCCCTTTCTTTCGACGGTGCTGCTCGCCGGTCAGGCGCTCGCGCGCTCGGGCGACGAGGCGAAGATGAAGGCGTGGCTGCCGAAAATTTGCGCGGGCGACGCCGTGTTGACTCTGGCCCATCAGGAGGCCGGCGGCCGCTACGACCTCGACGCGGTTTCGACCACGGCCAAAGCCAACGGCGCTGGCCACCGCCTCGATGGTGAAAAGATTCAAGTGCTCGATGGCCATGTCGCCGACGCGCTGTTGATTCCAGCGCAAACAGATGGCGGCATCGCGCTCTTCCTGCTTCCCGCCGCTACGACCAAAGGTCTGACCATCACGCGACAGCAGCGTCTCGATGGCCGGGGTGTCGCACTCGTGAAGCTCGAGGGCGTAGAGGCTGGCCCGGAGACGCAACTCGGCGCGCCCGGCGCCGGCCGCGCGCTGCTGCACGACGCCGTGGATCGCGCCTGCGTCGGCCTTTGCGCCGAAATGCTCGGCGCCATGCAGCAGGCTTTCGCGCTGAGCCTCGCGCACCTGAAGGAGCGCGAGCAATTCGGCGCGCCGATCGGCAGCTTTCAGGCGCTCAAGCACCGGGCCGCGGACATCTTTATCGAGATCGAACTCTGCAAGTCTGCGGTGATGGCGGCTGCGCGCGCGCTCGACGCGGATTCCCCCGAAGTTCCGGCGCTGGTCTCGCTCGCCAAGGCGAAGTGCTCGGATGGTTTGATCCTCGCCGCCAACGAGGGCGTTCAATTTTTCGGCGGCGTCGGCATGACCGACGAATACGACATCGGCTTTTACTTGAAGCGCGCACGCGCGGCGGAACTCAGTTTCGGCGACGCAGCGCATCACCGCGCACGCTGGGCCACCCTCGCGGGTTATTAGACCCGGCGGGCGCAGCCCGCCGGGTCTAATAACCCCCACACCTTAAGAACCCTCTCCCCACCCCCGAGGGGCTTGCGCCCCTCCCCATCCCGTTGACCGCGCCGAGCCGCTGCCGGAGAAGGGAGAGGGAGCAGAGCCCTCTCCGCCGCTCATGTAATCGATGCTTTTGTGCGGCGGTCTCTCGTCAAACCGCCGAGCCAGAGCGAGAGCCCCAGATACCAGACGGGGTAGATGAGCGAGCACTCGATGAGGCGCAGGCGCGCGGCGGTTTCGGGTGCTGCGACTGCGAGGGCGACGACGCCGAGCCAGAGCGCCGCGCCCAGGTTGGTGCTCCACCAGAGCCGGTGCATCTGGCTCGGGTGGAGGTAGCGCAGCGGCACGAAGACCAGCGCCGCGAGCAGCACGATCACGACGCCCGTCGCCACGGCGCCGACCTGAAACTGCCACAGGTAGATGGCCACCACGTTCCAGTAAGACGGGAAGCCGAGGAAGAAGTGATCCCTGGTCTTGGCCTCGGTCTGCGCGAAGCCGTAGGCGCTGGCCAGCACCGGCGCCGCGGCAATCCACAGGCTTTCGATGTGACCGCTCCAGACGAGGAAGCAGACGGGGACGATGACATAGTTCAGGTAGTCCACGATGTCGTCGAGGCGGCGGCCATCGAGGGCCGGGGCGAAGCGGGCCACTTGAAAGCGGCGCGCGAGCAGGCCATCGCTGCCGTCAACGGCGAGCGCCGCGAGCATCCACAGCGCGCTCAAAGCGTAGTCGCCCCGCGCGGCGGCCAGCAGCGCCAGAAGCCCCAGCACCGCGCCGCTGGCCGTGAAGGCATGCACGGCCCAGGCGCGCGCGCGCGCTTTCAATCCCCCCTCCTGCGCCATTCCAATACGCCTCCCGGCGACGGAGCGTACCCGAAGCCACGCGCAAGCTTCCGTCATCCACGCGAAGGCGGGAGTGACGAGGTGGTCGGGCGGTAGCGACGAGAAGCGCCGGTCGCGTCAGCGCCCGGCGCCCCAAAGACCTGCGCGAAGCGCCAACCATGTTGTCAACTGGCCGTGCTCCCAGCGCGGCCCAAGGCGGGCGCGTCTACCCATAAGCCCCGCCATGAGCCTTTTCCGACAGCGGTTCCGGCAGCGGCTTTGCGCGGTCAAAAGGCGGGTGCGGGGTGCGCCAGCACTTCCGGCAGCCGCTCGGCGCGGTCAAAAGGTGGATGCGGGGTGCGTCAGCACTTCCGGCAGCCGCTCGGGGCGGTCAAAAGGTGGATGCGGGGTGCGTCAGCACCCCGCTAATCTATGGCGATGCTCGAGGTCGAGCGACTTGGCGCCATCGGTTACGCCACCGCACTTGCGCGGCAGCGGCAGGCGGTCGAGTTGCGCCGCAGGGGATGCAGCGGGGATCGCCTGCTGCTGCTCGAGCATCCTCCCGTCATCACGCTGGGGCGGCGCGCGAAGCCCGGCAATGTGAAGACGCCCCTGGCCGCGTTGCGCCGACGGGGCATCGAAGTGCACGAAGTCAGCCGTGGGGGCGATGTCACCTACCACGGGCCGGGGCAACTCGTCGGCTACCTGATCGCCGACCTCGAAGCGCGCGGCGCCTGCGACCCGGGCGGCTGGTTGCGCGGCATCGAAGCGGCGCTGATCGAGGCGCTCGCCGAACTCGGTGTCCCCGCGCGGCGCATCCCCGGCATGACGGGCGTGTTCGTCGCAGACCGCGCGGCGCGGGCGGGTGCAAGGCCGCGCAAGATCGCATCCATCGGCATCGCACTTGCGGGCTGGATCTCCTACCACGGCTTCGCGCTGAACGCGACGCTCGACCTGGCCGCCTTCGAAGACATCATCCCCTGCGGCCTTGCCGGGGTGACGATGACCTCGGTGGCGCAGGAACTCGGCGTCACCCCCGACGCGGCGCTCTTCGAGCACTCTGCGAAATGCGTCGAGCTGGCATTCCTGCGGAGCTTCGGATGAGCCCGCGCCGGTGGGCCTCGCCCCCCGCCCATCCTGTTGACCGCGCCGAGCCGCTGACCGGGGTGCTACGCACCCCGTCCCATCCTGTTGACCGCCCCGAGCGGCTGCCGGAGGGGCTTTGCACTCCGTCCGTCCCGTTGACCGCGGACGCGGATCGTCGCGTCGCGCGCCCGGCGCAGAATCGTGAAACGCCGGTGGCGCGCGCCGCGCGGCCGCCGTGGTTGCGCGTGCGCATCAGAACCACGCCCGCGTTTTTGCGCGTGAAGCAGGTGGTCGAGACGCAGCGCCTGAATACGGTGTGCCGCTCGGCGAACTGTCCGAACCTGGCCGAGTGCTGGGCGGCGGGCACCGCGACTTTCATGATCGGCGGCGCGCACTGCACGCGGCGCTGCGGCTTCTGCGATGTCAGCACGGCGCGGCCCGACGCCCTCGACCCCTTCGAGCCCGCGCGCGTGGCTCGAGCGGTGGCGCAACTCGGCTTGCGCTTCGCCGTGGTCACCTGCGTGGCGCGTGACGATGTACCCGACGGCGGCGCCGCACAGATGGCCGCCACCGTGCGCGCCATCCGCCGCCGCTGTCCGGACACCGGCATCGAAGTGCTGATCGCAGACTACAAGGGCTGTGCCGCAGCACTGCGCAGCGTTCTCGACTCGAACCCGAATGTGCTGAACCACAACCTCGAAACCGTGCGCCGGCTGCAGCGTCGCGTGCGCCCCGCGGCGAGTTACGAGCGCTCCCTCGCCGTGCTGCGCCGCGCTGCACAGCAAAGGCCCGACATTCCGACCAAGAGCGGGTTGATGCTCGGCCTGGGCGAGCGCGACGGGGAAATCGAGACCGCGCTCCACGACCTGCGCGCCGCCGGCGTGACGCTGCTGACGATGGGTCAATACCTGCGCCCCTCGCCCGATCACCTGCCCGTGGCGCGCTGGCTGCGCCCCGAAGCCTTCGCGCACTGGGGCCGCCGCGCCCGCGAACTCGGCTTCGCAGATGTCGCCGCGGGGCCGCTGGTTAGAAGCTCCTACCACGCCGAACAACTGGCCGTGGCGGCGAGCCTCGAGAACCCTCACCCCTGACCCCTCTCCCGGAGGGAGGGGAAAAAGAGTCGCAACCGCCGCTCCACTGAGGTTCGGGGTGAGGGCGCTTCAGGAGTGAGGATCATGGAGCACGCCCCGCCGCCGCTTCGTCCCTTTGGTCTCGTGCTTCATCACGACGGGCGCTTCAGCCACGACGGCGCGCCGATTCGCCACCGCAAACTGCGCGAGCACTTCGAGCGCAACGTGAAGTATCTCCCCGACGAGCGGAAGTACGTCGTCACGCTGCGTCACTTTCGCGGCGAGATCGAGGTGGAGGAGGCCGCGTTCTTCGTGCGCGAAGTCAGTCTCGAAAGCGGCCGCCTGCGGCTTTCCGATGGCAGCGAGGAAATGCTCGAACCAGACTCGTTGCATTTTTCCAGGCGCTCCGGCGCGCTGCTCTGCCGGGTGAAACGCGAACTCGCGCCGCCCGACGGCGTGCTGGCGCGCTTCGATCACGGAGCGCACGCCGAGTTGCTTCAGGCGCTCGTTTTGCAGGACGGCGCGCTGCGGCTGCCGCTCGCCGGCGCCTGGGTTTCCCTGCCGCCAATGGACTGAAGCCCGTTCGACGCTCCGTCCCCGCGCGGGTTGTGTGTCATTTGACGGACGGGCGGCGGAGCGTTACCACCGGACGCCGGTTGATCGGCGCGCCTGCCGCTGCCGGGCCGAGGCGCCGTAGCCAAGTGGTAAGGCACGGGACTGCAAATCCCTGAACCCCGGTTCGAATCCGGGCGGCGCCTCCAGCCCGGGTCTTCCTCGACTTCCACCGAGCGAGAAAGGAGCTTCTCGATGCCGCGCATCAATCATCTGGCCGTACTCGTGAGCGCCGTGCTGCAGATGGCGCTGGGGTTTGTCTGGTACGACGAAGCGGTCTTCGGGCGCATCTGGGCCGCGGGCATCGGCCTCGATCTGACGACGGTCGCGCCGTCGGCCTGGCTTCTGCCCTCCGCCTTCGCGCTTTCGCTGCTGGTCGGCTACGGGATGGCGCTGCTGCTCGCCGTCGCCCGAGCGCGTGACGCTTGGGCCGGCCTGCGCGTGGGCGGGCTCGTCGGCGTGCTGCTGATCGCGCCCATCATCGCCATACACCACGCCTTCGCGCAGGATTCCATCGCCGTTATGCTGGTGGACGCCGGCAACGAGATCCTGAGCTTCGCATTGCTCGGCCTGCTGCTCGGCGCCTGGCAGCCACGCACGTCAGCGCGCGCGGGCGACGGCGGCGGCGACGACGGCAGCGGCGGTGGTGGTTAAATCACCAACCTTTAAAGGAGAGGAGTTGACCATGCGGGAGTTCGAGGGACGGGTGGCCGTCGTGACCGGGGGGGCGAGTGGCATCGGTCTGGCGCTGGCCCGCGCCTTTCTTGGCGAGGGGATGAAGCTGGTGATCGCCGATGTGGAGGAAGCGGCGCTGCAAAAAGCGAGCGAGTCGCTGCGCGCACAGGGTGGCGAGCACCGCGCCATCGTCTGCGATGTCTCCGACGCCGGCTCGGTGAACGCGCTCGCCGAGCAGGTCTATCAGCATTTTGGCGCCTGCCATCTGCTCTGCAACAACGCGGGCGTCAGCGTCGCCAACCTGGCGGTCTGGGACACCACGCCCAACGACTGGCGCTGGGTGCACGGCGTGAATGTGCGGGGCATCGCGCACGGCATTCAGGCTTTCGTGCCGCGCATGATCGAAGGCGGCGAGGAGGGTTTTGTGATGAACACCTCCTCGGGCGACGGCGGCATCTCGCCCTACTCGGAGCAGGTGGTGTATGCGTCGAGCAAGGCGGCCGTCTCGACGCTGACCGAGTGCCTGCACGCGCAACTCGTGGGAACGGGTACGAAACTGCGCGCCGCAATCTTCTACCCTTCGGGCGGTATGTTGAACACGGGCATCTGGACCACCCGGCGCAACCGCCCCGTCACGCTTGCGCGCGAGCGGCCGCTGCCCGACGGAGCGGAGATGACTTTCGATGAGTTCATGGAGGGCTTCAAGAAGGCGGGCGTCGAGATTCCGGTTCAGGATCTGGATGAACTGGCGCAGTTTGCGCTCGCGGGCATCCGCAACGAGGACTTCGTGATCATGATCGGGCGCGAGGCGATGGAGGCGCAACTGGTGGAGCGCGCCCGCAAGCTGGCCGCTGGCGAGTGCCCGATCATGATGGGACACCCGGCTTCCTGATAGATTAGATGGTACAACAAGTATGGACTTCGAACTTCCCGCAGCGCTTTCCAAGACCCTCGCCGAACTCGACGCCTTCATCGAAGCCGAGATCAAGCCCCTCGAAGCGCAGGACGATAACCAGCGCTTCTTCGATCACCGCCGCGAGGATGCGCGCACGGACTGGGAGCGGGGCGGCTTGCCAAGCGTTGAATGGGAGGCGCTGCTGCGCGAGGCCAAACGCCGCGCCGATGCCGCCGGCTTCTTCCGCTACGCCTTTCCCAAAAAGTACGGCGGACAGGACGGCAGCAACCTCGACATGGCGGTTATCCGCGAGCACCTGGCGCGTCGCGGCCTGGGCTTGCACAACGATCTTCAGAACGAGCACTCGGTTGTGGGCAACAACGTCGGGCTGCTCCTGATGCTCCACTACGGCACAAAGGCGCAGCAGGCGGAGTGGGTGGAGCCGCTCGCTTCCGGCGAGCGGGGTTTCGCTTTCGGCATCAGCGAGCCGGAGCACGGCTCCGATGCGACGCACATGGAAACCGCAGCGCAGCGCACGGGCGACGGCTGGGTGATCAACGGCGAGAAGACCTGGAACACGGGCATTCACAAGGCGCCGGTGGATATGATCATGGCGCGCAGCAGCGGCAAGGCTGGCGACGCGCAGGGCCTCACCGCCTTTCTGGTGCCGACCGACGCGGCGGGCTTTCGCGTCGAGGAGATGCTCTGGACATTCAACATGCCGACGGATCACGGGCGCATAACGCTTCGCAATGTGCGCGTTCCGGACGCGGCGGTTTTTGGCGGCGAGGGACGCGGGCTGCAGGTGGTGCAGCACTTCTTCAACGAAAACCGCATCCGGCAGGCGGCGTCGAGCCTCGGCGCGGCGCAGTACTGCATTGCCGAAGCGGTGGAATACGCGAAACAGCGCAAGCCTTTCGGGCGGCCGCTCGCCAGCAATCAGGCGGTGCAGTTCCCGCTCGTCGAGCTGCAGACGCAGTGCGAAATGCTGCGCGCGCTGATTCACAAGACCGCCTGGCAGATGGACACGCAGGGCGCGTTCTCGGTTTCGGACAAGGTTTCGATGTGCAACTACTGGTCGAACCGGCTCTGCTGCGAGGCGGCCGACCGCGCCATGCAGGTGCACGGCGGGCTCGGCTACTCGCGTCACAAGCCCTTCGAGCACATTTACCGTCACCATCGGCGCTATCGTATTACCGAAGGCGCCGAGGAGATTCAGATGCGCCGCGTCGCCGGCTATCTGTTCGGCTTCATGAAACAGCGCGCGCCCAAGGGGGTGGAGGCGTAGTCCGATGTCACTTTCCACTTCGCTCGAACCGCTGCCCCGGGATGACGAGGCGATCCGTCGCGCGCTCGACGACGCGCACCTGCCCACGCTGCTGGTCGCACTCGCGCAGTGGAGCGGCGACCTCTCGCTGCTGCGCGAAGATCTGGTGCCCGATACCAGCTTCGTGGCGGAGGCGCCCTACACGGAAGAGCAGGCCGCGCGTGCGCGCGCGTTGATCTTCGAGACCCTGCTTCGCTTGCGCGACGCCGGGCTTGAAGTTTCACCCGCTCCCGATCGGGACGCGCTGCGGCGGATGCTCGATCACCTGAGCGAGGGCGGCGCCACCGACGACTATCTGCCGCTGCTGCGCGAGGAGCTTGCGCTCGATGGCGCGGACGCGCGCGCCCCCGGCTTCCGCAAGGAGGAGATCGCGCCCGATACTTCTTTTCGCGTGGCGGTGGTCGGCGCCGGTATGTCCGGGTTGCTGGCGGCCCACCGCCTGAAGCAGGCCGGCGTTCCCTTCGTCGTGTTCGACAAGAACGACGAGGTGGGCGGAACCTGGCTCGAAAATCGCTACCCCGGTTGCAGGGTGGATGTACCCAACGCCTTCTACAGCTACTCCTTCGTCGAAAAAAACGACTGGCCGCATTTTTTCTCGACCCGCAATGTGCTGCTCGACTACTTCCGGGACTGCGCGGATCTGTTCGGCGTGCGCGAGCAGATCCGCTTCCGCACCGAGGTCGTGTCGGCGCACTGGTCCGACGAACAAAATGTCTGGTCGCTGCGCATTCGGGGGGCCGACGGCGGCGAGCAGACCCTCGAGTTTCAGGCGCTGGTGAGTGCGGTCGGCCAGTTGAATCGCCCGAAGCTGCCCGAGCTTCCCGGTCTCGAGCGCTTCGCCGGGCCGCGCTTTCACTCGGCCGACTGGGACACCAGCCTCGACCTCGCCGGGAAAAAGGTCGGCGTGGTCGGCACGGGCGCCAGCGCGGCGCAGTTCGTCCCGCACCTTGCCACCACGGCGTCCGAGTTGCGCATCTTTCAGCGCACGCCGAACTGGATGCTGCCGACGCCGGACTACCACGAGGCCATCCCCACGGGTATGACCTGGTTGTTCCGCCGCGTTCCGCACTACGCGCAGTGGTATCGCTTCTCGCTGTTCTGGCGCATGGCCGACGGCATCTTGCCGATGGTGCGGGTCGAAAAAGACTGGGCGCACCCGGAGCGCTCGGTGGGCGCCGCCAACGACGAACTGCGCGCGATGTTGACCGAGTACTTCCGCGAGAGCCTGGCCGCAGCGCCCGAGTTGATCGAAAAGGTGGTGCCCGGTTACGCGCCCGCTTCGAAGCGCATCATCTGTGACAACGGAAGCTGGGTCGAGGCTCTGCTGCGCGACAATGTCGAACTGCTGAGCGATGGCATCCGCGAGGTCACGGAGACCGGCATCGTGGACGAGAGCGGGCGTCACCATGAACTCGATGTGCTGATCTTCGCAACCGGCTTTCAGCCCTCGAAGTTTCTGAGCCCGATGCGCATTACCGGCCGCGGCGGTCTCGACCTGCACGAGCACTGGGACGGCGACGCGCGCGCCTACCTCGGCATCACGGTGCCCGGCTTCCCGAACCTGTTCTGCCTGTATGGGCCGAACACGAACATCGTCGTGAACGGCAGCATCATCTACTTCTCCGAGTGCGAGGTGCGCTATCTGCTCGGCTGCATAAAGATGCTGCTCGAAGGCGGGCACCGTGCGCTCGACTGCCGCCCTGAGGTTCACGACGCCTACAATCAGCGCGTGGATCGCGGCAACCTGCAGATGGCCTGGGGGGTGGCGACGGTGAACACCTGGTATCAGAACGAGAAGGGCCGCGTGGCGCAGAACTGGCCGTTCAGTTTGCTCGAATACTGGCAGCAGACGCGCCACCCGAACCCCGCCGATTACGAATTCCTGTCCCCGGCGGGCGCGGACGCCAACCCCCAGCAAAGCGCCGCTTGACCCTCCCTCGTCCTTGCAGGGTGAGGGGAGCGGTGGCTACTCGCGGATGCGTTCCAGGATTGGCGGGTGGGTGGCAAAGTAGTTCAGCAGTTCATCCCCGGGGTGCTCGTCGTCTATGGGCAGCCGACGCAGCATGTCGCCGAAGCGTCGGGCGGGGATGCCGCGCCGCTCGAGGTAGTGGTATGCGTAGTCGTCCGCTTCGCGCTCGAATTCTCTGGAGTAGCGGGCCTGTGTGAGTACCGCTGGCAGCGCCGCCCCGAGTGCGGTGACGCTCGCGATATCGCCGGTGAGAACGACGAGCAGCAGCACCACCCCGGAATCCTGAAACAAGCGGCGCAGCATGTGACGGTGCACGACGTGTCCCATTTCGTGAGCCAGCACCGCCCGCACTTCGTCCTCGTGCTCCGCCAGCTCGACGAGTTCATCGGTGAGCACCACCACGCCGGCGGGCAGGGCGAACGCGTTTGCGCCGAGGCCGCCGCCGCGCCGGAACTCCAGGCGCATTTTCCCGTCCATCTCGGTGCCCGCAGCGAGTTCATCGAGCGCGCGGCGGAAGCGCTGCGCGCGCGCTTCGTCGAGTTCACTCGCTTCGAATACGATGCGGTCCAGCGTGGCGAGGCCCTGCTCGGCCAGCGTCTCGCTCACTTCAGGCGGCACGAGTTGCACCGCATGCTGCGCCAGCAGCGGAATCCCGTTCGTGATCAGCAGCCAGATGGAAACGACGACGCCCAGCAGCGACAGCAGCGCCAGCGGCCAGCGTCGTTCGAGCGCGTGCACCAGCGTCAGCATTTTCGAGGAGCGAAGCGGCAGAGCGGCGAGTTCAGGGTGATCTTCGACTTCGAGCCGCGCGCCGCCGGGCAGCGCGATGCTGCGCCGGGTTCCGCCGAGCGGCTCCGAGAGGACGACTTCATCGAGCGCAACGGCGAGCGCTTCGGGCAGGCCGTGTATGTGGAGGGAATCGCCCTCGACTTGCAGCGTGACGGCGCGCCGCGCAGGCGTTCGTCCATCGAAGTAGGTGCCCGAAATCATGTTCAGAACCCGAAGTCGAAGTCGAAGAACTCGCTCATTTCTTCGCCCGTCGCTTCCATGTCCCGCTCTGCGGAGGCCGTGAATGCCTCCAGATCGCCCCGCACGAGCAGCGCCGTGTGCGCCATCCGGTAGCGCGCGAGCCGCACGCTGGCCCAGGGGATGGCGAGCCCGAAGGAGAGCACGATGGCGAGCAGGTTCGTCGTGTAGATGCCGAGCAGGCCAGCGACGCGCAGGGTCGAGCGCAGCCGGTGCGTGGCGAGCGCAGTTGCGCAAAGAATATAATTGGTCGTTTTAACCTGAATATAGCTGAAGATTATGAAGATCATGACGTACACGAACACGACGCCCATAATGCCAGCCACGGCGGGGTTGGGTTCAGCGTCGGCTCGGGATGCCGAGAAGATGGTGATCGCCGTGAGAAGCACGATCCACATCACAAACGAAAGCAGCCATAACCCCCAGGCTTTCAAGTAAATGAGGTAATAATCCCCGGTATCGCCGTTCAACCGGAACGGCGTGGTTCCAAAGCGCGAGTGCCCCAGCGTGAACTCGCGCAGCCGGTAGGCGAACACGGGGTAGGCCAGCCCCAGCGTGAACACCATCAACACGCCGTAGCGGAGGAACAAGCGGTAGGCGCCGCCGGTGTTGATGGCGAAGTCGAAGCGGAGGTTGCGGTAGGAACTGTTGCGGGCGTTGAAGGACTGCGAGCGCACCAGCATCCAGGGGAGCAGCAGCAGCACGACGCCCGCCGCAAGCCCCTGCCAGACGAGCCCGTAGAAGCCGGTGCCGGTGTAGAGCAGCAGCAGCGCGCCGGCGATCAGCCGCCCTTTCAGGATGCGCACGGGGCTGGCGTGGTAGTCGAAGGTGTCGCCTTCGAGGAAGGTGTTGCGATAGAAGTAGCGGCGCTTTCGCACCTTGGCCCAAGCCGAGTAGATGCCGAGGGTCAGAATCGTGAGCAGGATGTTCACGATCCAGATGCGGAAGTACTCGTCGGCGCGCCCGCGAAATTCCAGTTGCGCGACCCGGACTCCCTGCGCTTCAGGCCCAGCCGGCGGACTCGGTTCCCGCCCCGGCTCGAGCCCCGGCCCCCGCTCAGCCGCGCCGCCCCACGCTTCCCCGTTCGTCATTTCACACAGTCCTCGTGCAGCGGGACCGGAGCGGGCATACTAGCAGAGCACCCGCGCCGCCCGCCACCTGCGTCACGCGCCGCCGACGCCGCCCGTGCTTGACGGCGTGGGCGGGGGTGGCGTACACTCGTCCGTCCACCACGAGTCCCACCGGAGATCCCGATGGCCACGCCTGCGCCCAACCCTGACGAAATCTGGAAAATCTTGAAAGAGACGGCGCGCCGACAGGCGGAGACCGCCGAGGGCCTTGCCGTGCTCAAAGCGCAGACCGACTCGGTCGGCGAGCAGGTGAAAGAAACCACCAGGACGGTGGACAAAGTCGGCAGGCGTCTCGACGGGCTCGGCGACAAGATCAAAGAGACCGCCGAGACGGTTGACAAAATCGGCAAGCAACTTGGCGGGCTCGGCGACAACATCAAAGAAACCGACGAACTCACCAAGCGCATCGGCGACCAGCTCGGCGGGCTCGGCAACAACATCGGCGACGCCGCCGAGGAGTTCTTTTTTCGCGGCAGCGAGCGGGCGATGGAAATCGCCGGCATTGCGATTGACGCGCTGTTCAAAAACTTGCTGGTGCCGGCCGATGTCGGTGGCAAACAAGTGGCGGTTGAGTTGGACATCGTCGGGCTGAACGGCGACAGCGCCATCGT
>JAHRAN010000176.1 GCA_020027245.1 Myxococcota bacterium
ACGGCGACCAAGCGCGAGCAGAGTCTGCAGGACGTGCCGATCGCCGTCACGGCGCTCAGCGCCTTGCAGCTCGAGCGCGCGGGCGTCAAGGACTTGCGCGATCTCTATACCCTCGCCCCGAGCTTCAACATGAACTCCTCGCAGACCGAGTCGCAGGGCACCACCTTGCGGATTCGGGGCGTCGGCACAACAGGTAACAACATCGGCCTCGAGAGCGCCGTCGGGGTGTTTCTCGACGGCGTCTATCTGAGCCGTCCGGGCGTGGCGCTCGGCGACCTGGTGGATATCGAGCAGATCGAGGTGCTGCGCGGCCCGCAGGGCACGCTGTTCGGGCGCAACACCAGCGCCGGCGCGCTGAACATCCGCACCCGCAAGCCGGATCTGCAGGAGACCGACTACTGGGGCAACTTCACGATCGGCAACTTCTCGGCTTACAATGTGCAGCTCGGTCTCGGCGCGCCGCTCATCGAGGACGAACTGGGGCTGCGCCTCTCGGTCGCGCTGCGCGAGCAGGACGGCTTTCTTACCAGCAGCACCGGCGCCGAGAGCCGCAACCGCGACCGCATCAGCGCGCGCGCCCAGCTTTACTGGGAGCCGGCGGAAAACCTGAACCTGCGGCTGATCGCAGACTACGCCGACGCCGACGAGCGCTGCTGCGACGCCGCGGTGACTTTCGAGTCGCCGCTGGTGGCGGCGGGCGCCTTTGCGGCAGCCGGCCTTGCCGCCAACGCCGGCGTTACGAACTCCGGGCGCGACGCGGTCGAGAACCGGCGCTCGAACGCCGAGCAGTTCGAAAACCCCTTCGACCAGTGGGGCGTCTCCGCCGAGTTGAACTGGGAGGTCGGCCCCGGCCAACTGGTCTGGATCGGCTCCTACCGCGACTTCCGCGCGGAATCGCTGCAGCACTCGGACTTCGTCGAGTTGGATGTGTGGGCGGTGCCGGGGCCGGACAACGGCTTCGGCTCGTATGACGACATCCAGACCATGACCCACGAGTTGCGCTACCAGGGCGAGAGCGACCGCCTCGACTGGATGGTCGGCTTCTACTACGCCGACGAGGAGATCGAGGAACTCGGCACGCTGGAACTCGGCGCGGACTACGCGGCCTACATCAGCGGCTCGGCTTGGTACGGCGCGATCATTCCGGCTGCGGGTACGAACTACGACGCCGTGCCGATCTCCACCGCCGCCGAGCTGGTGACGGGCGCCGACCCCACGACCAATTTCGGCGAAGTGCGCGCGGCGGCGAACCCCGCCATCGCTTTCGCCGGTGGCTTGGACCCGGACGGCTCCTTCGCCGCCAACCTCTATAAGCAGGACAGCAGTTCATGGTCCATCTTCACCCACAACACGCTGCGCCTGAGCGACCAATTCAACTTCGTGTTCGGTCTGCGCTGGATTGACGAGAGCAAGGACGGCTCCTTCGACCAACTCGCCGCAAATTCCACCGCCTGCGAGGCCACGCTCGGGAACGCGGCGGGCTTCACGGAAGCCGTCGCCATGACGGCGATGTCACTTCCGGAAGAGAATCAGGCGGCGTTCATCGGTGGCGGCGCGCAGATCACCGGGCTCGCCGTCGCCTTCATGTGCTTCCCCTTCGCCGTCCGCGCCAACATTCCCGGAGCGCCGACGCCGCAGACTTTCGCCAACACCTTCGAGGACGATGAGTTGACCTGGACGGGCAAGCTGGTCTGGTCGGCGCGGGATGACCTGACCCTCTACACGAGTTACACCCACGGCTTCAAGGCGGGCGGCTTCAACCTCGACGCCACGGCAGCCGCCGCTGGCGCCGACCCGCGCTTCCGCTCGGAACTCGTTGACGCCTGGGAGTTCGGGTTGAAGAGCGACCTGCTCGACAACACCCTGCGCCTGAACCTCGCCGTGTTCCATCAGCTGATGGAGGACTTTCAGGTGCTGGAGTTCACCGGCGTGCAATTCGTCACCTTCAATGTGCCGGAAGTGGAGTCGAGCGGCGTCGAGGTGGAACTCTTTTACAGCCCCATCGAGGGACTCGATCTGAGCCTCGCCGGCACCTACGCCGACGCGAACTATCCCGACGACTGCAACGAAGGGCGCGCCCTGCCCGACCCGGTCGCGCGCCTGTGCGGCGACCACCTGACCAACGCGCCCGAGTGGGTCGGCGTGCTGGGCCTGAGCTGGGAGGACGATGTGCCGGGGACCGCACTCAGCTACTTCCTGAGCGGCGGCTTGCGCTACGAGTCGGAGCGCCGCACCAGCACGCAGTGGCGCGTCGCAACGCCGACGGCCGCCGCGCCCAACCCCGCGCTGCAGGTGGACGACATTCAGGACAGCAACGCCAAGCTGAACCTGCGCGTCGGCTTGAGCGGCAACGAAGGGCTGTGGAGCTTCGAACTCTGGGGCGACAACGTGCTGGACGAGCAGACCAGGAATGTGACCTTCAACCTGCCGCTGCGCGGCATCGGCTCGATCGGCACCGCTGGCCGCGGCACCTTCCTCGAAGCGCCTCGCACCTACGGCGCCACCCTGCGCCTGCGCTTCTAATCCGCGCGGGCGGCAGGGGTTCTCGAGCGGCGGCGTGGTCGGGCCGGCGAGATTTGAACTCGCGACCTCCTGAACCCCATTCAGGCGCGCTACCAGGCTGCGCTACGGCCCGACGACCAGAGGCTTAGCCGCTGCCCGCCGCGTTGTCGAGCAGCCAGTCGGTTGGGCGGGCCGGTAGCTGGCGTGCCGCCGACGGGCGGCGCGAGGGGTTGGGGTCAGGCCAGGCCTTCGCGCAATTTCTGCAGCGCTTCGCGGATGCGCTTTACCTGCCGGCGCGGGTCGGCATCGAGCGCCATTTCGAGTTGCCCCATGTCCAGCCCGCGCGCGCCGCCCAGCTCCTTGAGCTTGTTGCGCGCGCCGGCAATGGTGAATTTTTCCTTCCAGAGCAGGCGCTTGATCAACTGAATGACCTCGATGTCCCGCTGCCGGTACCGGCGCTGCTTCGAGCGGCTCTTGATCGGCGCCATCCAGCGGAACTCGCTCTCCCAGTAGCGCAGCACGTAGGGTTTCACGCCGGTGATCCGGCTGACCTCGCCGATGCGGTAGTAGCGCTTGGCCCCGTTGTCGGAGTCCGGGCGCTCTGGTTGCTGTTTTGTGTGCGCGCGCATCGGCCACCTTTCCCGCTCTGCGGGAGAGCTATAGCACGTCCGCCACCTCGCGCCTTACTCGTTGCGCCGCGCGCCTTCGCTTGCAACGGGCGCCTCGTTCAGCGCGTCTTTCAATACATTCGAGGTCTTGAAGGTCAGCACGCGACGCGCGGGAAGCTCGATCACTTCGCCGGTCTTGGGGTTGCGGCCCTTGCGCGCGCTCTTCTCGCGCACCACGAAGTTTCCAAAACCGGAAATCTTGACCTTCTCGCCCCGCGCCAGCGCGGCTTTGATGATGTTGAAAACCAACTCGACCAGCTCCGCGGATTCCTTCTTGGAAAACCCCACGCGCTCGTAGATCTGCTCGACGATTTCAGACTTGGTCAAGGTTTTAACCTCCTCCCCCTTGAGAAGCGGCCGACTCGCCAGCCAGGCGTTGCTCGGCGTCAAAATTCTTCGACAGGAATTGCAGGATCCGCTGCAACGCCTTCGTCACCTCGGCGTCGGTCAGCGTGCGCTCCGTGTGCTGAAACAGCAGGCGAAAGGCCAGGCTGACGCGGCCCTCGGGCACCCCCAGCCCCTCGTAGCGGTCGAATACCTCCACCGAGGCGAGGATGGCCCCCGCCTGCTGGCGGATCGCAGCGAGCAGTTCCGCCGCCGGAAGCTCCCGGTCGAAGAGCAGGGCCAGGTCGCGCTGCACGCTCGGGTGACGCGAAACCACCTGATAGGTTTGCTGTGGCTGACGCACGGCGTCGAGCCGGTCGAGGCCAATGACGGCGAGCGCCACGGGCGTGTCGAGTGCGAAGGCGGCCAGACACTCCGGGTGCAGCTCACCAACGGCAATCGCAGACTGCCCGCCGAGTTCGAACACGCCGGACGCCGCCGGGTGCAAAAAGGGCGGCGCCGAGCCGGCCCGAAAGGGAAGCGGCTGACCGAGCTCCTCGAGCAGGCGCTCGGCGATGCCCTTGATGCGAAAGAAAAGCGGCGCATGGTTTTCGCGCCACAGCCCCGGCGACCCGGCGCCGGCCAGCAGCGCCACCGCCTGAAGCGGCTCCTCGGGCAGCGCATCCGGCTCGGCGGCGCAGGCATGGAACACGCGGCCGCACTCGAACAAGCGCACCTGCTCCACCTGACGGTTCAGGTTCTGCTCCGCCACGCGCAGCAGCGCGCTGACGAGTTGCGTGCGCAGCAGCGGGCGTCCGGAGTGAACCGGGTTTTGGAGTTTCAGGCTGCGGCGGGCCGGGTCATCCGCCGGCAGGCGCAGGTCGTCGAGCTCGCGCTCCGAAATCCAGGGCGCGGTCATCACCTCGATGAGCCCCGAGGCGACGAGGCTCGCCTTGACAGCGTCACGGGTTGCATGGCGCTGCGGCCGGCTGACCCCCGCCGGCGTGGCGCTCGGCAGCGTCGCGGGAATGGCGTCATAGCCGTATATGCGCGCGACCTCTTCGGCCAGATCCTCGAAGTCGAGCAGATCGCTCCGGTAGCGCGGCGGCTGACAGAGGATGCGCGTTCCGCTCTCCGCTGGCGCGCTGCGGGCCTGCACCTCGACGCACGCGAGCAAACGGATGATCTCCTGCTCCGAAAGCTCGACGCCGAGCAGGCGCCGAAGGCGCGCCGCGTCGAGGGGGATTTCCAGTGGCGGCGTCTTGGCCGGCGCGCCCTCGGACGCAATGTGTCCGCGCAGAACTTCGCCACCGGCGAGTTCGGTAATCAGGCGTGCGGCGCGATCCAGCGCGCGCGCCTGACCATCGGGGTCAACGCCGCGCTCGAAGCGGTAGCTGGCGTCGCTCGAAAGCCCCAGCCGGCGCGCGCTGCGACGCACACAGGCAGGCGCAAAGTGCGCGCTTTCGAGCAGCAGGTTCACGCTGTTGTCGCTGACCTCGCTCGCGGCGCCGCCCATTACGCCCGCCAGCGCCTGCGGGCCAGCGGCGTCGGCAATCAGCAGATCCTCGGGCTCGAGCGCGCGCGCTTCTCCGTCGAGGGTGCGCAGCGTTTCGCCCGGCTCGGCGCGTCGCACACACAGCGGGCTGCGCAGTTTGTCGAGGTCGAAGGCGTGCAGCGGTTGACCGAACTCGAGCATCACCAGATTGGTGGCGTCCACTGCGTTGTTGATGCTGCGCAGACCGGCGGCTTCGAGCCGTCGCTGCAGCCAGTCCGGCGAGGGCGCAACCTGAACGCCACAGAGCACGCGGCCCAGATAGCGATGACAATCCTGCGGCGCCTGGATCGAAACCGCCATCGCGCTCGTGGCTTCGCGCTCGGTTTCCTCGGGCTGACACTCGGGCAGGCGCAACGCGCCGCCGAAGAGCGCGCGCACTTCACGGGCGATGCCGTGCATTGAAACCAGGTCGCCCCGGTTCGGGGTGATCTCGATGTCGAACACGGTCTCCATGACATTGAGCACCTGAGAAAGTTTTGCGCCGGGCGTGGGCGCGCCGTCGAGCACGAGGATGCCATCGTGCTCGTCACCGAGACCGAGCTCGCGCTCGGAGCAGATCATCCCGTTCGAGACCACGCCGCGTATTTTGCTGCGCTTGATGCGCAGACCGCCGGGCAGCAGCGCGCCGTGCGTCGCAACCGCCACAAACTGGCCAGCCGCCACGTTGCTCGCGCCACATACGATTTCGAGCGGCTCGTCCCCGCCCAGGTCAACGCGGCACAGAAAGAGCCGGTCGGCGTTCGGGTGCCGCTCGCAGTGCAGCACCCGCCCCACCTGCAGCGCAGAAATGTCGGGGCCGGTCTGGATCACCTGCTGGATTTCGAGTCCGGCGCTGGTGAGCTTTGCTTCGAGTTCATCCTGCGACGCCGGCAGCGCGATGAACGAAGCGAGCCAGCCGAGCGGCACGCGCATCAGAACTGTTCCAGCACGCGCTGATCGCCCTCGAACAGCAGTTGAATGTTCGGGATGCCGAAGCGGATCATCGCCGCGCGATCGAGCGCCATGCCGAAGGCGAAACCCTGCCACAGCGAAGGGTCAATCTCGCAGTTGCGGAGCACCGTCGGGTGAATCATCCCGCAGCCGCCCCACTCGAGCCATGCGCCAGAGCCACGGCGCACATCCATTTCCGCCGAGGGCTCGGTGAAGGGAAAGTAGTGCGCGCGGAAGCGGAGCTTCGCCTGCTGGCCGAAGAGGTGGCGGGCGAAGGCGTAGAGCGTTCCCTTCAGATCGCCGAAGGAGACGTCCGCGCCGACGCAGAAGCCCTCGAGTTGATGGAACATCGGGTAGTGGGTGGGGTCGTGGTCGTGGCGATACACCCTTCCCGGCACGATGAAGCGAAACGGCGGTTCGAGCCGCGTCATCGCGCGGATCTGCACCGGCGAGGTGTGCGTGCGCAGCACCCGCTCGCCGCCTTCCACAAAGAAGGTGTCCTGCAGATCGCGCGCCGGGTGATCGTCGGGAAAGTTCAGCGCGCCGAAGTTGTTCCAGTCGCTCTCGACCTCGGGGCCATCCTCGACCGAATACCCCAGTCCGTTAAAGAAGGCGCACATCTCGGCTTCGATGCGGCTCACCGGATGCAAGTGACCGCGCGCCGCCGCCGCGCCCGGCAGGGTCACATCCATACGGCGTTCTTCGAGGTTGTGGCGCAGCTTCGCCTGCTCGAGTTCGCGCCGCCGCTTCTCGACCAAGCGTTCGATGGTCTCTTTCGCCTCGTTGGCGGCCTGCCCGGCTGCTCCCCGCGTTTCGGGTGGCAGTTGCCCGATGTTGCGCAGCTTCGCCGCAAGCGTGCCCCGCCGCCCCAGAAACCCGGCGCGCACCTCGGTCAACTGCTGCGCGGTGGCGGCGTGCTGGATGGCGGCGCGGGCCTCACTCAGGATCGCGTCCAGAGCCGGAGCTTCGGGGGGCAAGGTGCGGTGTCCCGGCTTCAGCCCGCCCGGGTGCGGGCGAGTTCGACCAGCTCGGCGAAGGCATCGGGGTCTGAAACCGCAAGCGCCGCCAGGTTCTTGCGGTCCACCACCACACCCGCGGCGCTCAGCCCATGCAGCATCTGGCTGTAACTCATGCCATGCGACCGCGCCGCGGCGTTGATGCGCGCAATCCACAGCGAGCGGAATTGCCGCTTGCGCTGACGCCGGTCGCGGTAGGCGTACCGCAACCCCTTTTCGACGGCCTCGCGCGCTGTCTTCAACAGGCGTTTGCGGCTGCCCCGGTAGCCCTTCGCCGCGCGCAGGATGCGCTTGTGACGACGGTGGCTGCTGACGCCTCGTTTCACTCTCGACATGGAATTCTCCTAGCTGCTTTCGCGGCTCTTAGTTAGAGGTAGCTGAGCAATTGCCTGAGGCGCGACCGATCCGCACGCGACACCAGACCGGGCTCACGGAGCTGCCGCTTCCGCTTGCTCGACTTCTTGGTGAGGATGTGGCGCTTGTTCTGCTTCTGAAAGCGCAACTTTCCACTGCCCGTTTTGCGGAAGCGCTTGGCCGCTCCCCGGTGGCTCTTCATCTTCGGCATTTAACCTCCCCTCCCCCTCCCCTCACTCTCCAACCGGAGCTTCGGCTGCGTTTGGTTCGACCTTCGGGGCGATGTGCTCCGTGGCCGCGCGTTTGTTTTCCTCGCGTTTGAAAGCCTCGATGGCGGGGCGGTTCGGCACCAGCACCATGGACAGGAAGCGCCCCTGCATCTGCGGCGGGTTCTCTACGCTCACCAGTTCGCCGAGCAACGCCTGAACCTGTTCGAGTTTGGCATACCCGTTGCGGCGGTGCGCCATCTCGCGCCCCCGGAACATCACCGTCACCTTGACCTTGTCGCCATCAATCAGGAAGCGGCGCGCGTTGCGCAGCTTGAAGTCCAGATCGTGCTCGTCCGTGCTGGGGCGCATCTTGACCTCTTTCATCGAAGCGGCGCGTCCCTTCCCCGCCGCCCGGCTCGCCGCCGCCTTCTTCTTCTGCTCGTACTTGTACTTCCCATAATCCATGATGCGACACACCGGCGGGCGCGCGTTCGGCGCCACTTCGACGAGATCGAAACCCCGTTCGAGCGCGATGCCGAGCGCCTCGTCCGGCGACATCTCTCCAAGTTGCTCGCCCTTCTCGTCAATCAGGCGGATTTCGCGGGCGCGCACGCGCTCGTTCACGCGCGTCGTGTCCCTCTCCGGGGGTCGGTTGTCCACTCGCTCTCTCATGCTTCCTTTCGCGTCACACGCCCGGTCAGGTCGGCGACGAAGGCGTCCATCGCCAGCGCGCTGTCCCTGTGCTCACCCGCACGCCGGTATCGCGGCGAGACGGTTCCATCCTGCTGCTCCCGATCGCCGAGCACACACATGACGGGGATTTTTTGCAACTCGGCCTCCCGAATCTTGTAGTTGAGCTTCTCGGCGCGGTCATCCACGGCGGCGCGCAGGCCCGCGGCCCGGAGGGTTGCGACCAGCTTACCGGCATATGTCTGGTGACGGTCGGCAATCGGCAGCAGCAGCACCTGGAGCGGGGCGAGCCAGAGTGGGAAATCTCCGCCGGTGTGTTCGATGTAGATGCCGAGGAAGCGCTCGATCGAGCCGAGCACGGCGCGGTGCAGCATCGCCGGCTCGTGCTCGCGCCCGTCGCGCCCGATGTAGCGCAGGCCGAAGCGGCCCGGCATGGCCATGTCGAACTGTATCGTGCCGAGGGTCCAGATTCGACCCAGGGTGTCGCGGAAGTCGCACTCGACCTTCGGCGCGTAGAAGGCGGCTTCGCCCTTTTTGATGGCGCACTCGAAGCCCGCATTCTGGACGGCGGCGATCAGCGCCTGCTCGGCCCGCTCCCAGTCTTCGACTGCGCCGAGGAAGCCTTGCTCTGGCCGGGTCGAGACGGAGACCTGCACGCCCGAAAGACCCAGCGCGCCGTACACTTCGCGCAGCATTTCGAAAAAACGCCCGATCTCGGATTCCACCTGCTCCGGCTCGCAGAAGATATGCGCGTCGTCCTGCGCGAAGGCGCGCACCCGGGTGAGCCCGGAGAGCACGCCGCTGCGCTCGTTTCTATGCAGGCGCGAGAACTCGGCCCAGCGCAGCGGTAGTTCGCGGTAGCTGCGCTTGCCGAGCGCGAAGAGCTGACAGTGCGCCGGGCAATTCATGGCCTTGATGCCGAGTTCCCCGTCGTCCTCATCACTCGAGAACCAGAACATGTCTTCGTGGAATTCATCATAATGGCCCGAGGTGCGGAACAGCGCGCTGCGGAACAACTGCGGCGCCATCACTTCGTCGAAGCCGTACTTGGGGTACAGCGACTTCACAAAATCAATCAACCCGTTGTAGAGCACCATGCCCTTCGGCAGCCAGAAGGGCGCGCCGGGGGACAGCGCGTCGAAGGTGAACAATTCGAGTTGCTGTCCGATGCGGCGGTGGTCGCGCTGCCGGGCCTCTTCGAGTTGTTTCAGGTGGACATCGAGTTCGCGCTGGCTCGCGAAGGCCGTGCCGTAGATGCGCTGCAACATCGGCTGCGACTCGTCGCCCTTCCAGTACGCGCCCGCCGCTTCGAGCAGCTTGACCGCGCCGATCTGGCCGGTGTGGCGCAGGTGCGGCCCACGGCACAGGTCAACGAAGTCGCCGTGGCGGAACAGCGTGATCTCCTGCCCCTCCGGAATGTCCGCCAGACGCGCGAGCTTCAAGGTCTCGCCCTGCTCGCGAAAAATGCGCTCGGCCTGCTCGCGGGTCACGACCACGCGCTCGAAGGCCAGCTTCTGCTTGATGATCCGCCCCATCAGCGCCTCGATCTCTTCGAGCTCGGCGGGGGTGAAGGGGCGCTCCACCTGAAAGTCGTACTGGAACTTCTCGGAGTGGTCGCTGCGCCCGACATCCACCTGGGCGTCGGGAAACAGGCGCTTCACCGCATCGGCCAGCAGGTGCTCGGCCGAGTGGCGCAGCACCTCGCCCGCCGCCGCGTCGCGCGTGGTCACGATTTCGAGTGCTGCGCTCTCCCGCAGGGGCGCGCGCAGATCGCTGAGTTGACCGTTCACGCGCCCGGCCACGGCGGCGCGCGCGAGCCCCGCACCGATGCGCTCGGCGACTTCGAGCACGGTCGCGCCAGCAGGCAGCTCGAGGCTTCGACCGTCGGGAAGACCGACTTCGATCGCGCTCATCTGGGCTTGCGGAAGCTGGCATTCATGCTGTGGCGCTCGGTTGCCGCCCGGGTGGGGCTTTCTCTGGGTTTGCTGGTAGACACGGGCGGACTCGAACCGCCGACCTCCGCCATGTCAAGGCGGCGCTCTGACCAACTGAGCTACGTGTCTCGAGTCCCTGGGCCGCTGCGGAGCTTTGTGGTCGCCCGCCCGAATGCCCTAATCGCTTGAATTCACTTGAATTTTGTAACCCCTCGGCCCGGCGGTGTCAATCGGCTGGCGCGTCCGGGGCCTCTGGCGCGGCGCCTTCGCGCTCGGCGGCAAGGGCGAGTTCGATGCGGAGCCGTCCCGGCGTGGCGTCCCGCAGTTGGATTTCGAGACCAGCGGGCGGCTCGCGCGTGAGCTTCCCGAGCAAGAGCACCGGGGCCGGGCTGCGGAGTTCCAGCACCATCTGCTCCGCCGCGAGCAGGACGGGCACACACTGTGCGGCGCCTGTAGCCAGCGCGGCGTCGCGGAAGCGCCGCCAGGCCGCCCACGACGGCGCTGGCTGCACCGTCACCCGCAGGGCCTCTGCGGGCGCCGGGTCGGGTTCGCTGCGCAGGCCCGCGCGCTCGAGGGCGGCGGCGATCCGGTGCGCGTCCATGACGATCTCGAGCCGCAGTGCGAATTCGAAGTCCGGCGGCTCTTCCGCATCATCCTTGAAAAGTACAATGGGTGTGGTGGGTATGCGCTGACCGATGCGCTCGAGCACGCGGTAGCGCAGCACGTAGTCGCGCGCCTCGCCAGTGAGTAACCGGATCCAGTACGCGGGCGGCGGGTTTTCGTGCACCGCGCCCGCCTCGGGCGGCGCCTCCGCTTCCGCCAGCAACTGGAACAACCGCGACGGATCGCTCAACTGAAACGCCACGCGACGCAGGGCTTCGGCGATGCCGGCGGCGAGGGCCTGCGCCTGCAGTGCGGTAGCGCTCGGCGTTTGTGTACCCGCTTCCTCGTCCTCGGGGACGACGATGGGCGCCGCGGCTTCGAGTTCCACGCGGATTTCGCGGGGAACCGTGGCCTGTGCGGCGGCGTTCAGGCAGAGCGTGACGAGCACCGCGAGGGGCAAAGCCCGGCGGCGCGCGCGCAGCGTCACAGCGTCAACTCGGCGACGGGGCGACCGAAGAGCGTGTTGATTTCCTGCAGCAGCGCATCGTCGGGTTCGACGCTGCGCTCTTCCGGCAACGCCAGCAGGGTTTCGCTCTGACCGGGGATCAGAAGATGCAGGCGCACCGAGCAGTCGCCGCTTCGCTTTTCGAGCATCTTGCGCAGCGCGGCCAGACGGGCGCGGCTGGCATCCGGCGCCTGCAGGCGGATGTGCAGCTCGACGGCGAGTTGATCCTCGGCGTTGGCCAGCGTGAAGATGTCCTCGACCAGAATTTTCGCCGGCTCCGCGGACTCGAGGGTCCCGCGCACCAGCAACGGCAGCGCCTGTTGCATCTCGCCCTCACCGCTGCGTGCGCGCTTCAGAAGTTCGCGGTGACTTTCAAAAGCGTCCGCGAAGATCACCAGCTCGAAGCTTCCCTCCAGATCTTCGAGGGTTGCGAAGGCCATGGTCTGGCCGCGGCGCGTCCGCGTTTCGCGCAGCTTGGTCAGCAAGCCGCCCGCGCGCACCGGACGCCCGACCTTGCCCTCGGTGGCGCCGCTTCGCACATCGCAGAGGCGGGCGAGCACCGGACGCTGCGCCTCCAGCGGATGGCCGGTCACATAGAAGCCCAGAAATTCCTTTTCGAAGGCGAGGCGCTCGCTGTCGGTCCAGGGCGGCTCGTCGGGGAGCGCCTGCGTCGAATCGTTGGTCTCGGCTTCGCCAAAGAGGTTCGTCTGGCCGGACTTCCGGTCGCGCTGCGCCGCGACGCCCGTTTCGATGGCGGTGTCGAGCGCCTTCACCACGGCAGCGCGATTCGGATGCAGCGAATCGAAGGCGCCGCACATCATCAGCGATTCGATGGCGCGGCGGTTCACCCGCTGCCGATCCACGCGGCGGGTGAAGTCGAAGAGATCGCGGAAGGGGCCGGTCTCGTCGCGCGCTTCGAGGATGGCCTGGATTGCGGCCGCGCCCGTGTTCTTGACGCCGATCAAGCCGAAGCGGATGCCCTCGGTCACCGGCGTAAAGTTGTCGCCGGATTCGTTCACATCCGGCGGCAACACCTCGATGCCGCTGGCGCGGGCGTGCGCGATGTAGCGCCCCAGTTTGTTCGGGTTGCCGGCTTCGATCGAGAGCAGCGCCGCCAGAAATTCGCGCGGGTGGTTCGCCTTCAGATACGCGGTCTGATAGGTGAGAAAGGCATACGCGGTCGCGTGCGCTTTGGGAAAACCATACCCCGCAAACTCGACGATCTGCTCGAACAGCGTTCCGGCATGGCTGCGCTTGATGTTTTTCTTCTCTGCGCAGCCGTCCACGAAGCGGGCCTCGTGTTTCGCCATCTCCTCGGGCTGCTTCTTGCCCATCGCGCGCCGCAACAGGTCGGCCTCGCCGAGGGTATAGCCCGCCAACTGGTTTGCGATCTGCAGCACCTGATCCTGATAGACGATGACGCCGAGCGTCTCTGTGAGCAGTTCCTTGAGTTCGGGAATCAGAAATTTAACCGGGGTCAGCCCGTGCTTGCGCGAGACATAGTCGTCCACCATGCCCGAGCCGAGCGGGCCGGGGCGATACAGGGCGATCAGCGGAATCACTTCCTTGAAGCTGCGCGGCTTCAGCTTCATCACCAGCTCGGTGATGCCTGAGGACTCCATCTGAAACACGCCCTCGGTGTCGCCCCGGCACAGCAGGTCGTAGCTGGCTTTGTCGTCGAGGGGGATCCGCTCGGCGCTGAACGCCGCAAGCCCGCCCGCGCGGATGTGCTTCTCGGCGTCGGCGATGATGGTCAGCGTGCGCAGGCCGAGGAAGTCGAACTTGATGAGGCCGAGCTTCTCGATGCAGTGCATGTCGAACTGCGTCACCACATCTTTGGTGCGCGAGTCGCGGTAGAGCGGGACTTTTTCAATCAGCGGGCCGGTGCCGATGACCACGCCGGCGGCGTGGGTCGAGGCGTGGCGCACCAGACCCTCGAGTTTGCGCGCGGTGTCGAACAACTGGCGCACCCTGCCCTCGCCCTCGATGCGCGCGCGAAGCTCCGAACTCTGCCGCTGCGCCTCTTCGAGGCTGATGCCGAGTGTCTCCGGCACCAGCTTGGCGATGCGATCCACCTCGCCGTAGGGCATCCCCATCACGCGCCCCACATCCCGGATCACGGCGCGCGCCTGAAGCGAGCCGAAGGTGATGATCTGCGCGACGCGACGCCCTTCGTCGCCCTTCTCTTTGTCGTCGTAACAACTGGCGACGTAGTCAATCACCTGATCGCGCCCGCGGATGCAGAAATCCACATCAATGTCCGGCATCGAGACGCGCTCGGGGTTCAGAAAGCGTTCGAAAATAATGTCGTGCTCGATCGGGTCAACGCTGGTGATGCCGAGGCTGTAGGCCGTAAGGCTGCCAGCGGATGAGCCCCGCCCCGGCCCCACCGGAATGTTGCTCCGCTTCGCGTAGTTGATGAAGTCGGCCACGATCAGGAAGTAGCCGGCGAAGCCCATCTCGTTGATCACCCGAAGCTCGTGCTCGATGCGCCGGGCGTAATGCGCGCGCGTGTTCTCGAAAGGCTCGTCCACTTCCATGCCGAGCCGGGCGCGCAGGCCCTGCCAGGTGTCGCGCTCGAGCACCTGCTCGCGCTCCATACCCGCCGGCACCTGAAACTCGGGCATCTGGTAGTTGCCCATCGGAATTTCGAGCTCGCAGCGTTCGGCGATCACCATGGTGTTGCGCACCGCCTCCGGGCAGTCGTGAAACACCTCGAGCATTTCCTCGCCGCTCTTTACGAAGAAGCCCTGGCCGTCGAAACGGAAGCGCTTCGGGTCGTCGAGGTTCGAGCCGGTGCCGATACAGAGCAGCGCGTCGTGGTGGTCGTGGTCATCGTGTTCGAGATAGTGCGCATCGTTGGTGGCGAGCAGCGGCAGGCGGAGATCCGCCGCCATCTTCACGAGTTCCGCATTCACTTTGTCCTGCGCGGGAATGCCGTGGCGTTGAAGCTCGAGGTAGTAGCGATCCTTGAAGCTGCGGGACAGTTCCTCGACCAGTTGCCAGGCCTCGTCCGTCTCGCCGCCGAGCAGACGCCGGCACACCAGCGACGAAAGGCAGCCGGATGTGGTGATCAACCCCTCGCTGTGATTCGCCAGCAGCTCGAGGTCAATGCGCGGCTTGTAGTAAAAGCCTTCGAGCCAGGCTTTGGAAATCAGCATCATCAGGTTTCGATAACCGGTTTCGTTCATCGCCAGCAGCAGTTGGTGGCTGATGGCATCAAAGCCCCGGTTGTCGTGCTCGCGCCGCTCCTTGTCGAAGCGGGAGCCGGATGCGATGTAGGCCTCGCAGCCGATGATGGGCTTCACGCCGTTCGCGCGCGCCTTCTCATAGAACTCGATGGCGCCGAACAGGTTGCCGTGGTCGGTCATCGCAATCGCTTCCTGCCCCAGCGCCTTCACCCGCTCGAAGAGCGGGTTGTGCTTGATGGCGCCATCGAGCAGCGAGTACTGCGTGTGCAGATGAAGATGCGCAAAGGGAACCGTCGCCACAGTCACTCCCATTCGATGGTGGCGGGGGGTTTGGAGGAGATGTCATACACCACGCGGTTCACGCCGGCGACCTCGTTGGTGATGCGGCTCGAGACGGTGGCGAGCAACTCCGTCGGCAGCTTCGACCAGTCCGCCGTCATCGCGTCCGCCGAGGACACGCAGCGCAGGGCCACGCAGTGCTCATAACTGCGCGTGTCGCCCATCACGCCGACGCTCTGAATCGGCAGGAAGACGGCAAAAGCCTGCCAGACCTCGTCGTAAAGACCCGCGCGCCGCAGCTCCTCGATCAGAATCGCGTCGGCCTGGCGCAGCGTATCGCAGCGCGCGCGGGTCACCTCGCCGAGAATGCGCACCGCGAGACCGGGGCCCGGGAAGGGGTGCCGGCCCAGAACCGTTTCGGGGACGCCGAGCACCCGCCCCACCGCGCGCACCTCGTCCTTGAAGAGTTCGCGCAGCGGCTCCACCAGGTGCAGGCGCATGTTCTCCGGCAGGCCGCCCACGTTGTGGTGCGTCTTGATCGTCGCCGAGGGGCCGCGCACCGAGACGCTTTCGATGACATCCGGGTAGAGCGTTCCCTGCACCAGAAACTTCGCGCCCTCGATGCGCTGCGCCTGCTCGTCAAAGACCTCGACGAAGTGACGGCCGATGATGCGCCGCTTCTCCTCGGGATCGCGCACACCTGCGAGCGCCGAGAGAAAGCGCTCGCTCGCGTCCACCGTCACGAGCGGAATGCCAAGCCCGCGGGTCATCGCCGCCTCGACCTCTTTGCCTTCGCCGAGACGCAGCAGACCGTGATCCACAAAGACGCAAGTGAGCCGGTCGCCGATGGCGCGGTGCACGAGCGCCGCGGCCACCGAGGAATCCACCCCGCCCGAGAGCCCGCAGACCGCGCGGCCCTCGCCCAGTTGCGCGCGCAGCCGAACCAGCGCCTCCTCGACGAAGGTCTCCGCCGTCCAGCTTCCCGTGCAACCGCAGATGCCGTGCGCGAAGTTGGCGAGAATCTGCGCACCCCCGTCGGTGTGCGTCACCTCGGGATGAAACTGCAGGCCCATCACCGGCCGCTCTCGATGCGCCACCGCGGCAAACGGGGAATGGTCGCTGCTGGCGATCACCTCGAAACCCTCGGGCAGGCGCAGCAGCCGGTCGCCGTGACTCATCCAGACTGATTTAACTTTTCTATTTTTCTCATCCGTCCCATCCGTATCATCCGCGCCAAAGCCGGCGAACAGCGGGTGTGCGCGCTCGACCTTCAACTGCGCGCGTCCGTATTCATGCTCGCTGGCGCGCTCCACCAACCCGCCCTGCTGCTGCGCCAGGAGTTGCAGTCCGTAGCAGATACCGAGTATCGGCAGCTCGAGTTCGAGAATTCCGGGGTCGAGTTCCGGGGCCCCGGCGTCGAGCACGCTCGACGGGCCGCCGGAGAGGATCAGCCCGGCCGGCCGCCATGCGCGCAGGGTTTCGATGTCGAGCGTCGGCGGATGGATTTCGCAATACACCTTCTGCTCGCGGATGCGGCGCGCGATGAGCTGTGTGTACTGGGAGCCGAAGTCGAGGATGAGGATGCGATCGCGTTGCGCGTCGGGGGACATCGAGCCAGCCTCCGGCTGCCGGTTGGCGTTCGTGCTGTTGACTGGATGGGTAAATGGTGAATAGATGGTTAAATGGGTTTGTCGAGCCGGTAGTTCGGCGCTTCCTTGGTGACGATGACATCGTGGACATGGCTCTCGCTCAGGCCGGCGTTCGAGATGCGCACGAACTGCGCCCTTGCGCGCAACTCGGCTAAGGCCCTCGCGCCGCAGTAGCCCATGCCCGCGCGCAGGCCGCCGAGCAGTTGGTCGAGCGCGCTCGAAAGGCTGCCGCGATACGGCACGCGCCCCTCGATGCCCTCGGGCACGAGCTTGTCGCGCGCCTCGATGTGCTCCTGGAAGTAGCGGTCGCGGGAGCCGTCGGCCATCGCGCCGATCGAACCCATGCCGCGATAGACCTTGTAGGAGCGACCCTGCATCAGGATCACCTCGCCCGGTGTTTCATCTGCGCCAGCCAGCAGCGAGCCGATCATCACGCTGCTGGCGCCGCCGGCAAGGGCCTTCACGACATCGCCCGAGAACTTGATGCCGCCGTCGGCGATGACCGGGATGCCTTTGCTCTCAGTGCTGCGCGCGGCGTCCATCACGGCCGTCAGTTGCGGGATGCCGACGCCGGCGACCACGCGCGTGGTGCAAATGGAACCCGGGCCGACGCCGACCTTCACGCCCGAAGCGCCCGCCTTGACCAGCGCCTCGGCGCCCTCGCCGGTCGCCACGTTGCCGCCGATGATCGGCAGCGACGGGAACTCCCGGCGCAGCGCCTCGATGGCCCGCAGCACACCGCTGGCGTGACCGTGCGCGGTGTCCACCACCACCACATCCACACCGGCGGCGACCAGCGCCTGCGCGCGGGGCAAAGTTTCGACGCCCGCGCCGAGCGCCGCGCCGCAGCGCAGCCGGCCGCTCTCGTCCTTGGTCGCGTGCGGGTAGCGCTCGCTCTTTTCGATGTCCTTGATGGTGATCAGCCCGCGCAACTGCCCCGCCTCATCCACCACCAGCAGCTTTTCGATGCGGTGCTCGTGCAGCAGCTCGCGCGCGCGCGCCATGGTGGTGCCGGGCGGCACCGTGACCAGCCGCTCGCTGGTCATCACGGTGTGAATCGGGCGGCTCGTGTCCTTGACGAAGCGCAGGTCGCGGTTGGTGAGGATGCCCACCGCGCGCCCCTCCTGGGTCACCGGCACACCCGAGATGCGGTAGCGCTGCATCAGGTCGAGGGCGTCCTGAATGCGGCGCTCCGGTGAAAGCGTAATCGGGTCCACGATCATGCCGGACTCGGAGCGCTTCACCTTGTCCACCTCGGCCGCCTGCGCCTCGATGGACATGTTGCGGTGCAAAATGCCGATGCCGCCGTGCTGCGCCATGCCAATGGCGGTGGCGTGCTCGGTGACGGTGTCCATCGCCGCCGAGACCAGAGGCGCCTGAAGCGTGATGTCCGGGGTGAGCTGCGTCGAAAGATCCACATCGCGGGGCAGCACATCGGAGGCCGCCGGCGAAAGCAGCACGTCGTCGAAGGTCAGCCCCTCGCGAATCCGACTCTCGTTCATCCGGCGAATTCTAGGTTGGCGCGCCCGCGCTGTCGAGGGAGGCGCCGATCAGCGAGTGGGGCGTGGCCTCGACCAGCCGCAGCGGCAGCAGCGCGCCGGGGCGGACGCACCCGGCGCCCGCCTCGAAGTTCACGATGCGGTGATAGGGGTCGCGGCCCCGAAGCTGACGGGGAGCGCTGGCACCCGCGTCGTCACTGGCGGTCGCCCTCGGGCGCGCACTCGGCCCCTCGACCAGCACCACGGTCTCCGTGCCGACCCGGCTTCGGTGCGCGTCGAGGGTCAGGCCGCGCTGCAGCGCCTGAAGCGCCTCGAGCCGCTGCTGCGCCTCGTCGGGGGGGACGGCGCCGTCCATCGTGGCGGCTTTGGTGCCGGGCCTCGGCGAATACTTGAAGGCGTACGCGTCAACAAAACCCACTTCGCGCACCACGGCCAGCGTGTCCTCGAAGTCCGCGCGGGTCTCACCGGGAAAGCCGACGATCAAATCCGTGGTCAGCGCCAGGTCCGGGCGCGCCGCACGCAGCCGCCGGGCGATGCCGATGAACTCGCGCGCGCTGTAGCGCCGCCGCATTTTTTCCAAAATGCGGTCGGAGCCGCTTTGCAGGGGCAGGTGAACATGGGGGCAGAGTTCGGGGAGCTCGGCGTGGGCGCGCAGCAGGGCCTCGTCGAAGAAGAGCGGGTGCGGGCTGGTGTAACGCAGCCGCTCGATGCCCGGGATTCTCGCCAACTCGCCGAGCAGCGCGCCGAAACTTTTCAGCGCGCCCGCCGCGCCCGCGCGTCCGCGCCGCAGGTCGTGACGGCCAAAGGCGTTCACGGTCTGGCCGAGCAGCGTCAACTCGACCACGCCGCGCGCCGCCAACTGCCGCGCCTCGGAAAGAATCGAAGCCGCGGGGCGGCTGATCTCGCGGCCTCGCGTCAGCGGCACGATGCAGAAGCTGCAGAACATGTCGCAGCCCTCCATCACCGTGAGGAAGGCGCGTCCCGGCGTGCGGCTCTCGAAGGCCGGGTGACGCTGCGGCAGATCGAAGCGTTCGAGGCTGTGCGATTCACCGGTCTGCGCCTGCCGCACGCCTTGCCGCGCCGCGCTGACCATCGAGGGAACCAGACGCAGGTTGTGGGTGCCGAACGCGAAGTCGAGGTGCGGGAAGCGGCGCAGCAGCGAGGCGCCCTGTTGCTCGGCGACGCAGCCGCCGACCCCGAGCACGCGCCCCTCTGCTCCCGCCTTCCACGAGCGCAGCGCGCCGAGGTCGCTGTAGAGCCGGTGCTCCGCCTTCTCCCGAATCGAGCAGGTGTTGATCAGCAGCAACTCGGCCTGCGCCTCGGAGTCCGCCGCCCGAAGCCCCGCATGATGCAAGAGGTTTGCGAGCTTCTCGGAATCGTGGACATTCATCTGGCACCCGTAGGTGCGGATGTGAAAACGCGCCGTCATCCCGCGCAGGCTACAGCACCCGGCCCCGCCCCGCCCGCGCGCGGATTGCGCGGTTTCGGGCTGTAGCGCCCGGCTCGGGGGCGATTGACAAGGAGCCGGGCGTGGCGGCATACTCCAAGGCCCCAAGCAGATTGCAAGTTTATGGAGGCGCGGTGGATGAGGCATTTCTTCACCGAAATGTCGAACCTCTCACCCCCCATCATCCATCCACCGCCCTCCGCCCTTTCAAGGAAGCCCCGCCCGGCCTGAACCGGGCGGGGCTTCCTGTTTCGGGAGCAGCGCCCCGGCGCGCGCTCAGAGCAGCAGCCGGTCCACGATCTTCGAAAGCTGCTTCAGGTTGCGGCACTCCTCGGCCACGTCCACGTGTGGCAGGTACTTGTCCATGACGGAATCGCCAAAACCCCAGGCGCTCGGGCTCTCCGGATTCAGCCACAGGACATCCCGCGCCTTGTTGTGAATGTCGCGCAGGCACCAGGCGCGTGGGTCGTTGTAGTTGTTGCGCGCGTCGCCGAGCACCAGCACGGTGGTCTTGTTGTCAATGGCGGCCAGATGGTCGCGCCAGAAAATGTGAAAGGCCTGCCCGAAGTTCGAGCGGGTGTACACGTTGATCACATCGCCGCCATCGAGGGCCTTGGTGATGGCGTCGTTGATGTCCTTGTCCTTGAAGACCGGCGTCACCTCGCCGAGTTCGGACACGAACACGAAGCAGCGAATCTTGGTGAAGCACTCCTGCAGCGAGTACATGAACTGCATCATAAAGCGCGAGACATTGGCCACCGAGGAGGAGACATCGCAGAGGATCACCAGCTTCGGCCGGTCCTTGCGGCGCTCGCGGAACAGAAGCTCGAAGGGCACGCCGCCGTGGCCAGCGTTGCGGCGCAGCATGGTGCGCAGGTCGAGCTTGCCCCGCTTCAACCGCCGCTTGCGAATCGAAAGCACGTTCTTGATGCGCTGCGCGAGCCGCGCCACCACCTCGCGCATCTTGCGAATCTCCTCTTCGCTCAGGTTGTAGAAACTCTTTTCGAGCAGGCTCTCGCGGCGGAATTTCTCCATGTAGTCAAAATTGTGCTGTTCGAGTTCGCGCTCGGTGTAGTTGCGCACGCTCCGGCGCAGCGCCTCCATGAAGCGCTCGAACATCGCAAGCAGCGCGTCGGCCTCGGCGTCGCTGAGCCCACTCTCGCGGAGCTGCCCGGCCAAGCTGCGGAGTTGTTCGCCGGTGCCCTCGGAGCCAAGCTGCTCCATGGTGCGGCGCGTGAAGAATCCAATCTGCAGCATGTTCTCGATTTTCTCGGTGCCCGCCTCCCGCGCCGCCTGGCGAATCAACTGCTCGAGCGCATTCAGGTCCTGGCTGAGCAGCACTTTGGCCAACTCGGACAGGTCGAGACTGCCCGGCGGCAACTGCTCCATACCCTGCTCCACCGCCCGCAGCAGCGCCTCGATGTCGAGCGCGTCGCCGGCGTTCTCGCCGGCCTGCTCGAAGGCCTCGCGCAATTGGTCATAAAAGGCCGACCAGTAGCGGTCGAAGAGTTCATTGAAGGTGGGGATGTCATCGGAGCGCTTGACCATCGTGCAACGCAGCGCGTCCTTGAAAATCTCGCGGTCGCCGATGGAGAGCTCGTCGAGCGCCACGAAGGCGTCGAGCGATTCGGCGACCGAAACCCGCATGCCGCTCTTCCGGAGCAGGTTTGCAAAAGCGATGATCTTCTGCTGCACGGGGCGCTCCCGGCGGGGTTCAGTGCAGAACGCCTCGTTTGACGGATGAGGCGGGCGGGGCCGGCGGCGACGACGGCGCGGGCGATTCAGACGCGCCGGTGTCGCCGCCTTCGCTTTCACCCCCGGTCGAGCGGCGCGCAATCAGGCGGCCGATCTCACCCTGGGTCTTCTTGATGTCGCCCTCGTACTTGAGGATCACATTGAGCGTGTCGTTGATCAATTCCTCACCGAGCTCGCGCGCGTTCAACGCGAGCAGCGCGCGCGCCCAGTCGAGGGTCTCGCTGATCGAGGGCGTCTTCTTGAGGTCGAGCTTGCGCAGCCGCTGCATCACGCTCACCAGCTCCTCGGCCAGCCGCTGTTCGATGCCCGGAACCCGGGTCTCCAGAATGCGCAGTTCGAGTTCCTCGTCCGGGAAGTCAATGTAGAGATGCAGGCAGCGGCGCTTCAGCGCGTCGCTCATCTCGCGCGCGTCGTTCGAAGTCAGGAAGGCGAGCGGGCGATGCTTCGCTTCGAGGGTGCCGACCTCAGGCACGGTCACCTGAAAGTCCGAGAGCACTTCGAGCAGGAAGGCCTCGAACTCCGGGTCGCTCTTGTCCACCTCGTCAATCAACAGCAGGCTCGGTTCATCGGCGCTGATGGCGCGCAGCAGCGGGCGCGGCACGATGAAGCGGTCCGAAAAGAACACGCTGTCCTCGCGCCCGACGCGCTCGGCGGCGTCGCGCAGCGTGGTCGCGCCAGCCATGGTCTCGGCGAACTTTTCTTTGAGAATCTGCGTGTAGAGCAACTGCTTCGAGTACTCCCATTCGTAGAGCGCCTTCGCCTCGTCGAGGCCCTCGTAGCACTGAAGGCGGATCAGCGGCCGGCCGGTGGCGCGCGCCACCACCTTGGCGAGCTCGGTCTTGCCGACGCCCGCCGGCCCCTCGACCAGCACCGGCTTCTCGAGCTTCGCAGCCAGATAGACCACCGTCGCGATGTCCTTGCCGCAGATATAATCCTGCTGGCCCAGCTTCTGAATCACATCGTCAACGCTTTGGAACATTTAACACCGCCCCCTCCCCCGCTCGCTCCTAGCTCATCAGGTGAAGTACGTGGCCGAGTTTCTCTTTCTTGGTGCGGAGATACTCGAAATTCTTCTCGTTGGGCGCGACTTCGAGCGGCACGCGCTCGACGATCTGCAGCCCGTAACCCTGAATGCCGGTTCGCTTGCCCGGGTTGTTGGTGATGATGCGCATGCGCCGCACGCCGAGATCGTGGAGAATCTGCGCGCCGACGCCATAATCGCGCATGTCGGCGGCGAAACCGAGGCGCTCGTTGGCCTGCACCGTGTCGAGGCCCTCTGAATCCTGCAAGCCATAAGCGCGAATCTTGTTCTTGAGCCCGATGCCGCGGCCCTCCTGCCGCATGTAGAGAATCACGCCCGCGCCCGCGCTTTCGATCATTTGCATGGCGGCGTCGAGTTGCTCGCCGCAGTCGCAGCGCAGTGAGCCAAAGGCGTCTCCGGTCAGGCACTCGCTGTGAACGCGCACCAGCACATCGTCCTGCTCGTCAATCTCGCCCTTCACCAGTGCGATGTGATCAATGAAGTCAATCTGGTTCTCATACACGATGGCGCGGAACTCGCCGCCGATGCGGGTCGGCAGCAGCGTCTCGCCCGCCGCCTGCACCAGCTTCTCCTTGCGCAGCCTGTACTCGATCAGGTCGGCGATGGTGACGATCTTGAGCCCGTGCTCGCACGCGAAAGCTTTGAGGTCGGGCATGCGCGCCATGGTGCCGTCGTCGTTCATGATCTCGCAGATCACACCCGCCGGTTGCAGCCCGGCGAGACGCGCGAGATCCACCGAGCCCTCGGTCTGCCCGGCGCGCCGCAGCACGCCGCCCTCGCGCGCGCGCAGCGGGAAGATGTGACCGGGGCGCGCGATGTCGTGGGGCCGCGCCTCCGGTGCGATGGCGGTCAGGATGGTGTGTGCGCGATCCTGCGCCGAGATGCCGGTGGTGACGCCGGTGCGCGCCTCGATCGAAACCGTGAAGGCCGTGCCGAAGCCCGACGAATTTTCGGCGTCGGGCACCATCATGCCGAGGTGCAGCCGCTCGAG